>JAFAUQ010000054.1 GCA_019243195.1 Hyphomicrobiales bacterium
CCGGTGCTGGCGCTCGACGACGTGTCGCTCGAAGTGCGCCCGCGCGAGTTCATCGCGCTGCTCGGTCCCTCCGGTTGCGGCAAATCCACCTTGCTCTATCTGATCGGCGGTTTCCTGCCGATCGAGCGCGGCCGCATCCTCGTCGACGACAGTCCGGTCGCGGCGCCCGGGCCCGACCGCGGCATCGTGTTCCAGCATTTCGCGCTGTTTCCGTGGAAGACCGTGCGGGCGAACGTGCTCTACGGGCTCGAGCGCGCCGGCCTGCCGCGGGCGGAACGCGAGGCGCGCGCGCAAAACTTCATCGATCTCGTCGGTCTCAGCGGATTTGAGGACGCCTATCCCTCGCACCTCTCCGGCGGCATGAAACAGCGCGCGGCCATCGCGCGCACCTTGGCGGTCGATCCGAAAATCCTGCTGATGGACGAGCCGTTCGGCGCGCTCGACGCCCAGACGCGCAGCCTGATGCAAGGTGAATTGCTCGCAATCTGGCGGCGCACGCCGAAAACCGTCATCTTCGTCACTCACGACGTGCAGGAGGCGGTCTATCTCTCCGACCGCGTGGCGGTGATGTCGGCGCGGCCGGGCCGCATCAAGACGATCATCGACACGCGCTTCGATAAGAGCGACCCGCATTGCTTCAAGACGAAGACCTTCATCGATAAGGTGGACGAAATCTGGGACCTCGTCCGGGTTGAAGCGATGAAGGCACAGGAGGCACGCGCGTAGCGCGCAGCCGGGCAGGGGCATGAAACAAACCTTCCTGCGCTATTCGCCGATCCTCCTGCTCACACTCGCGTGGGAAGCGGCGGCGCGGCTCGGGCTCGGCGCGGCGTTCGATTTGCCGCCGCCTTCCGCCGTCCTCGTCGCCTGGATCGGCCTGTTGCGCGATGGCGATCTCGTCACCAACGGCGCGGCCTCGCTCTACCGCGGCGCCGCCGGCCTCGGCCTCGCTATCGTGATCGGCGCCGTGCTCGGCATCGTGATGGCATGGTGGCGCCCGGTTCGCGTCGCGCTCGAGCCGCTGGTCGAAATCTTTTATCCGCTGCCGAAATCGGCGCTCATTCCGGTCACCGCGCTGTGGCTCGGATTCGGCGACGGCTCGAAAATCCTGCTGATCTTTCTCGGCTGCATGCTCCCGGTGACGCTCGGCGCCTTCAACGGCGCACGCGCGAGCGACCGCACCTTGGTGTGGTCGGCGCGCAGCATGGGCGCCGGCCGCGTGCGCATGCTGTGGGACGTGGTGGTGCCGAGCGCGCTGCCGGAACTGCTCAACGGCATCCGTACCGCGCTCGCGCTCGCGTTCATCCTGCTGGTCAGCGCCGAGCTGATCGTCTCCCAGCGCGGGTTCGGTAATCTCATCGGCATCCTCGGCGATAACGGCTCCTACGACGCCATGTTCGCCGTGGTGCTCACGGTGGCGTTTCTCGGCTTTGCCGCCGACCGCGTCTATCAGGTGCTCACCGCGCGGGTGCTGGCATGGCGCGAGTAGGCGCGCCGCTGCGCGCGTTTGCTGGCGTCCTCGCGAGCTGGGCCGTCCTCATCCTGTTGCTCGTCGGCTGGGAGCTTGTCGCGCGCAGCGGGTTCGTCACGGCTTACATGCTGCCGCCGTTCACCGACGTCGTTGCGCGTATTTTTCATGACGCGACGGACGGCAACCTCGCGGAGAGCGCCGCGCTCACGCTCTACCGCGCGCTCACCGGCTTTGCCATCGCCGCGGCCGGGGGCACCGCACTCGGCCTCGCCATGAGCCGCAACGGCGGCGTGCGCTGGTTTTTCGATCCGCTCATTTCGGTCGGCTTCCCGATGCCGAAGATCGCGTTCCTGCCGATCATCGTGCTGTGGCTCGGCTTCTACGACGTGAGCAAAATCTCCATGGTGGTGTTCGACGCGATCTTTCCGGTGGTGACCGCGACCCTTGCGGGCCTCGCCGGCGTCGAGCGCGAGCTGATCTGGTCGGCGCGCAACCTCGGCGCCCGCGATCGCGAGCTGCTGTGGCAGGTGATGCTGCCGGCGGCGCTGCCGCAGATCATGACCGGCCTCCAGGTGGCGCTGCCGATCGCGCTCATCGTCGCGGTCATCGCCGAGATGAAAATGAGCGGCTACGGCATCGGCGCGGCGATGATGACGGCCTCACGCTTCGCCGACTCGCGCGGCGTGTTTGCAGGGATCGTCGAAATCGCGGTGATCGGCTACGTCCTCGTCAAGGGCATGGCGCTGCTGCGCCGGCGCCTGCTGGCGTGGCACGCGGAGGCCAGTAATCAGTGATCAGTAATCAGTGATCAGATCACAACTCTCTGGTAACTGATCACTGGTCACTGCTTTAGTCGCTTCGCTGCTTCTTCGATGATGCTGAGGTCCGCGTATTTCTTGACGTCGATCTCGGATTTGATGAACCCGAGCTGCTTCTGCGTGGCGATGTTGGCCTGGAGCGAAGTCAAATTCGGCTTGAGGTCGGGATCACGGTAATAGTCCTTGGCGGTGAACAGCCAGGGATCGAACCGCTCCGGCGGTTGTTTGGTCAGGCGCGCGGCGATCGCGACGGCTTCCTTGTGGTTGGCCGGGTCGAGATACCAGCGCACGATCCGGACCATGTCCTCCATCATGTCCACCAGGGCGGCGCGGTTCTTGTCGATGAAGCTCTTGCGCGCCGTAAACACGATCATCTGGGTCGGGCCGATCGCCGCCTTTTGGGTGAACAGCACGCGCGCGGTGTTGCGAAAGTCGGGATTGAGCGAGAACGGAATGACGCCCGGGATGAGCGCGGCCTTTTTGCCGGTGAGCATCGCCGCCATGGTGGGGAAGGTGGCCTCGACCATGGTGTAGTCGCGTTTATCCTCGAGCCCGTGTTGGCGCAGCATCGCGCGCATGGCGATGTCGACGGCGCTGCCCGCCGCGTTGGTCGCGATCACCTGCCCCTTGAGATCCTCGACTTTTTTGATCGGGCTGTCCTGGAGGACGAAGTATTCGTTGCTGTAGTTGCCGCCGACGCCGTCCTGGAAATCGTCGCCGATCACTTTCATGTCGTCCATGCCGGCGTTCTCGATCGCCAGGGCGAGCGTGGAATAGGCGAGGTCGCCGATTTCGAGATCGCCGGTCGCCATGGCGGTGATCATCAGCGGGGTGCCGGCGTAGTGCACCGGCTCGAACACGTAGGATTTGCCGAGATGCTGGGCGAGGTCCTTCTTCTCCAGGAGGAGAGATGCCCAGTTGGCGACCGCCACCGTCCAGGCGACGCGGATTTTCACCGGCTCGGCTGTCGCCGTGCCGGCGAACAGGGCAAGCGCGAGAATGCCGCCCGGCATGATCTTGATTGAGCGCATCAGGTTCCTCTCGGTCTGGAAGTTATCGTTATGATGGGAAGTTTGGCACAACGCGCCTCGCTCGTCATAGCCCGCCCCGCGATCGCCATTGCGCCTCTCAAACCGCGCCGGCGTCGTGGCCATAAATCCATGCGCTCTGGTTGAGGGACCAGTCGGCGGCATCGCTCGCCATCTGGGCATCGCGTTCCTGTTGCGCCGGGCCGTCGCGAAGGTGAAAGCGCGTTTTACTCGCCGTGGCGAGAGCCTGGATGCGCGCCGTACGCGGCAGGCGCGCGGCCTCGTACGCCTGGAGCGCGGCAGGAACCTGCGTGCCGTCCCGTGCCAAAATCGCGGCGAGAGTCGCGCCATCCTCGATCGCTTGCGCGGCGCCTTGCGCCATGAACGGCAGCATGGGATGGCAGGCGTCGCCCAGCAGTGTGACGCGTCCGACCGACCAGCGCGGCAGCGGCGCGCGATCGAGCAGCGCCCAAACGAAAATCTCACGCTGAGCGTCGAGGATGGCGCGCACCTGCGGGTGCCAGCCTTGGTAGGCCGCGCGCGCCTCGGCCACGTCGCCGCGTTCGGTCCACGATTCGCTTGTCCACGTATCCTGCTCCACCAGACAGACGAAATTGAGCAGCCGCCCGCCCTGCACGTAATAATGCACGAAGTGCTTGCTGGGCCCCATCCACCGCTGCATCGTGATTTCCAGGTTCAAGTCTTGCACCCGCTCGGCCGGCACCAATCCGCGATAGGCGACGCAGCCGGTGAAACGAGGGCTGTCGGGGCCGAACAGCGTGCCGCGCACCGTCGAATGAATGCCGTCGGCGCCTACCACGAGGTCGGCGGCGACGCGCGTCCCATTGTCAAACCGCGCCTCGACGCGATCGCCGCGCTCTTCGAGGCCGATGAGGCGATGGCCGAGGTGCAGGCGTTGCGGCAGCGCCTGCGCCAGAATTGTCTGCACATCGGCGCGGTGGCACTGGTAGTAGGGGAAACCGAACGCGGCGACCGCGGCCTCGGCGAGCGGAACGCGCAGTAAGGTGCGTCCATCGTCCCAGCGTCGCTCGTGCCAGGCAAGCGGCCGCACGCTCGACTGCGCGAGCGCCGCGCCCAGGCCGAGTCGATCGAGAATGCGGGTGGCATTCGGGCTCACCACGATGCCGGCGCCGACCTCGCGCAGCTCGGGTGCCTGTTCGTAGACGTGCGCGTCGAACCCGGCTCTGACCAAGGACAAGGCGGCGGAGAGGCCGCCGATGCCGCCGCCGATGATCGCGATCGCAAGATCGTTCCGGGCCATGTTCCTTCAGGGCTTAGCCAATTGGTGGAAGTCGGATACCGGTCTTCGGAAGAGGTCATCCTGCCCGAATCGCCTCGCGCGGGATAAACGTTTCGGGCAAAGGCAAATGTTCTACACCGGCCGAATCCCCCACGCCGACGGCGGTTGCACCGCGGGATAAGCCATGGCCAAAGCGCGCATCGCCGTGGTCGGCGCCGGACTCATGGGACACGGCATCGCCCAGGCGTTCGCGGTCGCCGGTCATGAGGTCACGATCACCGATAAAATGATGACGAGTTTAGGGAGCGTGTCCGAGCGCATCCTCGCGAACCTGCGCGAACTCGGCGACGACGAAAGCGCGCTCGATCGGGTGCATCCGTCGCCTGATTTCGTTGCGACCGTGCGCGATGCCGATTTCGTGGTCGAGGCGGTTCCGGAAGACCTGCCGCTTAAACGCAGGGTGTTCGACGAGATCGAGCGCGCGGCACGTCCCGACGCCATCCTCGCCACCAACACGTCCGTCATTCCCATCAGCAAAATCATGGGCGGGCTCAATGACAAATCCCGCGCCCTCGGTACCCATTGGTGGAATCCGCCTTATCTCGTGCCGCTCGTCGAGGTGGTCGGCACGCGCTGGACCTCGCCGGAAACCATCGACCGGACGCTCGCCCTGCTCACAGCGGCGGGCAAGACGCCGGCGCACGTGAAGAAGGACGTGCTGGGCTTCATCGGCAACCGCCTTCAGCATGCGCTCTGGCGCGAGGCGATTGCGCTGGTCGAGAGCGACATTTGCGACGCCGAGACCGTGGACACCGTGATCAAAGCGAGCTTCGGGTTGCGGCTAGCGGTGCTGGGGCCGCTGGAGAACGCCGACTTGGTCGGCACCGATCAGACGCTCGCCATCCACCAAATGGTGCTGCCGGCAATCGACAGCCGGTCCAGGGCCTCGCCCTATCTCGAAGCCCTCGTCGCGTCCGGTAAGCTCGGATTCAAGAGCGGCGAAGGATTCCGCCCTTGGACCGCGGAGGCGCAAGCGGCGCTGCGTTCCCGCCTGATACAACATCTGAAGGCCGCACGTTGGCGCGATGCGAAGTAGAACGGGGAGATTGTCATGAGACTGTCGGACTATCTCTTCAGCCCGCACGGACGGGTCAACCGCGCCAAGTATTGGCTCTATGTGGTGGTAAGCATCGCCATCATTATCATCCTGGTCGCGCTCATCAGCCTCATCTTTGCGAGACAGCTCTACGACCCGCGCGGAGGGTTCAACTTTCCGCCCGGAGTCCTGGTGGGCGTCGGGGTCGTCTATGTCGTGCTGCTGGTCGTCGGCATTTTCGTCGGCATCAAGCGGCTGCACGATCGCGACAAGAGCGGGTGGTGGCTGCTGCTGTTTTATCTGGTGCCGATGGTGTTGAGCTGGATTTCCGCGATCCTGTCGCGCAACGGGATCGGGGTGCTATTCGCCCTCGCCAGCTTGATCGTCGCGGTCTGGGCGCTGGTCGAGCTTGGCTTCCTGCGCGGCACCGCCGGGCCGAACCAATATGGCGAGGACCCGCTGGCGCGTGCGTAATTCCTCCCCAGCGGGGAGGGACCGCTCAATAATGATAATCGTCGATCTTGAGCAGCGGGAACGCGCTGAACACGTGCGGCGGATTGGTCGGCACCGCCGGATGCAGGTATGACCCGTCGAGCTCGGAGAATTTGTTGACGCCGAGAAGTCCGAGGCAGCGCTGCACCTCGTCTTCCAGCAGTTCGAGCATGCGCACGATCCCGGCTTGGCCGGCGGCGCCCAGGCCGTAGCACTGCATGCGGCCGAGACCGACCAGATCCGCCCCCATGGCGATCGCCTTGACGACGTCGGTACCGCGGTAGAAACCGCCGTCGATCAGGATTTTCGCCTTGCCTTTGAGCGCCTCGACGATCTCCGGCAGGAACTCGATCGAGCCGCGCCCGTGGTCGAGCTGCCGGCCGCCGTGGTTCGACACGTAGACCCAGTCGACCCCGTGCTCAAGGCAGAGCTTGGCGTCTTCCGCGGTGTGGACGCCTTTGATCGCCAGCGGAATAGTCAGCATCTTCTTGACGCGATCGACCGTGCGCCAGTCGAGCGCCGCCTGATACTCGCGACCATCGGCGCGGCGGCGGCCGGCGGTAACGTGGCGCTTGGCGAGGTCGCGCTCGCGCCGGCTGTAATGGGCGACGTCGACGGTGATGGCGAATGCCGTGTAGCCGTGCTCCATGGCGCGGCGCGCGTGATCGTCGACGAAGGCGTCGTCGCCACGCACGTAGAGTTGGTAGATGCGGCAGGCGTTCGGCGCCGCTTTGGCGACCCCCTCAAGGCCGGGCTGCGTCACCGAGCTGAGCATGTGCGGAATGCCGAACGCGCCGGCTGCTCGCACGACCTCGGCGCCGGCCTCGGGATGGAAGCTCTCGAGCGAGCCGACCGGCGCGATTATCACAGGCAGTCGCAATTTGCGCCCGAACTGGTGCACGGTTGCGTCGGTCTTGCTCACGTCGCGCAGCACCCGCGGCCGGAAGGCGATCGAGTCGAGCCCCATGCGGTTGCGCCGCAACGTCGTCTCGCTCTCGGTCCCGCCGACGATGTAATCCCAGGCGTTCTGGTTGAGGTTCTGGCGCGCCTTGCGGATGATTTCGTGCAGGTTCTCGAAGTCGACGCCGGAGAGACGGAGCGCGTGCGCCTGGGTGTCGGGATTTTCGCTTTGCATGGTCACTCTCTTACGGTGGTGAACGCGGCGGGAATGTGGAACTCGAGGAAGCTCGCGCCGGAATGGCCGGGTGCGACGTGGAGGCCGTGTTTGTCGTTCATGGCGAAGTAGGCTGCTTGCCCGGGCGCGACTTTCACCTGTTCGCCGTTGACGGTGAACTCGAGCGCGCCGTCGAGTGGCACGAACATGCTCTCCGCATTGGGATGATGATGCAGGCGGGTCACAGTGTCCTTGGCGTAGATCACGATCATGGCGTGACCGCGCTCGGACTCCGCGGCACCGTGGCCGACGAAATAGATGCGCCGTTTCTTTTCCGCCGGGATGTCGTGGATCGGCGTCGTGCGGCGATCGGCAACGCGCAGTTTTTCATGAAATCCGCCAAGGCCGCGCCCGGTGCCTGCCGGCGGCGCGAGCACGCGCACGATTTCCAACGCCTCAGTGCCGTTATTTTCGACCGCGAAGCTGCGTCCTTCCTCGATGGTGGCGAAGCTTTCGCGCGAAACCGCATGCCGCACGCCGCCCATTCCGATGGCGCCGCTGCCGCCGACCACGAACAGGTAGCAGTCGGACCCATCCGGCACGCGGTCATTCCAGCTTTTGGATGGCTCGACGCGAACGTAGCTTGCGCTCATCTCGCGCACGTCGTCCCGCGTGATGGCGGCCGTTCCGACCCCGTCGGATCTTTGCGCGGTGAGTTGCGCGAAGGTTACGACCCGACCCATCAGATACACCCCGTTTCTTCTGTCATTGCGAGCGAAGCGAAGCAATCCAGGGCCACACGCCCGCCGCTTCAGGTACTGGATTGCTTCGTCGCTTCGCTCCTCGCAATGACATTTTTCAATCAATCTCCAACGCGCCCGCCGGCCGGGCGGCGCGGCGGCACCAGTATTCCCAGCCGCGGTCGATCCCGAAAGCGTTGGTCCGCGAAATCACCGCGTCGACTTCGCCGGGCGAGAGAAATGTCACGTCGCCCATGGCCATGGCCTTCATCTGCAGGTTGGCGTTGAGCTCGAGATAGATCGAGACCCACACCGCCTTGCGCAGGGTCTCGGCTGCAACGACGCAGCCGTGCCCGCGCATGAGCGCGGTCGGCCGCGCGCCCAGCGTCTTTGCGAGGTCGCGCCCCATGTCCATGTCGGTGACCAGCAGCGAGGTGTCGCCGAACTTGTCGTGGATGTCCCACACCGGCACCTCGTGGCCGATGGTGGCGCACATGTGCATGAGCGGCCGCAGCCGTTTCGACGTGATTCCGAACGGGATCGTGCTGGGGCTGTGGTTGTGCACGACCGACATGATCTCCGGGCGCGCCTCATAGACCGCGCCGTGGATGAAGCGTTCGAGGTAGGGCTTGCGGCCCTTGGCATCGACCGGGTCGCCCTCGAGCGTGAACTCCATCAGGTCGGCGAGTTCGACGCAGTCGGGCGCGCGTGCCCGCGACATGAGAAAGCGGTCGGGCCGCTGCGGATGGCGCACGGTCACGTGGCCGAACCCGTCGACCACGCCCTCATGGGCGAGGATGCGGTTCGCGGTGACGAGTTCTTCCAGCACGAGGTCGAGGTCGGCCATGGGAGGTTCCTGGGGCGTGAGCCGGGCGGGGAACGGATATTCGCAAATCGCAAGACGCGATACAAACCCGTCGCAACTAGCGGCCGCAAGGGGCGTGCGTGGATACTCAAGTACTCATTATCGGCGCCGGTCCGGTTGGGCTCACGCTGGCGCTCGAATTGGGCCGGCGCGGCGTACGCTGCACCATCGTCGAGCAGAAGCCGGCCCCCGCCAAGCTGCCGAAGATGGAGCGCTGCAACGCCCGCACCATGGAAATCTACCGGCGCATGGGCATCGTGGAGAAGGTGCGCGCCGCGGGCTTGCCGGCGCATTGCCCGATGGACGTGTTGATCGTCACGTCGTTGATCGAGCCGCCGCTCCTGCACCTGCCATACCCGTCGGTCGCCGAGGCGCGCGCACAGATCGCCGCGAAGAACGACGGCTCGATGCCGCTCGAGCCCTACCAGCTCATCTCGCAATACACGCTGGAACCGCTGCTCAAATCGATCGCCGAGACGATGCCATCGGTGAACGTGCGCTACGGCTGCACGTTCGTGTCGTTCGCGCAAGATGCCGAGTGCGTCACCGCGGATATCGAGACGGCCGCCGGCGTACGCGAACACATTCGGGCCCACTATCTCATCGGCTGCGACGGCGGCAGCAGCAAGGTGCGCCGCCAGCTCGGCATCAAGCTCGCCGGTGAAGCCAATCTGGCGCAATTCCGCCAGGCGCTGTTTCGCTGCGACGACCTCTACGAACGCATCTCCATAGGCAAGGGTCGCCATTATCACGTGGCGGACGGCCGTGCGACTTTTCTCATCGTTCAGGACGACACCCGCCACTTCACCTTGCACGCGACGGTCGATAGCGATGCCGAGATGGCGACGACATTTGAGAAAATGGTGGCGATGCCCATCGACTACGAGATGCTCTCGGTGACCGAGTGGCGGCAGAACCTGCTCCTCGCCGAGCGTTTCGGCGAGGGCCGCGTGTTTCTCGCCGGCGACGCCGTGCATCTCGTCATCCCGACCGGAGGGCTCGGCATGAACAGCGGAGTCGCCGAAGCGGTGGATCTCGCCTGGAAGCTCGCCGCGGTGCTGCAAGGTTGGGGTGGTCCCGGCCTGCTCGCCTCCTATGAAATCGAGCGCCGCCAAGTCGGCGAGCGCAACGTCGCGGCCTCGACCTACGCGTCGCGCGGGCGGCGCGCGTGGCGCGCCGAATACCGGCCCTGCATCGGCGACAGCACCCCGGAGGGAGCGGCGGCGCGCGCGCATGTTGCGCTGGTCGCCGAGCGCGAGCAGCGCAAATCAAACGAGATGATCGGCGCCGAACTCGGTTATCGCTATGTCGGCTCGCCCATCATCTGGCCCGAGCCGGGCGAAGGGCCGCCGCACGAGTTCATCGACTATGTGCCGACCACGTGGCCGGGCGCGCGCCTGCCGCACGTGTGGCTCGACGACGGCACGGCGCTGCACGACCGCATCGGCGACGGCTTCACATTGCTGCGCCTCGGTGGCACGCCGGCGGATACGGCGAGCCTCGCACAAGCCATGCACGCGACCGGGGCGCCGCTCGATGTGCTGGAGATCGGCGATGAGACCGCGCGCGCGGTCTATGGCTACGATCTCCTGCTGGTGCGCCCCGATCTCCACGTGGCGTGGCGGGGCAACGAGCCGCCGGATGATCCCAAACGATTGGCTGAAATTGTCACAGGGCGAATAGTGAGTAGCGAATAGCGAATGGTCACTTCGGTCGCATTTTGCCATTCGCCATTTGCGCTCTTCATGCCCATTCCCAAGGTGATCAGGATGGGTTGAGCAAAGCGAACCCATCGATGGGTTTCGCAGCGCAAACCGCGCGGCTCAACCGATCCTACTTTATCCCAATCAGCGGCCAGTAGAGCGGCACCAGCACGATGACGATCAAAAACTCGACGATGGTAAGCAAGGCGCCGATCTTCAATAGGTCGCGCGCACTGAAGAAGCCGTACGAATAGCCGACGATCATCACCGCCGACTGGTAGGCGAAAATCTTTCCTCCGGCCGCGAAGGTCCAGATCATCCCGAGCTGGAGCGGGTTGAAGCCGTTCGCCTTGGCGAAGGTCATCAGCGGCGGGATCGAGGTCGCGAGCATGGGAATTTCGCTCGCCAGGAACAGGTGATAAACGAACGCCGTCCAGTAGAGCACGATGGTGGACACGAAGATGTTGCTCATCAGCGGTAGCATCCACGCGAACATGATATCCGTGAGCACACCGAGCGCCTTGGTGTGTGCGAGGACCTCGCCCATGCTCACCGCCGCCGCCACGAAGAAGATCGGCAGGTAATTGAGCCGCCGCAGGTTCTCGGTTTCAAGAATGCCGACGCCGGGCAGAAACGCGAACAGCCCGACCCCCATGGCGATCATCGAGGACGGAATGTGGTGCAGGAAGTCGGTCACCCATAACAGCGTCGCGACCGCGATCAGCGCGGCCGCGCGCTGTTCCATCGGCGTCCACGCGCCGAGCTTCGCGTTTTCCGCGCGCAGATATTCATAGCCGCCGTCGAGCACGGGTTTTTCCGGTGGATAGAGCCAGAGCGTCAGCCGCCAAGCCGCCAGGATCGTGAGGATGTGGCAAGGCAGGTAGGCGATGAACCATAAACTCCATTCCACCTCGACCCCGCCGAACTTCTCGATTGCGCCGCGCGCGGTGATCGCGCCCGCCCCGGCGATGATCATCTTGTCGAACAGGCCGGCCGTATAAGTGATGATGAGGAAAATGCCGCGCCCGACGTTGCTGCCGGGACCGAGGCGAAATGCTTCGACCAGCCCGAGCGAGATCGATGCCATGATGACGACGCGTGCGAGTCCGGACGGCACGATCAGCGTGAGCAGGAAGTCGGTGACGATGAGCCCGAGCAGCAGGCGTGAATAGCTGATGCCGACATTCATCATCACCAGATAGGCGAGCCGTCGCGCCAGGCCCGACCGCGTCGCAATCGCGCCGAGCAGAAGCGCGCCGAACAGGAACCACGCGGTGTCGCTGGCAAAGCCGCCGAATGCCCCCTGGAAGTTGGGCACGATCTTGAGCGCCCAGAACAGAAAACAGCCGATGAACCCGACCAGCGCCGGCTCGGCGGCTTCGGTCGCCCACCCGAGGATCATGAAGGCCGCGATCGCCATGCCGTGCTGGGTAACGGGCTCGAGCGGGAGCGGCGTGAACCAGATGACGATCGGCACGAGTACGCAGGCGAGGCGGCCGATCCACGCGCGGCGGACGTCGCTCACGTGGGCGTCGGCCCCGTGCGATGCGGCGAGATTGCTGGCGTCCAATTGGATTCCCCGGCGGCTTCTTCCTGGAGCATGATCTTTTCCGACCTGGCTTCGCCCGCCGAAGCGTCAACCCAAATGACGACCCCTGCCAAGGGCTTCGCGCAGGCGGGAAACCGGTTTCCACCCCGCATCACGTGCGGGGCAAGCTTTTCGGGATCATGCTCTGGCGCCCAGCATAACGGGGGCGGGCGCTGATAAAAGAGGGCCGGCCGGGCGAACCTGCTCGCTTTCGTTCAGGTTGTGCGCCGCGGCGACGGTCCAAACGTTTTTTGCGGAGGCGGCCCCGTCGTTAGGAGGCAGTCAACCATATGGCGATAACGTGGCGGCGTCGGACGGGTTTTTGTGTGTGTTCCCACTCCGGCCGGTCCCGATCGGTCAGGTTGCCCCCTGCATCGGTCGGGACTGTTTGAATTAACGCGACGCGCCCGAGGCCACAACCGCGCCCGGCAACAATGTCGGCGCGTGTTGTAAATTGAGCACACACGCCGTTGCCGATCGCGCGAAATTCGCGCCAGTCGTGACAAACAGGGTGCGAAAGCCATCATTTCGCAAACGGCGCACGCGCGCGTTGCGGGCGGGTGCGCCGCCAAGCCGAGTTGCGTGCAGCAACTCCGCTGTTACACTCGATTCCGATAACGGCATCGAATGCGGTCGCGTCTGTTGAGCCGAAAGGGCTCCGGCGCGGCGGGAAGGATTGCGATGGACGACGAGGTCCGGGCTTCCGGCCTCGACCCCGCGCGCAGGCGTGGCCCGCGCGTGCGGCCGCCGTGGGGGCGGCGCGGTCCGGGGCGTCAGGGTGCGCGGGGCGGCTGGTCGGCTGCCCCCGCGCGCGACGGCGCGACCTATGCGGCGCTCGACCTCGGCACCAACAATTGCCGCCTCCTGGTGGCGCGGCCGACCGGGGAAGGCTTCCGCGTCATCGACGCGTTCTCCCGCATCATCCGTCTGGGCGAGGGACTTTCCGCTTCCGGGCGCATCAGCGAGCCGGCGATCGAGCGGGCACTCGTGGCGCTGGCGGTGTGCCGCGACAAGATGCGCAACCGGGGGGTGACCCGTGCGCGCCTGATCGCGACCGAAGCCTGCCGCGCTGCCGGCAACCGGCTCGACTTCCTGGCGCGGGTGCGCGGCGAAGTCGGCCTCGAGCTTGAGATCGTCGACCGGGAAACCGAGGCGTTCCTGGCGGCGACCGGGTGCACGCCGCTGGTCGATCCCGAGGCGGACGGCGTCATCCTGTTCGACATTGGCGGCGGCTCCTCGGAACTGATCCGGCTCGGTCGCGGCGCAGGCAGCCTGGGCGGACCGCCGCTGCCGGAGATTCGCGGCTGGGTCTCAATGCCGGTCGGCGTGGTAACCCTCGCGGAGCGACACGGCGGCATCCGGGTCGACCGCGCGATCTATGAGGCCATGGTGGCCGAGGTTGCCGCCCATATCGCGCCGTTCGTCGCCGCGCACGGGGCGGAGATTGCGGGCGAGACCATTCACATGCTCGGTACCTCCGGCACCGTCACCACGATCGCCGGGGTTTTCCTCGATCTGCCGCGCTACGACCGGCGGCAGGTCGATGGGTGCTGGCTGCGCGAAACCGAGGTCTCCCGCGTGCTCGAACAGCTGCTCGCCATGAGCTACGACGAGCGCGTCGCCAATCCGTGCATCGGCGCCGAGCGTGCCGATCTCGTGCTCGCCGGCTGCGCCATCCTCGAGGCGATCCGCCGCGCGTTTCCGTGCGAGCGCCTGCGCGTTGCCGACCGCGGCCTGCGCGAGGGCATGCTGGTGCAGCTCATGCGTGAGGACGGGGCGTGGAGATCGGAGGACAGAGGACGGACGACGGAGGACGGATAAGTCGCCATCTGTTCTCTGTCGTCCGTCCTCCGGTTATCGGATAGCTCAATGCCTCGGGTACGACTCAAAACCAAAGGCCGCTCGGTCTCCTCCAAGCGTTGGCTCGAGCGCCAGCTCAACGATCCTTATGTGGCGCGCGCCAAGGCCGAAGGTGTGCGCTCGCGCGCCGCGTTCAAGCTCGCCGAGATCGACGACCGGCATCATCTGCTCAAAACGGGACGCAGCGTCGTCGACCTGGGTGCGGCGCCGGGGGGCTGGAGCCAGGTCGCGGCACGGCGGGTCGGTGCGGACGAGGGCAGGGGGCGTGTGGTCGCGATCGACCTCTTGCCCGTGGACCCCATCGCCGGCGTCACTTTCGCGCAGCTCGATTTCCTCGATCCGTCCGCGCCCCAGCGGCTGCGGGAGATGTTGAGTGGGCCGGCGGACGTCGTGCTCTCCGACATGGCCGCCAATGCAACCGGCCACCGCCGTACCGACCACCTCAAGATCATGGCGCTCGCGGAAGCCGCCGCCGAGTTTGCCCGCGCGGTGCTCAAGCCGGGCGGCGCCTTCCTCGCCAAGGTGCTTCAAGGCGGCACCGAAGGGACCTTGCTCGCCGATCTGAAGCGCGATTTTGCCAGCGTGAAGCACGTGAAACCGGCGGCAAGCCGCATGGACTCCGCGGAGCTCTACGTGCTGGCAACCGGATTTCGCGGTTTGTAGGGCGCAATAGGCCGAAGGCCGTATTGCGCCACGCCTTGATGATATGCGGCGCATAACGCGGCCCATCGGCCGCTAATGCGCCCTACTTCGCCCCGCCCGGCGGCGTGCGATGCGCGAGTTCCTCGCCCGCGTCCGGCGGCAGGCGCGCGAAAATCAAGGCCGAGACGGCAGATATGACGGCGATGAGCAGGAACGCCGGCGGGAAGTCCCCGGCCGTGATGGTGCCTTCAGCCCTGTGCCACACGGTCAGCTCGACGGTGGCGCCGCCGAGCGCGACGCCGGCGGAAAGCGACAATTGCTGTCCGACGGCGGTGAGCGCGGTGGCGCGGCTCATGCGCCGCTCGTCGATTTGCGCGTACGCGAGCACGTTGGTGCTGGTGAACTGCAGCGAGCGGAAAAAGCCGCCGACGAGCAGGATCACGAACATCAGCACGAACGGCGTGGTCGCGGAGAACAATGCGCAGGCGGCGAGAAACGCCGCGCTTATCACCGCATTGACGATGAGCACGGGACGGAAACCGAACCGCTTGAGGATCCGCGATGCCAAGGTCTTCATGGTGAACGCGCCGACCGTCGACGAGAAGGTCGTCAAGCCCGATTGGAACGGCGTGTAGTCGAAGCCGACTTGGAGCAGCAGCGGCAGCAGGAAAGGCAATGCGCCAATGCCCATGCGGAAAAAAAATCCGCCGACGAGGCTGGCGCGAAACGTCGGCAGCGCGAGCAGCGAGAAGTCGAGCACCGGCGCCGGCACTTTGCGCGCGTGGGCGCGATAGAACAGGAAAGCGACGGCGCCGATAGCAATCAAAACCGCCGCCAGCGGCCATGGCACCAGGCCGACGCCGAGCACCGAGCAGCCGAAGGCGAGGCCGGCGACGCTGATCGCCGCCAGCACCATCCCGACAAGATCGAATGGATCGCGCATCGCGATGTGCACGTCCTCGATGTAGCGGAGCACGAGCGCGATGCCGAGAAGCCCGATCGGCACGTTGATGATGAAGATCCAGTGCCACGACGCGTAGGTCGTTATGAACCCGCCGAGCGGCGGGCCGGTGATCGGCCCGATCATCGCCGGCATCGCCACCAAGGCCATGGCGTCGACCAGCGCGCGCTTGTCGACCGTGCGCAGCAGCACCAGCCTGCCGACCGGCGTCATCATCGCCCCGCCAATCCCCTGCACGATGCGCGCGATCACGAAATCGGTGAGCGAGCTCGATAGCGCGCAAGCGATCGAGCCGAGCACGAATACCGCGATCGCGGTGGCGAACACCTTGCGCGCGCCGAAGCGGTCGGCGGTCCACCCGCTCATGGGGATGAATACGGCGAGCGAGAGCAGGTACGAGGTGACGGCGAGCTTGAGCGCGAGCGGATTGGTGCCGATGTCGTTCGCGATCGCCGGCAGCGAGGTGGCGATGACGGTTGAATCCATGTTCTCCATGAACAGGGCGACCGCCACGATCAGCGGCACGAGACGATCGCGGTTCATGAAGGGGCCGGCATTCCGTGGTTGTGGCGTCTAGAGCATGATGCCGAAAAGTGGGTACCGGTTTTCGGAAAACATCATGCTCCAGCAATAACCTAAAGCGGGGTGGCGATTCGAAGAAAAGCCATCGCGCTTTAGCGCCGATTGCGAAACGTCCGGTCGTGTCTACATTCTAGCTCCTGGACGGTCCAGGCCGGAGCCTAGTGCCGCGAACCCGAAGTTCGCACTAGAATGCCGCCAGTCCGAATGCGAACTTCGGGTTCAAAGCGGCACTAGAGTCATAGATTTGCTAGTGTCCTTCGATTCCGAAGTTCGCATCCGACCGTGCGGCAAACTTGGGCGAACTTCGGAATCGGGACACTAGTAAATAGCTCTTCCAAGCGGGGCGGAACGTCAGAGGGAGCCTTTCATGATGGCCAGATTTTTTGTCCCGACCGCGCGCGCGGTCGCGCTCGGGCTTGCGCTCGCCGCGACAAGCATTTGCGCGCAGGCGCAACAGCCGTCGGCGGCAACGCTCGCAAACGCGCGCGAACTGATGGAGATCAAGGGGGTCAAGAACCTGGTCGAACCGGTCGTGGTGGGCGTCGTCAACCAGACGACGAGCACCATCCTGCAAACCAATCCGGGACTGAGCAAGGATCTCGACGAGGTGAGCGCCCAGCTGCGCACCGAATATCAGCCGCGCATTGCCGAGATGACCAACGAAATCGTCAAGCTCTACGCCCAGCGTTTTACCGAGCAGGAGCTCAAGGAGGCGGTGGCTTTCTACAAATCGCCGACGGGGAAAAAGATCCTGACGGAAGAGCCGAAAATCCTCGATGAGAGTTACGCGCGGATTCAGCAGTGGGCGAACCGCCTGCAGGACGAAGTGATGACCCGCGTGCGGGTCGAGATGAAGAAGCGCGGCCATAATTTGTAGCAGGGTACATCCCCACCTCGTCATGCCCCGCGAAAGCGGGGCATCCAGTAAACACCGGCCGCAGTTTTATTTGATGGGACTGTGGTTACTGGATCGCCCGCTTTCGCGGGCGATGACGAGAATTGAGTATCCTCATCATCGCAGCCGCAACCCTTGCAGCCGGATGATGCCATCGGCCTGTGGCACGAAGCCGTCGAGCTTGGCGGAGGCGCCCCACAGCCACTTGAGGTGATAGAGGAAGATGTACGGCCGCGCGGCAAGGTAGATCGCGGCGGCCTGCGCATATAACCCGGCGCGCTCCTTCACGTCGGTGGCCGAGCGCGCCTGGCGCAGGATCTCGTCGAGCCGCGGGTCGCAGTAATTGCCCCAATTGATGAACCCATCGCAGGCGACCCACATGGCGATGTTGGCGTCGGGATCGGGCCGACCGCTCCAAATCAGCAGCGCCAGCTCGTAGTCGCCGCTCTTGAGGCGCCCGAGCAAAGAGGCGCTCTCGGTGACTTCGAGCTTCACGTCGAAGCCCGCTTCGCCCGCCATCGCCTGGATGATCTGCGCGACGCGCTGATCGAGCGGATCGTTGCTGAGCAAAAAGTTGACGGCAACGCGCGGCATGCCGCTTGCGGGGACCAGCGCACGGGCGCGATCGAGGTCGCGCGCCGGCGCCGGCAACGCCGCGGCGTAGAACGGCGTGCCGGGCGCCTCCGGCTGGTTGGACGGAATGAACAGCCCGTCGAAGGCGACCTGATTGATGATCGCGCGGTCGAGCGACAGGTCGAACGCTTGACGCAATGCGGCGCTGCTGCCGAGCGGTGACTTCGCGGCGGGACCTTTGTTGGTGTTGATCGAGAGCACGCGATAGCCGATCGATGGCGCCTCGTAGAGCTTGACGCGCGGGTCGGAACGCAGCGTGGCGACGTCGCTCGGCGCAACGCGCTCGATGATCTGCAGGCCGCCGGCCCGCAGATTGGCGAGCCGCACAGTATCGTCGGGAATGGGGAGGTAGATCACCTTGTCGAGCGAAGCGGCGCCGGCGTCCCAATAGTCGGCAAACCGTTCGAACACGATGCGGTCTTGCGCCATCCACTCGACGAATTTGTAAGGTCCCGCGCACACCGGGTGGACCGCGAGCTTGTCGCCGAGCGGGCGTGCCGCCTTGGGCGACACCATCATGCCGGCACGGTCGGCAAGCTGCGCCAAGAGCGGAGCGTAGGGTTCGGACAATTCGATCCGCACCGTGTGGGCGTCGAGAACGCTCACCGCCTTGACCGGCTTGAGCTCGGACTGCCG
>JAFAUQ010000017.1 GCA_019243195.1 Hyphomicrobiales bacterium
GGGCGATACGCGCGTTCACCAGCGCCTGTTGCGCGTTGAGGACGTCGAGGGTCGTACGCTGGCCGACCCGCGCCTCCTCGCGCACGCCATTAAGCGCGACCTCGGACGAATAGACCTGTGAATTGGCGGCCTTGACCTGTGCCTTGGCCGCCTCGTTCTGTCCCCACGCCTGCACGACCTGCTGGCGCGTCTGGGTCCGCACCAGTTCGAGGGCGAGCCGCTGCTGCGCCACGGTCTCTTTCGACTGGCGAATGAGCGAATACTCCTGACCCCCCTGATAGATCGGAACGGTTAGCGTGCCGAGCGCCGACGCGGTCCAAGTCTGCGGGATGGAGAGCTGCTGGTAGGAGGCCTGTTGCGCGTTGGCTGTGACCACCAACGTCGGATAGAGTGCCCCTTCGTTGACCTTGACCTGGAGAAACGCCACGTCGATGCCGTACATCGCGGCGGTGACGTTCGGATTTTCAATCAGCCCCTGATCGATCGCCCCCAAGAGCGTATGCGGCGAGAAACGATCGACCGGCGATCCCGGTGCCAGATTGGTCGGGTCGACACCGATCACTTGGCGGTAGTTCGCCCGCGATGTGTTCAAGGTGGATTCGGCGGCGAGCATTGACGATTGCCCGGCGGCCAGTTGCGCCTCGGCCTGGGCGACGTCGGTGCGCGTCACCTCTCCTACCTCGAAACGATCGCGCGTCTGCTTGAGCGTCTCTTGCAACACGCGCACGTTACTGCGCTGGACTTCGAGCGCAGCCGTGTCGCGCAGCACGTCCATGTAGGTTGTCGCCGCGGTGAGGAGCACGGTCTGTTCAAGAATGCGCAGGCCCTCGCGCGCCGAAGAGACCTGGCTCTCCGCCGCCCGGGTGCGGTTCGCGGTCTGGAATCCGTTGAACAGTGTCTGCTGGGCCGAGACGCCGTAGCTCCAGGGCGTCACCAAGCCGGAGGCCCCGGTGTAAGTGACGTTCTGTTTCGCTGGACCACCTGTCGGCGACGGGATCCCGCTCACCGTCTTGCTAGTTACGTCCGTGAACTGCTCGCCGGCGGTGCCGGTAATGGCAACGCGCGGCCGATAGCCCGACAACGCCTGGGGCACGTTCTCGTCGATCGAGCGCACGCTTGCGCGCTGCGCGTTGAGCTGCGGATTGTTCTGATATGCCTTCACCAGGGCGGATTCGATGGTCTCCGCCCGCGTGCGCGCGGGGTAGAAGGCCGCGGCCGCGCATATTGCCAACGCCGCGACCTGGACCGTCCGCTTCGCGCTTTTACCGGTCCCACGCACCGCCCGCTCCGCCACCCGACGCGGGCTCCTTTGCGGACGGCGTCCGCCGGCTCCCGTCCCTTTTGCCCCAGCCGACAATAGGGGTGGGTTCTACGCCGCGAAACCCCTGGTACCCCGGAGCCGCCAAAAAGTTCGCGAGTGGCGCAAATGCGCAACACCCGAAACGTTTGCCAGAATACTTTGGAACCAGAATACTTTAGAATACGAAGGCAGGCGGCTTGGAAAATCCCGGCAATAGTGGGGCGACGGCATCGAATTCCGGATGCGCGCTCACATGGCTGCCGCTGCGGCGATAAACGGTGCCACGCCCGATCGGCGCGCGGCCCAGGATGGTGACGAGGCGCCCGCCGGCTGGCGATAGTTGATTGAGCAGCGTCTGCGGTGCGACTTCAGTCGAGCCGTTGAGCAGGATCACATCGTAGGGCGCCTCGCGCGGCCAGCCATCGGCGAGCTTGCCGGTGACGACCGTCGGGTTGGCGGCTCCGAGCGCTGCGAGCGTCCGCGCGGCAGACGCCGCCAAGTGATCATCCTCTTCGAGCGCAACGACGAGCCGGCTCAGCTTTGCGAGGATCGCTGTGGAATATCCGGTGGCGCAGCCGACATCGAGTACGCGATCGCCCTCCCCGATCGCGGCCGACTGGATTAGCTTCGCGAGCACCATCGGCTTGAGCAGGCAGCGGGCGGCGCTCTCGCCAACCGGCACGTCCCGATCGAGATAAGCGATCGGCTGCCAGCGCTCCGGCACGAAACGCTCGCGCGGCACTTCGGAAAAGGCCCCGAGCACGTTGAGTTCGGTCACGTCGTTGGTGCGAATCTGGCCTTCGACCATCATCCGCCGCGCTTGCGCGAAGTCGGTCATTTCTGAGCCATCCCGAGGCACGATTTATCGCCTTTTGAGGTAGCCCAGTGGAAAAGGCAAGCTTCGCCGCAAACGGGACCGCGTTGCCGCGCGCCACGCACTCCTCTATATAGCGAAACCAAATCACGCGCGCCGCCAAGGCGCCGACGGCCACGTGGCGGAGTGGTTACGCACTGGTCTGCAAAACCAGGTACCCCGGTTCAATTCCGGGCGTGGCCTCCATCTTCAAGACTTGATCGGCGGAATTCCCGCGCATCATTCCGCAACAAACAAATCGGTATTCAAAACCGCAGAAGGATCTTAATTACCGGCGACGCCGACCGGGTGCGGTCTGCGACTGGTCGGCATTAGGCGCGCAATATCCGCCGGCGCCCGAGATGGTCGCCTGACATTGCTGGAACGAGTTGAAGCCGCAGTTGTAGGTGTAAGGGTCGTACCAAGCACACCACGCGCCCGCGTGCGCTTCGCCGGCGAGTGCGAGTGCCGATCCAAGGATCAGCGCGACCGCAAAAGACCGCATCCGAACCTCCCGAGCTTCTTTCAGTGGTATTGCGCTATAACGCCCGTTTTCTGGCCTGGTTCGATCGCCGCAATGGTATTTTGCCGGATTTGGCCGCGTTTCGCAGGCTTTATCGTCTCGGCGGGTTTATTGTCGTGGCCGGTGCGTCCAGCCGTCCGCTTCGGACGGCTGGAGGCGCCGGCACGCCGGGCTGGTACTCGCCCGGCGGGGCGACACCGGGCGGCTTTCGCCTGACCGACAGGCATGGTTCGATGACGCCGTCAGACGCGCGATCACCGGGCCAACTTTCAATGGATGGGCCGAGCGATGAGGACCTCATGCTCCGGATCGCTACAGGCGATGAGCCCGCGTTCCAGGTTCTCACCCGCCGGTATGCGCCGCTCGCCTTACGGCTCGCCCGCAGGGTCATGGGAAGCACTGCGGACGCGGAAGAAATCGTGCAGGAGGCCTTGCTACGGCTGTGGATCAATGCGCCGCGCTGGCGCCCCGTTGCTTCGTTTCGCACCTGGTTCTATCGCGTTGTCATCAATTTGTGCCTCAACCGCAAGCGACGCGCGCCGTTCCTGCCGCTCGAAGACGCCAGCGACCCGGCCGATCCCACCCCGGACGCCGCGGCCAGCATGGAGCGGCGCGAGACCGATCGCGCGCTTGCCGAGGCGATCGCGGAATTGCCGGAACGGCAGCGCGCGGCAATCGCGCTCACGTATCACGAGGGCTTGAGCAATGCCGAAACCGCGGCGGCCTTGGGAACTTCGGTCTCGGCGGTCGAGACTTTGCTGGTGCGGGCGAAGCGTACGTTGCGGCAGCGACTGGGCCCGATGCTCGAGGTAGGAAGCAAATAAATGTCGATGACACTTGCTCGTTTTCAGCGCCTTCTCGATGTCCACGGGACGGTTCCGGCGCGTTGGCCGCAGCCGGAGCGCGCCGCTGCGGAACGCTTGCTGGCTACGGATCGCGACGCGGCGGCCGCGCTCGCCCAGGCCCGCGCATTGGATTCGCTGATCGCGCGCGACGCAGCGGCGCACGAGGATGCGACGGGCGTACTGCGCGCGCTGGCGGCGCGTCCGCTACCGGCACAGCGGCGCCGCTTCCTGTGGCGGCGCTGGCCGAGCGAGCTGCTCACGTTGGATTTCGCGCCGGCATGGCCGCGCCTTGCGGCGCTCGCGGGCGTTGCCGTGCTTGGCTTCGTCCTCGGGCTCAGCGACCTTGGGCCGGCGGCGATCGGCACTGGCGATGACGCGGCCTCGATCGTCGCGGACAATGACATCGGCGCCGTGGTGTTCGCGCCTGATCCGCTGCCGGAGGCGCACCCGTGAGCGTTGTCACACCGCCTCCGGCGCGTGCCGGCCGGTGGTCCCGCTGGATTCTGTTCATTTCCCTGGCGCTGAATCTGTTTTTTATCGGCGCCTGGGCCGCGTTCGCATGGCGCCATTACGCCTGGGAACGGCACCGACCTTGGAATCCGGCCACGCGCATCGAACGCCTTGCTGCGGCACTGCCAGCGGGCGATGCGGATAAGCTGCGCAGCGAGTTTGCGGCGCGTCAGGGCAATATCGAGGCTGCCATCACAACGTACCGGCAGGCGCAGCAACGCATGCGTGAGGCACTGCGCGCCGAGCCATTCAATGCCGATGCCCTGCGCGCCGCCATGGCCGAGTCCCGCACCGCGCGCGGCAAGCTCGACGAAGCACTCCAGGACGTCTTCGCCTCGGCTGGCGCCGCGATGACGCCGGAGGGACGCCGGAGTCTGGCGGACTGGACGCCGTACCGAAGAAGCGGCAATGAGAAGAGCCGTTAGGTCGCGTCCGCGCGTCAGAGTGCCAGGCAATGGTGGAAGTCAGGCGAGTTCTTCCATGCGGCCGGCCGCTCGCCGCGCTTGCGCTGAGTCTCGCGCTCGTACCGGCACTCGCCGGCTGCATCCTCACCACCGACAAGCTCGACCCGGCACTCGACGTCCCGGGCAAATACACGCGGGCGAAAGGCGACCCGGAAGCGGCGCTGCCTCCGCTCGCCTGGTGGCGCGGCTTCCGCTCCGCCGAGTTGACCGACGTGATGGAGCAGGCGCAAACGGCCAATCTCGATATTGCCGCGGCGATCGCACGGATCGTACAGGCGGACGCGCTCGCCCGACAGGCCGGGGCCGCACTGCTCCCGAACATTACCGGTTCCGCGACCGACACGCGCTCGCGCGCCTCGGCCAATACCGGGACCAATACCATCCCGGTCACCGATCGCACGAGCTACAACACGAACCTGAGCGCGAGCTATGTGCTCGATTTCTGGGGCCGCAACCGCGCCCTGCTGCGCGCGGCGGAGAGCAACGCCACGGCGAGCCGGTTCGACCGCGAGGTGGTCGCTCTGACCACGCTGGTGAGCGTCGCCAACACGTATTTTCTCGTGCTGGAAGCGCAGGACCGCATTCGCATCGAGAGGGAGAATGTGGCGGCGGCGGAACGCATCCTCAAAGTCATCCAGGACCGCTTCAACCAGGGCGGGGCGGCGCCGCTGGGAGCGCCGGTTGGCGCCTCGGGCAGCGGCTCGGCCCTCGACGTGGCGCAACAATCGAGCCTCGTTGCGATCGCGCGCGCAACGATCCCGCCGCTGGTCGAACAAGAGGAGCAGAACCGCGCGGCCCTCGGGCTCCTGATCGGCCGCGTCCCGGAGCACGTCAAAATTCGCGGCGGCAGCCTGTATCGCATAGCGGTGCCGCGGGTGACCCCGGGACTGCCCTCGCAACTGCTTACCCAGCGTCCGGACGTGCGCGAAGCGGAGATCAAGCTCGCCGCCGCCGACGCCAACGTGGAAGCGGCCCGGGCGGCATTCTTCCCCACCATCCAGCTGACGGGACAAGGCGGGTTTTCCAGCGCCATGCTGCACAATCTGCTCGTGCCCAGCTCGGGATTCTATACGGCGGCCGCGAGCGTCACCCAGCCGATTTTCGATGGCGGCACGCTGCTTGGCCAACTGGACCAGCAGAAGGGCATCCGCGAGGAATTGCTCGCCGACTATCGGAAAGCCGTGATCTCGGCCTTCACCGACGTGGAAAAGGCGCTGGCCGGGGTGCAGCAGCTCGCTATTCAGGAAATGCTGCAGCGGCGTGCCGTTGCGGAAGCACGCAAGGCGTTCGACCTGTCGGAGGAAAAATTTCGGCAGGGAGCGCTCGATCTCACGACATTAATTCAGATCCAGCAGACCTTGTTTACGCAGGAAGACCTGCTCGCGCAGGTCCGTTTCAATCGCTTATCGGCGATCGTCACCCTATATCAGGCGCTCGGCGGCGGCTGGCTGCTCGATACCGAGCCGCGGCGCCCTTGAACCGGACGGCCCGCCGACGCACTAACTCCCGGGATGGCGACGACTCAGGTCTGGTATGAAAGCGGGATTTCGACGGCTGCTTGGAATTCTGGTCGTCGGCGCGGTTCTCGCTGCCGTCGGGCTGTCGCTATACGGCCGCGGCCAGGGCCCGCAGAAAAAGGGCTTTGCCGGCCGCCGCGATGCGACCGGGCCCGTGTCGGTCGTCGCTGCCACCGCCCAGACCGCCGACGTTCCGGTCTATCTCGACGGCGTCGGAACCACCAAGGCGCTCAACACCGCCAATGTGACTTCGCTCGTCGATGGGACGCTGCTGAGCGTCGATTACGTCGAGGGACAGAGCGTCAAGCAAGGCGACGTGCTCGCGCGCGTCGATCCGGTGACCTACCAGGCCGCGCTCGATCAGGCGATCGCCAAGAAGGCGCTCGATGAGGCGCAGCTCGCCAACGCCAAGCGCGATCTCGTACGTTACACGAACCTCGTGAAGACGAACGCGATCGCGCCCCAACAGCTCGACACTCAAAAAGCGCTGGTCTCGCAGCTCGAAGCCCAGGTGAACCTGGACCAGGGCGCGATCGACAACGCGGCGGCTTATCTCAAATGGTGCACCATCACGTCGCCGATCGACGGCCGCACCGGCATTCGCCTGGTCGACAAAGGCAACGTGGTGCATGCGGCCAGCGCCACGACCATCGTCGTCGTCACCCAAATTCAGCCGATCGCAATGCTGTTCACGCTGCCGCAACAGCAGCTCGGGCGCATCAATTCCGCCATCGCCAGTGCAAACACGGCCGGCGCCGGACCGCTGGTCGTTGAGGCGCTGGGCGGGGATAACAAGACCGTCGTCGATCGCGGCAAGCTGCAAGTGGTGAACAATCAGGTCGATCAAACCACCGGTACGATCCAGCTCAAGGCCGAGTTCCCTAACGCCGACCTGCAGCTTTGGCCGGGCCAGTTCGTCAACGTGCGCCTGCTGGTCGACACGCTGCATGATGTCGTGACGGTGCCGTCGGTGGCGGTGCAGCGCGGCCCGCCGCCCAACACGAATTTCGTTTACGTGGTTCAGCCGGACAACACGGTATCGGTCCGGGCGGTTGGTGTCGGCCAGCAGAACGAGAGCCAGACCGTGATCACGCGCGGGCTCAACACAGGGGACCGCGTCGTCACGACCGGATTCACCCAGCTCGCCGATAAGCGCTCGGTCACGATTGCGCCTGCGCAGGCGGCCGAAGGCGCGCCGGCCGATCCTGAGCCGACGGCGAATAGTGAAAAGGCAGCGAACGGGGGGCAGAAGTCCGGCGGCGCGGATAAGGCGGGCGGCAAACGCCGACGCAGTTCCGACGCCGCACCGAGCGCCACCCCATGAGCGTTTCGACGCCGTTCATTCACCGCCCGATCGCAACATCGCTGCTCGGCGTCGCGGTGATGCTGGGCGGCTGGCTCGGCTATTGGTGGTTGCCGGTTTCTTCGCTGCCCCAGGTCGATTTTCCCACCATCCAGGTCACGACGCAGTTACCGGGCTCGAGCGCGGATGTGACCGCGGCGCTGGTGACCGCGCCGCTCGAACGGCAGTTCGGCCAAATTCCCGCGCTGACCGTGATGACGTCGTCGAGTTCCTACGGCATCAGCCAAATCACGCTGCAATTCGACCTCGGCCGCGAGATCGACGGCGCTGCGCAAGACGTGCAAGCGGCCATCAACGCGGCCGGATCCACGTTGCCGAAGAACCTGCCGTATCCGCCGGTCTATTCGAAAGTAAATCCCGCGGATGCGCCGATCATCACGCTGGCGCTCACCTCGCAGACCATTTCATTGCGCGAACTAAGCAACTTCGCCGACACCCTGCTGGCGCAGCGGCTGAGTCAACTCACCGGCGTCGGACACGTATCGGTCGAGGGCGGCATCCGCCCGGCGGTACGCATTCAGGCGGACTTCGCGCGGCTCGCGTCGTACGGGCTCGGGATGGAGGACCTGCGCGGCGCCATCGGGCTTGCCAACGTCGCCGGCCCGAAGGGCTCTTTGGACGGTTCGCAACAGTCCTACACGATCGCGAGCAACGACCAGATTGAGGCAGCGGATGCCTACAAGCAGGTGGTCGTCGCCTATCGCAATGGCGCCCCGGTGCTGCTGAGCGACGTCGCCCAGGTCCTCGATGGGCTCGAGAACACCAAGGTCGGCGGCTGGTTCCAGGGCGTTCCCGCCGTCATCATCGACGTGCAGCGGCAGCCCGGCGCCAACGTCATCGAAACGGTCAAGCTGGTGCTCAAGGAGTTGCCGCGGCTTCAGCGCGCGATGCCGGCCGACGCGCACCTGACCGTGGTGCATGACCGCACCAGCACGATCCGCGCCTCCATCCGCGACGTGCAGTTCACGCTCGTGCTCGCCGTTATCCTGGTCGTGCTGGTGGTGCTCATCTTCCTGCGCACGATACGGGCGACCATCATCGCAGGCGTCGCGCTCCCGCTGTCTTTGATCGCCACCTTCGGCGTGATGTGGTTCGCCGGCTTCAGCCTCGACAATCTTTCGCTGATGGCGCTCACGATTGGCACCGGCTTCGTGGTCGATGATGCGATCGTGATGATCGAGAACATCGTCCGCCACATGGAAGAGGGCGAAAGCGGCTTCGAGGCGGCGCTGCGCGGCGCACGCGAGATCGGCTTTACGGTGATCTCGCTCACCGTTTCGCTGATCGCCGTGTTCATCCCGCTGCTGTTCATGACCGGCCTCGTCGGGCGCATGTTCCGCGAATTTGCTCTCACCTTGACAATTGCGGTGGTCACTTCGGCGGTGGTCTCGCTCACGCTCACGCCGATGATGTGCAGCCGCCTGCTGCGTCACGAGCACGGCGAGGGCAACCGCGTCACGCGGGCATTCAACCGCGCGCTCGACGGGGTCGTGGAAGGGTATCGCCACAGCCTCGAATGGGTGCTGCGGTATCAGACCATGACGATCCTGGTGACCGCGGCAACGCTCGCCCTGACGGTCTGGCTCTACATCATCATCCCGAAAGGATTTCTGCCGCCTCAGGACACCGGCCTTATCAATGCGGTGACCGAGGGCGGGCCGGAGGTGTCGTTCGAGGAGATGCAGCGCCTACAGGAGCGCGTGGTCGACGCGATCAAGCAGGATCCCGACGTGACCGGGACTGTCTCGGTGATCGGGGTCAGCCCGATGAACCCCACGCCCAACGCCGGACATCTCGCCATCACGCTGCGGCCGCGCGACGAGCGCCGCGCCTTCGTCACCGAGGTGGTCGACCGTCTCAAGACCGCGGTCGTCGCCGTGCCGGGCATCGTCGTCTATTTCCAGCCGGTGCAGGACATTCAGATCAGCACCCGCTCGAGCCGCGCGCAATATCAATACACGCTCACCGGCACCGACCCGGACGACGTGAACGAATGGTCGGCCAAGCTGGTCGAAAGGTTGCGCGGCGACGGCGCGTTGCGCGAAGTCGCATCCGAGGCGCAAGAGGGCGGCCTGCGCGCTTTCATCCAGGTCGACCGCGAGGCGGCCGGCCGGCTCGGCGTGTCGATGCAGGTCGTCAACGACACCCTCAACGACGCCTTCGCCCAGCGGCAGATCTCGACCATCTACGCGCAGGCCAATCAGTATCGCGTGATCCTCGAGGCGATGCCGCAGTATCAGCGCGATCCGACTTCGCTCTCGAAGCTTTACGTTCCCTCCACCAACGGCGCGCAGGTGCCTTTGAGCGCGTTCACGTCCGTCAGCAAGACGGCGGCGCCGCTCGCGATCAGCCACCAGGCACAGTTTCCCGCCGTTACCATCAGCTTCAACTTGGCGCCTGACCGTTCGCTCAGCGACGCCGTCACCGCGGTTACCGACGCCGAACAGGCGATCGGCATGCCACCGACCATCATCGGCAGCTATTCGGGCGACGCCGCCGAGTTCGACAAATCGCTCGCCGGGCAACCGTGGCTGATCCTGGCGGCGGCAGTGACCATCTACATCGTGCTCGGCGTGCTGTACGAAAGTTTCATTCACCCGTTCACGATTCTCACCACCCTACCCTCCGCGGGCGTGGGCGCGCTGCTCGCGCTCATGCTGTGCGGGCTCGATCTCTCCCTCGTCGGCCTGATCGGCATCGTGCTCCTGATGGGCATCGTCAAGAAGAACGCGATCATGATGATCGACTTCGCGCTCGAGGCCGAGCGCAGCGAAGGCCTTTCGCCGCGCGCATCGATCGTCAAGGCGAGCCTGCTGCGTTTCCGGCCGATCATGATGACGACGCTCGCCGCCCTGTTCGGTGCGCTGCCGCTTGCGCTCGAAAGCGGCACCGGTTCGGAATTGCGCTTTCCGCTCGGGGTGACCATCATCGGCGGATTGCTGCTGAGTCAGCTGCTCACCCTCTACACGACGCCGGTGATCTACCTCGCCATGGAGCGGCTCAAGATGCGGCTGCAGCGCCTGACGCGTCCGCCGCCGCGCGCGGCGCCGCCGATCGCTCCGCCGACCTATCCACCCCAGGCGGCCGAGTGATGTGCCTGCTGTTTGTTTTTGGCTCGTCATGCCCGCGAAAGCCGGCATCCAGCAAACACCGGCCTATGTTTTATTTGAAGGGCCTGTGGTTACTGGATCGTCCGCTTTCGCGGACGATGACGAGGACTATGCGTTACATACGGGTCTTCTCGTGCGAGGGAAGACTCGGATGAACTTCTCCTACCCGTTCATCCGGCGGCCGGTCGGCACCACGCTGCTGGCGATCGGCCTCTTTCTCATCGGCTGCGTCGCCTATTCGTTCCTGCCGGTCGCGAGCCTGCCGAGCTTCGAGCTGCCGACGGTGCGCGTCAGCGCGAGCCGCCCCGGCGCCGATCCGGCCACCATGGCGGCAAGCGTAGCCGCGCCGCTCGAGCGGCGGCTCGGGGAAATCGCGGGAGTGAGCGAAATCACCTCGGTGTCCTCGCTCGGCTCGAGCAACATCACCATCCAGTTCGATCTCGGGCGCAGCATCGACGGCGCCGGACGCGACGTGCAGGCGGCGCTCAACGCCGCGGCGACCGACCTGCCGAGCGATCTCCCCACGCTGCCGACATTCCGCAAGGTCAATCCCGCGGCGTTCCCGATTTTCATCCTGGCAATGACGTCGCCCACTATTTCTGCGGCCGAGATCTACAACATCGCCGACACGGTGGTGGTGCAGCGCCTTTCGCAGGTAGAGGGCGTCGCCGAGGTGGTCGCGACCGGCGCCGAACAACCGGCGGTGCGCGTGCAGTTCAATCCCGTGGCGCTCGCGTCGATCGGGCTTTCCGCCGAGGACGTGCGCAACGCCATCGTCAACGCCAATGCGGCGGGACCGCTCGGCGTGCTCGACGGTGACGGGCAGTCGGTCACGCTGGGCAGCAACGGCCAGCTTTGGGATCCGCGCGACTTCAACCCGATCATCGTTAAAAACAACAATGGAAGCGTGGTGCGCCTGACCGACGTCGCGTCGGTCAAACGCGGAGTACGCAACAATTTCTCGGCCGCCTGGTTCAACCGGCAGCCTGCCGTGCTGCTCACCGTTACCCGGCAGGCGAATTCAAACATCATCGAGACCGTCGATCACCTCAAGGAAGTGCTCGACGATCTCAAGAACTGGATTCCCGCCGACGTTCATATTTCCGTCCTCTCGGACCGCAGCCAGACCATCCGCGCCAGCGTGCGCGACATGCAGATCACCCTTGGCATCACGGCCGTGCTGGTCATGCTCGTCGTCTTGGTTTTCCTGCGCCGCACCACACCCACCGTCGCCGCCGGGATCACGGTGCCGCTGTCGCTCGCCGGCACTTGCGCGCTGATGTGGCTCGCGGGCTTTTCCATCGACAACCTGTCGCTCATGGCGCTCGCGGTGTCGGTCGGATTCGTGGTCGACGACGCGATCGTCATGATCGAGAACGTGTTCCGTAATCTCGAAGCCGGCTCCTCGCCGCTGCGCGCGACCATCGAAGGCGCCAAGCAGATTGGCTTCACGGTCATATCCATCAGCATCTCGCTGGTCGCGGCGTTCATTCCGCTGCTGTTCATGGGCGGCATCATCGGCCGCTTGTTCCGGGAATTCTCCGTCACGCTCGCCTTCGCGATCCTGGTTTCGACCGTGGTCTCGATTTCGGTGACGCCGATGATCTGCGCCCATTTCGTGCGCGCCCCGCCGAGTCCCGACGCGACCCGCATCGACCGTTTCGTCGAGGGCGTGCTGCGGTGGCTCATCCGCGGCTACGACTATTCGCTCTCGGTGGTGCTGCGCCATCGCACGCTGACCCTGATTGTGTGGGTCGCGACGATCGCGTTGACCGTCAGTCTTTATTACAAGGTCCCGAAGAGCGACTTTCCGGAGGACGACACCGGCCTGATCTTCGGCAGCACAGAGGCGGCGACCGACGTGTCCTATGGCACCATGCGCGACCTGCAGCTCCGGGCGGCCGACATCGTGCTCGCCGACAAGGCGGTTGACGGCATCGGCTCCTTCGTCGGCACCTCGGGCAACGCCACGGTCAACCAGGGACGCATCTTCATCAGCCTCAAGCCACTTGCCGAGCGCAAGCTCGCAACCGGTCAGGTGGTCGAGCGGCTGCGCAATGCGTTGAAGGCCATCCCCGGCTTCAACGTGTTCATGGTGCCGACCCGCGACGTGCGCGTGGGCGGGCGCTCGAGCAAATCGCAGTTCCAGTTCACCTTGTGGAGTACCGACGTCGACGACCTGCAACACTGGACGCCGCTCGTGCTGCAGCGCGTGCGC
>JAFAUQ010000200.1 GCA_019243195.1 Hyphomicrobiales bacterium
ATCATCTACTCCTTCTTCGTCGAGCACTACGTGGCCGGACTCACGGCCGGCTCCGTCAAGGGTTGACCCGTCAAGGGGTTGACCCGTCAACGGGTTGAAAGGGCGTAGTTCGTAGTTCGCGTTGCCGGGCTTTTTCCTTGTTCAAAACCAAACGAAGATCTTCGGGAGGCGACCATGACTCGCATCGCGCGGCGTAAGCTTTTGAAGGGTGCCGGCGGCATGGCCGCCCTACTGGCAAGCGGCTCCGGACCGGCGCTCGCCCAGGAGAAGAATGTCCACTGGCTGCGATGGACCGACTTCGTGCCGGCGTCCGACGCCCTGCTCAAGGGCAAGATCGTGCAGGAAGCCAAGAAGCAGCTCGGCATCACGCTGAAGATGGAGACGGTCAACGCCAACGACCTGCAATCGCGCATCACGTCGGCGATCCAGTCCGGCACCGGCGCCGACATCATCATGGGCTTCAGCAACTGGCCGCAGCTCTACGCCGAGAGCGTGGTCGACGTCGGCGATCTCGCGCAGGAGATCGGCAACGCGCAGGGCGGCTACTACGACGTCTCCAAGCAGATCGCCACGGTCGGCAACAAGTGGATCGGCGTTCCCTTCACGGTCGGCGGCGGGCTGATCTCCTGGCGCGTCTCGTGGTTCAAGGAAGTGGGCTACGACAAGTTCCCCGAGACCTGGGACACCTTCCGCGACGCCGGCAAGAAGCTCAAGGCGAAGGGCCGGCCGATCGGCCAGACCGCCGGCCACACGTTCGGCGATGCGCCGGGCTGGTGGTACCCGTATTTGTGGTCGTGGGGCGGCAAAGAGGTCGAGGCCGACGGGAAGACTGCGGTCCTCAACAGCCGGGCGACGATCGACTCGGTCAAGTTCGCGGTCGGCCTTTGGAAAGACACCTGCGACGAGGGCGGGCTTGCCTGGGACGACACCAACAACAACCGCGCCTTCCTGTCGGGGACCATCTGCGGCACCAACAATGGCGCCTCGATCTATATCGAGGCCAAGCGCAAGCCGCAATCGTATCTGACCGAGAAGGGCGCGCCGATGTGGGAGGACATCCGCCACGCGCGCATCCCCAAAGGCCCCGGCGGCCAGTTCAACTACTCCGGCCCCTTCACCGATATGCTGATGGGCTACTCGAAGAGTCAAAATGCGGCCAAGGACTTCCTGCGCTGGATCCACTCGAAGCCAGTGTACGGCGAATGGTTCCATTCGCAGCAGGGCTTCACCGGCGGCGCCACTCGCGATTGGGAGAACGACAAGATGTGGGATGCCGATCCGGTCATGCGGCCGTTCCACGACCTGCCGCTTTCCGGGCGCCTGGCGGGATATGCCGGCCCGCCCAACCGCAAGGCCGCCGAAGTCGTGACCAAATATATCATCACCGACATGTACGCGAAGGCGATTCAGGGGATGGCCCCCGAAGCAGCGGTCAAATGGGCGCACGAGGAGGTCACCAAGGTTTACGCCTAGAGCAACGGATGAGGCGATGGCCCCTCGCTCGTCTCGACTGCGAAAGCCGGGACCGTAGGGTGAACTGAGGACGCGTAGCGCCACCGAAGCGGCCGTGCTCACCAAACGGTGATTGTTTGTTGATAAATGGTGGGCTAATGGCGCTCGCAAGCGCTCGCGCCCTTAGATTAGCCCGCCCTACGGCAACGCGCTAAGCCCGCCGGGCGCCGGGTTTGCATTGCCACGCCTTAGCGCCTCGGAGCCGGTCGGCAAGGCAATGATGCAGGGAGTTGCCGGCGCCGGGCTCACCGCGATCAGGCGCAGCCGCTCTCCCGCAATGCGATCGTTGTTCAGGAACAAGTCAAACCCGAGACGGTCTTCCGGCAGCGACAAGGCAGACGCAATCTCAGGGCGCCGGATCGACGAGGTCGTGTAACCCACCAACCGGCCGGCATCGGTGTAGGCAAAGATCCAGCCGTGCGCGTCGAACCATCCCGATATTTCGGTCCACGTCGTGTGGTCGCTCACCGAATCGATGTGGGCGCGACAAGCGGGGAGTTTCGCAACATCCGGCACGGTGACGGAATTCAACGGCGGCCGATAAACCGCGGCGGATAACGCGAACGGGCCTTTGCGCAACTCGGCAAGTCTTTGGTAAACGCGCTCGAGCGTCGGCGCGTCGGGATAGATAAAATCTATCTGGCTCGGCGCGTAGACCCCATTGATGAAAGAAAACATGGCGGTATCGCGCGCGGCGATGCTGTCTTCGGCTTCGCGAACATTCTGCTCGTCGTTGGCCACAAAGGTCGCGACGAGAACCGCGATAATCGTCGCACAGCGCGCCGTCGCGGTCGGCAGCGAGCGCCAGCACAGGGCGATAATGGCCATGGCGAAGATGGCGGATTGGGTGGCGTAGCGCGACGACAAAGCCTGCTCGATGCCCAGCCCTGCGCGCCCGACGGTCGTGGCCGCCGCCTGGGCGATCACGAACCAAATAACGGCGAGAAGAATAAGCCCGGCGCGATCGGCGACTTTGCGCAAGCTGCGGAGCGATAAAAAGATGGCGATCGACAGCATTGCCAAGCCGAGCAGCGCCGGAGCGTGCGGGCGCGTCCGCGCGATGCTGCCGAGGCAGCGCAGGAAATATCGTCCCATGTCAAGAATGGCCGCGCCATGGGCGCCGGGATGATCCGGCACGCCGATGAAGTAGGCCGCGGCGGCAGCGGCATGGAAGACAATGAAAATAGCGACAAACCGATTCCACGCTCGCAGCGGCAAACATGTCCCGATCGCGGCAAAGCCAATCATGACGCCGCCTGCGGAGGAAAGCATCCCGAGCCCGTTGGCCGCGCACGCGAGAGCAAGCCACGCCAAGCGCCGCCAGGCGCCGACAGCGGAAAGCATTTCAATGAAGCAAAAGAAGCAAGCGAAGGCAAAAAGATGAACCAACATAAACTGCGTCTGAAAACCCATCGTCAGGTTTTCGAATTGCGAGACGCTCCAGCCGATACCAAGGAGAGCCAGCGTGCCGGCCGCGATTCGCGAGGCGGTGGGGGCCTTCAGCGCCAATGCGGTAAAAATGAACGTTATCAGGAGCAACCCCGAGTAGATCGAGGCAATGAGGAATCGATTGCTGAAATCGAAGTAGACGCCGTCGATCAGGAACAGCAGCCGCGAAGTCAGAAGACGGTGCTCGTTATGGAAGCTCCACAGATAGGCAAGATGATACTGCCCATCCAGCCAGAGCAGGTATTCCTGGATCGTATTGATCTGGTCGCGAAACTGGGCGGGGCGAACGAGCGCGTAGCCGAGCCAGGCGGATCGTGCCGCGAACAACGCGCTGACCGCTATTGCGAGGGCCGCGAGGGCTTTGACCGCGGAGCTCCACCGGTCGCCCTCAACGGTCGAGAAAGCGGCCGACACCGGGACGACACCGGATCGCACCGGCCATGACGTGTTCCCATCGCGCATGTAACGGAAATCCCATACACGGCACGATGAAATCAATAGCCCCCGGATAAGGCATAGCCCTCAAGGTCACCGGCGTGAGGCGGACCCGCCATCGCAGTCTCGCGCTTAATGCCATCGAGTTCGTGCGCCCGGGCAACGGCGGCTTGGTCACCGCCGTGCAACGCGCTCAACGATTCATTGCGGTCGCGCTCGGCGAACGGACTGCCTTCGACGGCGGCGACTTCCGACCACGCGTCGCCCTCCTTTGGATCGGCCGTCACGCCGAGCCCGGTCCGGTACATGTGCCCGAGCAGCATCGCGGCGCGCGCGTCGCCGCGGCGGGCCGCCCGCTCGATCCAGATTTTCGCCTGCGCGCAATCCGGCAGCACGAGTTCGCCGCGCAAATAAGCCTCGCCGAGCCGGCACTCGGCGGCGACGACCCCGCGCGCGGCGGATTTTTTGTAGAGTTCGATCGCCTTCTTCGAATCGCGTTCGACGCCGAGGCCCAGCTCGGTCAGGTGCGACAACAACTGCTTTATGCCCCGACCTTCCAACTGGTCACGGCCGAGCTTGTCCCGGTCCCGGCCGGCGAGATCAAGCGCGCGACGTAAGCGCCCCGCGCGCGCGCGCCAGCGCCAGCAGCGGAAAATAATGGCGGTAGAGATTGTAGCCGATCACGAAGCCGCGCGAGAGTTCCGGCCCCTGCTGCAATTTCGCAAATAAATCGGGATCGTCGAGCGGCAGCCGCGCGCCGACGCCGTAGCCGGGAAAGCCGGTGCCGGTATAGGCGGTCTCGTCCCAGGTCCCGTCGGCGCGCTGGGTCTCGACCAGATAATCGAGCCCGCGCCGGATTGTCTGTTCGAGGTCGGCGCCGCCCGCGGCGATGAGCGCCATCAAGGCCCACGCCGTTTGCGACGGCGTGCTCGCGCCACGCCCGGCCGCCGACGCCAGCATGTAGGACGCGCAGCTTTCGCCCCAGCCCCCGTCCGTGTTCTGCCGCGCCACCAGCCATTGCGCCGCCTTCCTGATGCGACCCGCCGTCATGTCGTAGTTGAGCGCGCGCAACGCCGGCAGCACGGCGCCGAGGCCGTAGATGTAATTGACGCCCCAGCGGCCGAACCAGCTGCCGTCCGGCTCCTGCTCGGCGAGGACGAAGTCGAGTCCGCGGCGCACGACGGGATGATCAGTGGTGTAGCCGAGCGAGCCGAGCGCTTCGAGCACGTGCGCGGTCACGTCGGCACTCGGCGGATCGAGGGCCTCGCCGAAGTTCGCGAACGGAATGCGCGTGATAATGGGCTTGTCGTTGTCGCGGTCGAAGGCGCCCCATCCGCCGTTCGACGACTGCATGCCGAACAGCCATTTGACCGCCCGCTCCATCGCCCGCTCGACATCGGCGCGCAGCGAACCGCAATGATGGCGTAGCTGCGAGAGCAGCAGCAGCGCCACGGCGGTGTCGTCCACGTCGGGGTAGTAGTTGTTGAAGAGCTCGAAGCTCCAGCCGCCCGGCTCGACATCCGGCAGTTTTATCGACCAGTCGCCGCGCACCAGCACCTGGCGGGCGAGAATCCAGCGCGTGGCTTTTTCCACCGCCGGCGTGGTCTCGACCGTGCGGCCCGACTCGCTCAACGCGAGCAGGCTCAACAGCGTGTCCCACACCGGCGAGTTGGTCGCCTGGATGTGCGTTCCGCCGCCGCGTTCGAAACTCCAGTGCTCGTCCGACAGCGCGGCAAGGCCGCGCGCCATCACCGGATGATTGAGGGCGTATCCTTCGCTCCCCAAAGCGAGCAGGCCGTAGATCCACGGCGGCTGGATGCCGCCCCAGGCGCCGTCGCCGTCCTGATGTTTGATCATCCACTCCAGGCATAATTTGATGGTGGTCTCGCGGAAGGGCACGAGGCGCAGCGACTGCACGCCGTGCAGCCCGCGATCGATCGCCTGGAACAGCGCATCGACCGAGAAGCGCGACACCTTTTTCGGCGGAATGGCGAAATCGAAATTGTCATAGCCGTCGGGAAAAAGTTCTTCGAGCCGCGATCCGCCGGGCAGCGGCCAAACCGGGCGGCGGGCGCACAGCACCGCGAGCGGCACCATCGTGGCGCGCGCCCATTGGGCGAAGTTGTAGATGTTGAAGGGAAACCAGAGCGGGAAGCGGATGATTTCCGGCGGCAGGTTGGGCGTCTGCCGCCACGGCCACACGCCGATCATTGCCAGCCAATAGCGCGTGAACACGCGGACATTTCGCAAGCCGCCGTGCGCCAGGATCCATTCGCGCGCGCGTACGAGCGCGGGGTGGCTCGCGTCGTGCCCGGTCGCCCGCAGCGCCGCATAGACCTCAACGGTCGAGTTGATGTCGCCCGCGGGAGCGCCCGGATAGACCTCCCACGATCCGTCCGGCCGCTGCCGATTGAACAGCGTTCGGATCACGCCCTCGGTGATGGGCAGCCGATATTTGAGAATATGACAGGTCAGCAACCATTCCGCTTCCATGCAGGAATTGGTGTCGACCGCACCGACCCAATATCCGTCGGCAGTCTGCTCGCGCAACAGCCAATCGGTCGCCGCGCGCAATGCGCGTTCCACCGGCGCCTCGGTATCGGGCCTCGAAATACTTCCGTACTGCACGGTCATGAGCCGGGAGAGCCTCGAAATGGCGCTGTTGCGGGCACGGCCCGCGTTGTTCGCGGCGATCTACCATGCGGCCGACGGGATTGCCACGCTGTGTGCGACGCCCGACTCGCGCGCCCCGGATTTTGTGCGGCCGGAGGGAACTAAAAGACCATCATGCGATTAAGGCAGGGCACTTATCCGTCCACGAGGGTCGCTGATCCATGGGCCTATTCCGCAAGCGATACCCTGCGCATCTCATTCCGATCCATCACGACAATGCCGCAAACCGGGACTGGATCATCCTGCTGGAAGCGAGCACGATCATAGGCGCGTCGCCGGAACGGCTGCGCGTTGCGCGCACCACCCAGGAACGCAAAATCGTCACCAAGTACCGGTTCCTGCGGCCGCGGCTGTTCCTCGCCATGGAGGGATACGATCCGCGCATTCACGCGGTCTATTTCTGCCCGCAGCTTTACAAATACGACCACGACAACAAGCTCGTGCCGCTGCAGGGCGAAGAGATCGGCCGGTTCGTCGCGCAGGCGCTGCAGAACCGAACCGCCGTGCGGCGCCCCTGGTATGAACCGACGGAAAGCCTCCCGACCGAGCCGCTGATCGACGAGATGGTCAAGGAGTTCGACACGCTGGTGGTGGAAGCGCCGGAACCGCGGCCGGTGCTGGCGCCGCCGATCGAACGCCGCCACGAGGGCAACGGCTCGGAGAATCTGTCCACCGCCCGGAATTGAACGCCGCGCGCGGCGTTTAGTTGTGTGACCGCGTTGATAGGTCGGGTTTCCTCCTTTATTTCAGCCGTGCCGCGCGGGCGGAACCGGGGCGTTGCGCCTCGGTTTGTTACATATGTTCATACCGTTGGAAGATGATGGCGCCGCGGCAGCCCACTCCGCCGCGATCGATCTCAAGGCGTCCCCGACACGTGCCGCGTTGGATACCTGGGCCGCGGCGGTTGCGCCCGCTCTCGCCGCGCGCCGGATCGCGGCAGCCTGCCCGCTCGCGTTGCGCGCGACCTTGCTGCTGGCGGCCGGCATTTATCTGCTGGCGCTCGGCGGCAGCATCGTCACCGGGATAAGCGCGCCGCTGCTCGACGGCGTGCCGCTGTGCCTCGGACCGCTGGCATTTTTCTGGGCCTACTGCCTGATCGCGTTCCCGCGGGCGGTGCGTACGCGCCTGTTCATCGAAGCCGTTTTCGTGGTCGTGACGCTCGGGATCGGCCTTGCCTGTCTGAGCTATCTCGGCGCCGCGGCGGCATTCCCGCTGCGCGACGGACAGATGATCTGGGTCGATCGTCATTTGGGATTGGACTGGCTGGCGATCATGGTCTCGCTCGATCACCGTCCGATCGCGCTCGACGTGCTCGACGGCGCCTATGCGACGTTCACGTTCCAATTGCTGGTGACCGCGTTTGTGCTCGTGCTGGCCAAGCGCCGGCGCGACCTCGACCGTTTCTTCGTTACCTTCGTGTGCGCGTCGTTGCTCGCCGAAGTCGCGAGCGTGATCGTCCCGACGCTCGGACCAATGTCGGTGCTCGCCGCCAACGAGGAGTTCGCGCATCTGCACACGCTCGGCCGCACCACCGCGGATATCGTGCTGCGGTTGCGCGAGGGCCTGCTGCGGGAAATCCATCTCGACGCGGTCAACGGCATCATCTGTTTTCCTTCGCTGCATGCCGCCGTTGCGGTGATCGTGCCGTTCACCTTGCGCTGGAACAAACCTTTATTTTGTGCGGTGGTCGGGCTCGACAGCGTGATGTTCCTGTCCGCCGTCCCCAGCGGCAACCATTATTTCGCCGACGTGTTCGGCGGGGTCACGGTCGGGGCGGTGGCCATCGCCGCCAGCGGCCCGCTCCAGGCGTCGCTCGCGCGGCTGATGCGGAGGATGGTTTCATCTGCTAGGGACGTAAGATGGGCCAAGGCCGCGTAGCGGCCGTGCCCACGCGGCGGAGGCACGCGTCATGCCGGGCAAACGGGTACAGTTCGACGACGAGACCTGGGCCGCGCTCGATCTCATGGCGCGCGACCGCATGGCGAGTTTTCAGGAACTGGCCGACGAGGCGTTCGCCGATCTGCTGGCCAAGCATGGCCGGCCGACCGACCTGAAATCGGCGCTGCGCCAGAGTGCGGGAGACATCGCGCCGGCGAAGGCAAAGCGCGCACGGAAGGAATGAACCCACCCTCGTCATCGCCCGCGAAAGCGGGCGATCCAGTAAACACAGGCGTTGCAAACAAACAACGGTCGGTGGTTACTGGATGCCCGCTTTCGCGGGCATGACGAGTCTAGATACGGCGGTAATTACGCCGCGCGCAAGTTGACTTTGCTCTCGGCGATATCGGTGAGCTTCTTGTCGGCCGCCTTCTCTTCCTGCAGGTTCTGCTCGAGCAGGTTGGCGACATCGTTGCGGCCGAGCCGCTTCGCCCACGCGATCAGCGAGCCGTAGCGCGTGATCTCATAATGTTCGACCGCCTGCGCGGCGGCGATGATCGCGGCGTCGAGCACCTGGTCGTCGGCAATGTCGCCGGCCACGTCCTCGGCTTCCTCGATGATCCCGTCGATCGCGGGGCAGTCGACGCCCTTCGCGTCGGAGCCGTGCAGCCGGAATACCTCTTCGAGCCGCTTCACGTGGTTCTTGGTCTCGCCGAGGTGCGCCTGCAGCCCCTGCTTGAGCTGCGCGTCGGTGGCTTTCTCGATCATCTCCGGCAGCGATTTCACGATCTGCTGCTCGGCATAATAAATGTCGCGCAGCGTGTGCACGAACAGGTCGTTGATGGTCTTGATGTCGCGCGTGAACAGACCCATGGGCGGCTCCCTTTTATTGGTTCGGCTGACGGTTCGGCGGTGTTTGCCAGTGGTAACGGAACGGCTGCCTCAATGAATTGTTCCGCCGCGACGGGAAGGCCTAGTGCCGCGAACCCGAAGTTCGCACCACCATTGCCGCGAGGCCGAATGCGAACTTCGGGTTCAAAGCGGCACTATAATTATACAATTGCTAGTGTCCTTCGATTCCGAAGTTCGCATCGGAGTGTGCGGCGAACTCGGGCGAACTTCGGAATCGGGACACTAGCCCGGGAACGAAGGTTTGGCGGTGACGTTGACCACCGACCACCAAACGGAAAGGCAGCGCACCATGGACAAAGATCGCGTTAAAGGCGCGGCTAACCAGGCGAAGGGAGCCGTGAAGGAGAAAGTCGGACAGGTAACGGGCGACACCAAGACCGAAGCGGAAGGCAAGGCCGATAAGGCCGCCGGCAAGGTGCAAAACGCCGTGGGCGGAGTCAAAGACGCCGTGCGCGGAAACGATTAGCGGCGGTAAAGTCCAACCCGGCGACCCCCGTGCTACGGGCGGGGCCGCCGGGTGGTTTTTTTATGAATCCTTGGACCTACAGCCTCGCCCTGACGCGCTTCGCCATTGAAGCGCAGACCGTGATAGCATTGCGGATGATGCGGCTTGCTGCCGGCGGCGCGCTCGCGCAGCGGGAAGCCGGCCGTATGGTGATCGAAAAGGGGGAAGCGCTGGCGAAATCTCAAATGGCCGCGGCCGCCGCGCTCGCAAGCGGAGGCGGTCCGCGCGCGGCGGGGACACGCGCTTTCGGCACCTACAAACGCGCGGTATCAAAGAACCGGCGGCGGCTGTCGCGACGGCTTTAGCGATGGCGCTCGGGCTTCGGCCACCGATCGCGCCCATGGAGGCGCTCCCGGTCGAAGCGATTCCCGCCGGGCCGGAGTGGCAATACGAGCCGAAGTGGGACGGCTTCCGCTGCCTCGCGTTCCGCGACGGGGGCGATGTGAAGCTCCAGTCAAAGGCCGGCAAGCCGCTCAACCGTTATTTCCCGGAAGTGGTGGAAGCACTCGGCGCGCTCGAGGCGCGCGCCTTCGTGCTCGACGGTGAACTGGCGGTGCCGGCGGACGGCGGCTTCTCGTTCGACGCGCTGTTGCAACGCATCCACCCGGCGGCGAGCCGGGTCAAAAAACTGGCCGCGGAAACGCCGGCGATCTTCATCGCCTTCGACCTTTTGGCCGGCGCCGACGGCCGTTCACTGATGGCCTCGCCGTTGCGCACGCGCCGGCAGCAGCTCGACGAGTTCGCGCGACGTTATTTCCCCGGCCATCCGCTGTTTCGGCTCTCGCCCGCCACGCAATCACTGGCGCAAGCCGGGAAGTGGCTCAAACAGGCGGGGCCCGCTCTCGACGGCATCATCGCCAAGCGCAGCGAGGCGGCCTACGGCAGCGGCGAGCGCACCGCGATGCAGAAGATCAAAAACTACCGCAGCGCCGACTGCGTGGTGGGCGGATTCCGCTACGGCACCGACAGCAAGGCCGTCGGCTCGCTGCTGCTCGGGCTATACGACGACGATGGCCTGCTGCACCACGTCGGCTTCACCTCCGGCATCCGCGCGAGCGAGCGCACGGCACTCACGCAGAAGCTCGAGCGGCTGATCGCGCCACCCGGCTTTACCGGCAATGCGCCCGGCGGGCCGAGCCGCTGGGCGACCGAGCGCACCGGCGAATGGAAGCCGCTCAAGCCCAAGCTCGTGGTGGAAGTCTGCTTCGATCATTTCAGCGGCGGCCGCTTCCGCCACGGCACGCGCCTGTTGCGCTGGCGTCCCGACAAGGCACCGCGCCAGTGCACCATGGACCAGATCCGCCGCGGCGGCGGCAACATCCTGCGGCTTTTGAATCTCCGTAGGGTGGGCTAAGCGCGCCGATGGACGGGCGTGCCCACCAACGATGATTGTTTGTTGATGGAATGGTGGGCACGCCCGCTACGCAAGGGCTTCGCGGCCTTAGCCCCACCCTACGATTACCGGCTGCTGCGCTTGCGCGGCACCTTCTTTCCTTTGCGCCGCGCTTCCGACAAGCCGATCGCGATCGCCTGCTTGCGGCTCTTGACCGTGCCGCCGCGTCCACCCTTGCCGCGCTTGAGCGAGCCGCGCTTGCGGCGGTGCATGGCGCTCTTCACGTCCTTGGAAGCCGAGCGGGAATATTTGCGTGCCATGAGATACCTCTAGCTGCCCTTCGTGCCCATGGTCAAAAACGATTGAAGTTGGAACTTTGTTCCGCGTCGCAGCACCGCCGCACCGGAACCAACGACAACTCGCGTTTATTGACCTTGAAGCGGGATTGCAGCGGAGCAGGAAGATGTCCGTCGAGGTTCGCAAGGGCATGCCGCCGCGCAAGCTCGACCGCGCGGTGTTCGACACGCGCTTCCGGTCGCGTTTCGTCGATCCGGTGTTTCATCCGCTGGAGAAGGAACTCGCCGCCATCGCCGCGGCTGCGTGGGACGCGTATGCCGGCGGCCGGAAGGCGCCGTTGACCCGCGCGGCGGGCCCGGGCTTCGCCGACCCGGATTACGATATAGCCGTCGACTGGCTTGCCGCACGGGATGCGGTGATCGCGGCGCAGGCCCGCCATGACGATCCGGACGGTCCCGCGCGCGTCCTGCTGATCAACGGCTCCTCGCGCACCGAGCACACCTGCCCGGGCGAAATGTCGAAGAGCTGGCGGCTCGTCGAAATCGCCAAACAGATATTTGACGGACACGGCTTCGCCGTCGAGGTGCTGGATCTCAGCCGCACCGTTTCCGAGTTCGGCCGCACCATTCATCCGTGCAAGGCGTGCGCGTCGACCGCGATGCCGCTGTGCCATTGGCCGTGCAGCTGTTACCCGAACTACGCGCTCGGCCAGGTGCACGATTGGATGAACGAAATCTATCCGCTGTGGGTGGCGGCGCACGGAGTGATGATGGTCACGCCGGTGAACTGGTATCACGTCCCGGCGGGACTCAAAGCGATGCTCGACCGGCTGGTGTGCGCCGACGGCGGCAATCCCGATCCCAGCTCGACGCACGGCAAAAACGCGTCCGAAGCAAAGAAATTGGAGCTCGATGGCTGGCCGTTCCCGCGCCACCTCGCGGGGCGCCTCTTTTCCGTCGTGGTGCACGGAGACACCGTGGGTGCGGAGACGTTGCGCCGCAGCCTCGTCGATTGGGCGCGCGACCTGCACATGATTCCCGCCGGCGGCGCCGCCGAGGTCGAGGGCTACGTGGGCTATTACGAGCCATACGCTACGAGCCATCAGGCGCTCGACCGCGACGATGCGTTTCAGGCGGAGGTGCGCGGCGCGGCGGTTACTTTGTGCGAAGCGGTCGAGGCGAAACGCTCCGGCAAGCTCGCCGCACCCGGCCAGGGGCTGCAGGAGCCGCGGCCGAAGTAATGTTTTGCACGAGTGCCAGCGGACCAGGCGCGCGACGGACAGTCGAGATTCCGACTTCCGATCCCTCACCGATAAACCTGCTGCGCCGGCAACCAAAAGCACCGCCGTCCGTTGGCTTCTCGAACCCCTGAACGGAGCAACAGCAATGGACGAGAGCGAACAGAACACAATGTCGCGGCGCCAAGTCGGCGGCCTCGGCATCGGCATGGCGATGGCGGCGGCGGGGCCGGTGGCTGCGCAGCAAACCCAGCAACGAACGGCAGACACAGGCAACGAAGGCGAGCCGGTGATTTCCGACCCGCGCTCCAAATACCCGCAGCCGCCATTCCGGCAGCAGACGCAGCCGTGGCCCGGGCTGGCGCGCAACATGGACCCGAAGCCCGATCACGGTGAAAACAGCTATCGCGGCTCGGGCCGCCTTGCGGGCCGCAAGGCGCTGATTACCGGGGGCGACTCCGGTATGGGACGCGCGGCGGCGATCGCTTACGCGCGGGAAGGAGCCGACGTCGCGATCAATTATTTCCCGAGCGAAGAGCCTGACGCGCGCGAGGTGATGCAGCTGATCGCGCAGAGCGGCCGGCTCGGGGTCGCGATTCCCGGCGACCTGCGGGATGAAGCGTTCTGCCAGCAACTGGTGGCGAACGCGGTGCAACGGCTCGGCGGGCTCGACATCGTCGTGTGCAACGCCGGACGGCAGCAGTCGAAACCCTCGATCCTCGACGTCACCAGCGAGGATTTCGATGCGACCATGAAGACGAACATCTACGCGCCGTTCTGGATCATCAAGGCGGCCTTGCCGCACCTCAAGCCGGGCTCGTGCATCATCGGCACCACGTCCGAGCAGGCGTATGATCCCTCGCCCGATCTCTACGATTATGCGCAGACCAAGGCGGCGACGATGAATTACGTGAAATCGCTCGCGAAGCAGCTCGGGCCCAAGGGCATCCGCGTCAACGGCGTGGCGCCGGGGCCGGTCTGGACGCCGCTGCAGATCAGCGGCGGCGCGCCGGAAGAGAAATATACGAAATTCGGCAGCACCACCGTCTTCAAGCGGCCGGGACAGCCGGTGGAACTGGCGTCAATCTACGTCCAGCTCGCCGCGGCCGATGCCTCCTTCGCCACCGGGAACATCTACGGTTCCGGCGGCGGGCAGGGGCAGCCATAGATCCAGCATTTCGTCATTGGAGGAAGCGAGGCAATCCAGGGCGTGTAGCTCTGGATTGCTTCGTCGCTGCGCCCTCGCAATTGCAAAAGCGTGCGTGGGCGCGCGGCTACGCGGCCGCGCGGCGGTGATGGCGGCCTTCGCCGACTTCCTCGATGATCTTGGCCGAGAAGGCTTCGAGGTCCTTCGGGTTGCGCGAGGTGATGATGCCCTCGTCGACGACGACTTGTGAGTCCTCCCACTTGGCGCCGGCATTTTTCACGTCGGTCTTTATCGAGTGATAGGAGGTAGCGCGCCGGCCGCGGATGATGCCGGTCTCGATCAGCAGCCAGGGTGCGTGGCACACCGCCGCCACGACCTTCCCCTGGTCGTAGAACGCGCGGATGAATGTCAGCGCCTTCTCGTTGACGCGCAGCAGGTCGGGGTTGATCTGCCCACCCGGCAGCACGATGGCGTCGTAATCGTCGGGTTTTGCATTATCGAGAGCGCGGTCGACCTTAACGGGGTGACCCCAATCTTTCATGTCCCATCCGCGGATCTCACCATTTTCCGGCGACACCACCTCCACCGTCGCGCCTGCCTGTTTGAGCCTTTGCTGCGGCACCTCCAATTCGCTTTGCTCGAAACCGTGCGTCGCCAGGATGGCGATTTTCTTTCCGGACATGTTCATGACAGCCTCCAAATAGGTGCTGTAAGTCAACAGCCGCGCCCGGGCGTGGTTCCGGGCATCGGGTCGCAAGCACTAAATACGTGCATCAAAAAAAGCCGGCCCCCAAGGGCCGGCCAGTTCACTACGTTGCGTTCCGTTCTGCCTTGTGGGCGCCTGAGTTCCCACTTTTCTGGATCATGCGCTAGAAGCCGTTGGTGTCGCCCATGCCGCGGCGCTGATGCAGCGCGCGCCGGTTGGTCCACCAAGTGTCGGTTCCGTTAGGCCCGTAGGCGTACGGCGCGCCATAGGCGTAAGGCGCGCCATAGGCGTAAGGCGCACCGTAGCCGTAGGGTGCCGGCCCAACGTCAACGTCGGGTCCATAATACTGCGCCAAGGCCGTCGAGACGGACCCGAGCACGAGCGCCGCCGACAGGGCCAGAGTCGTTCTCTTCATCATGATTCTTCTCCTTGCTTAGGGACGACCGCAGGAAAACACCCGCGGCCGTCATCCCGCTGTTCGAACGCCAACGGGTGAGCGCGCCTGATGGTTCCGAAAAGCGCTCTTCGATTCTCTCATGGCAGGGAAGTTTATTTGCAGCGGTAATATTTGCAGGAGGTACTATTATTAAAGCGACGCAATCACAAAACCGAGAGCAACGTCAAACAAAATCTGTAGCGTGGCCTAAGGGCGAACGGCGCGTAACGCCGGAGACCGTGCCGCCATTTGTTTGCGAGGCCCATCGGTCCGTGGGCACGTTCGGGCCGCTCGCTTGCGCGAGCGGACGCGCCCTTAGCTAGCCCCTACGAAGCGAGCGCAGTGCGTGCGAGCTTGGCTGAATCGAGCGCGGCGCGGATCACGCGCGCAAGCGCCGCGAGCTGATAAGGCTTGCGCAGCACCGGGAACTCGGGCTCGTTCTCGAAAATCTTGGCGTAGCCAGTGGTGAGCACGACCGGCACATCGGGATGGCGCTCCTTGACTACGCGCGCGAGCGCGAGGCCGTCCATTTCACCCGGGAGCACCACGTCGGTGAATATCGCGTCGGGAATCTCCCCGGCGCCAAGCCGCACGAGCGCGGCGGACGCGGACTCGACCGAAACCGTGCGATAGCCAAGCTGCTCGAGCAATGAGACCGCGACCACCCGCACGTCGTCATTGTCTTTGACGACGAGGAGCGTTTCCTCGCCCGCCGCCAGATGCTGATCGGAGTCCTCGGCGGCCGGCCGTTCGACCCGGCCGCGGCTGCGCGGCAGGTACAAACTGACGGTCGTGCCCTGCCCGACTTCGCTCGCCAGCGCGACGGTGCCGCCTGAACGTCGCGCGAAGCCGTAGACCTGCGAGAGGCCGAGCCCGGTCCCCTTCTCGGCGGATTTAGTCGTGAAGAACGGCTCGAACACCTTGCCGGCGATCTCGTCCGGGATGCCGCAGCCGGCTTGCCCGCCTCGTCGAGCACCGGCGTGTAGAGGCCGCGCACGAGACGCGCGCCGACGCGGGGGAAGCTGGTTTCGAGTTCGTAGCCCGTGGACTCTTTTGCCGATGACGTCTTCCGGCCGGCACCCGATCATCCGCGCGTACGCGCGACTGATGAAACGGTAGCGCATGTCGCGGCCGAGCCGCGCCAGCATGAACGGCGCGTCAAATTACCCCGTTAAGTCGGGCAACGTACTACGGCGGCACCTCGGTAGGGCCGGTCGGAGGAACGCCGATGGGCTCTTGCGCGGGTCCCGGGCTCGGGTCGCCGGTCGGAATCTCAGGCGGCCCCTGCGGGGCCGGGACTTCCGGCGGCGTGCGCGGGCGCGCCGGCGCGGGCGACGGATTCGGCGGCTGCGGATGCGGGCCGAGTCGAGCCGCGTTTGTTTCCTGCATTGCTTGAGCCTCCGATCGGACCGCAAAATCAACAATCCTGCATGAGCGATAGTTCCGCTCGCGAGCGCGCACAATCTCCCGCTGCGCCGCGGGATACGCCCGATGGCGCTGACCTGCTCTGCCGCGTCGAACCCGGCGCGGCGCCAGCGGAACACTGAAACTTTTTCCCGACTCGACCGTTTCCAGGGTTGTTAATCGGACTTAAGCGAAATGATCGTTTCCAAGCGCGCGTTCTTTTCCCTTGCCGCCGGGGCATCGCTCCTCGTTGCGGCAGGCGCGGCCGCGCAGGTGCCGCAGCAGCCGACCGATGCGCCCCGCAACGTGCCGGACCTCAAGCTGACGCCCGAGCAGAAGCACACGATTTATCAGGCGCTCGCCGGGCCGCAGGCGAAGAACAATCCGGAGCCGGTCGGTTTCCGCGCCGCCCCGGGCGCGCACGTGCCGGAGGCGATCAAGCTCGAGCCGATGCCGAAGGTAGTCTCCGAGCTGGTGCCGAAGTTGGCCGACTATCAATTCGCCGTGGTGTCGCGCCAAGTTATCATTGTCGATCCGCACACCAGCACGGTGGTCGAGGCGATTTCGCAGTAGCCTTCTCTCTTTCGTCATTCCCGAAGCCGAGCGAAGCGAGGCTATCGGGAATCCAGTATTCCAGAGACGGTGACTGACTGGCTCGGCCGGTGATTACTGGATTCCCCGCAGGCGGCGTTCGGCCGCCGTTCTTGATTTAAAGAACGCCGACGCGAAGCGTCGGCTATGGCTTGCGCGACGCCGGGGAATGACGACAGAGGGATGCTCACGCAGCCACCGTGACTATCCACGCGGCGAGCGAATCGAGCAGTTCGCGCCGCACGTCGGCGTCGCGGCGGCCGCTGCGCGCCGGCACGTGGAACGAATGATCGGCGTCCTCGAACACGCGCAGCGACGCGCGCTCGCCAAGCCGTTCGATGACCGGACGCAGCAGCCCCAGATCGGCAAGTGCATCGCGGCTCCCCTGCAGGAACAGCATCGGCACGCGTACATCGAACAGATGGTGGGCGCGGTCAGCGGACGGTTTGCCGGCGGGATGGAGCGGAAAGCCGAGGAAGGCGACCCCGCGCGCGCCCGGCAGTGGCGCTGCGGCCTGCGCCTGCGAGGTCATGCGGCCGCCGAACGACTTGCCGCCGGCCACAAGGGCGAACTCCGGCAAACGCCGCGCCGCTTCCGCCACCGCCGCGGCGACCGTCGCATGCGCGAGAGCCGGCGGATCCGGCCGTTTGGCGCGGCGTTCCATGAAGGGGAACTGGTAGCGCAGAGTCGCAATGCCGCGCTCGGCAAGACCCGCCGCGATCGACGCCATGAACGGGTGCGCCATGCCGGCGCCGGCTCCGTGCGCGAGCACGAAACAGGCGCGCGCCCGCGGCGGTATCGACAGCAGGCCGGAGACGCGCTGCCCCTCGTCGAGTTCGATGGTCAGCGGTTCGGCGTTCGTGTCGCTCATGGTTCTCGTTGGCCAATGGACTGACGGCGCCGGACGTAGGACAATAAGAGCATGATCCCGAAAAAGCCTGCCCCGCACTTGATGCGGAGTGGGTACCGGCTTTCGGAAAAGATCATGCTCAAGCAAGAAAATAAAGTGGGATGACCTTCGAAGAAATCATCCCACTTTAGGGTCAGGAGCATTTGCATGGCTCAGACCGCCACCACCAAGCGCACCAAGGTCAAGACCAAGACCGAGCGGCCGCGCCTGCACAAGGTCATTCTCGTCAACGATGACTATACGCCGCGCGAATTCGTCGTCACCGTCCTGATGGCGGAATTCCGCATGAGCGAGGATCAGGCGTACAAGGTGATGATCACCGCGCACCGGCGTGGCGTGTGCGTGGTCGCCGTCTACACCAGGGACGTGGCCGAGACCAAGGCGACGCGCGCCACCGACGCCGGCCGCTCCAAGGGCTATCCGCTGCTGTTCACCACCGAGCCGGAGGAATAAACACTCCGCTCACACGCACCTGCCGCCATCGACTTCCAGCACCACACCGGTCAGGAACTCCGCCTCGTCGGAGGCGAGGAACAGCGCCGCGTTGGCGACGTCCTGCGGCACCGAGAGCCGGCCGAGCGGCACCGAGGCGACGAATTTCGCGCGCACGGCCGGGTCGTCGCTGCCGAGGAATGTCGGCAGCAGCGCAGTCTCGCCGGCGACCGGCGCGAGCGCGCACACGCGGATTTTGTCGGGCGCGAGTTCGACCGCCATCGATTTCGACAAAAGGTTCACCGCGCCCTTGCTGGCGTTGTACCAGGCAAGGCCGGGCCGCGGCCGGATGCCGGCGGTCGAGCCGATGTTGATGATGACGCCGCGCCCCTGCCTACGGAATACCGGGATCACCGCATGCGCAAACAAAAAGATCGATTTGACGTTGACCGCAAAGACGCGGTCGAACTCGGCTTCGTCGACTTCCAGCATCGGCCGGTTGCGGTGGGCGGCGCCGGCGTTGTTGACGAGAATGTCGATCGTGCCGAAGGCGGAGACGACGGCGGCCGTCGCTACGTCCACGTCGGCCTTGCGCGACACGTCGCAGGCAACCGCGAGGGCCGCGGGCCCGATCGCTTTCGCCACCTCTTTGGCCGCACCCGCGTTAATGTCGACGACCGCGACTTTGGCGCCCTCGCGCGCGAAGGTTTCGGCCATCGCCTTGCCGAAACCCGAGGCAGCGCCGGTGACGAGCGCGACTTTGTTTGCAAGGCGCATGGCGTAGGCTCCGCGAATGGCGAGCAGTGAATGGTGAATGGTGAATGGTGAGGAGAGCACTACTCCCATTCTCCACTCACCATTCACTACTCACCCTTTTCCCTATCCCCCACGGCTTCCCCCACCCGAGCCCGTCCTCGGTGCGCGCGCGCGGCTTGTATTCGCAGCTCACCCAACCGGCGTAGCCGACGCGATCGAGCGCCTCGTAGATCGCCGGATAATTGGTTTCGCCTTCGTCGGGCTCCTGGCGGCTCGGCACGGCGGCGACCTGGACGTGGCCGATAACGGGAAGAAACTGCTCGATCCGTTTGATCAGATCGCCTTGCGTGATCTGCACGTGATAACAGTCGAACTGCAGGTGCACATTCGGCCGCCCGACCTTGGCGATCACGTCGGCGCCGTGCTCGACGCGTGACAGGAAATAGCCGGGCCGGTCGCGCGCGTTGAGCGGCTCGATCAAGAGCTTGATGCCCTTCCCGCCGGCTAAATCGGCGGCGCGCGCAAGGTTGGCGACGAACACCGGGTCGGCGACCGGCCGCTGCTCCGGCGGCACCAAGCCGGCAAGGCAATGCACCGCGTTGCCCCCGATCGCGACGATGTAGTCGAGCGCCTGGCGGAACAAGGTCGCGAACTCCTGCTCGCGGCCAGGCACTGCGGCAAGCCCGGCCTCGCCGGGGCGCCCGAGCGCGGTGTTGAGCCCGAGCACCGCGACGCCGTGGCGCTCGATCTCGGCTTGGAGCGTGCGGGGTGCGTGATCATAGGGCATCTGAAATTCGACCGCGCCAAAGCCCGCGGCCTTGGCCGCGCCGATGCGCTCGGGCAGCGGGCGCTCGGTGAAGAGATAGGCGAGGTTGGCGGCAAAGCGGGGCATGAGGGGAAAAGCCGTGCAGGTGCGTTCTCTCTATCATTATCACTGGCGATCACGGCCAAGCTAGCGTATGGGATTAATCCCACTTTTGATGGGCAGTATCCCATCATAGCTACGGCATCCTTCAACCCGGTACTCCGAAAAGGTCGATCATCAACGCATATCGACCGTTGCCCACCATTCAGCCCACTTATTGGTGGGGCCATTTTGTGGTTGACTGATGCGGCCCTTCTCTGGCGTCATTGCGAGGAGGCCGCAGGCCCGAAGCAATCCAGGAGGCGCCCTGGATTACTTCGCTCCGCTCGCAATGACGAGCCCGCCCATGAACGACGCCGTCCTGCGCGAGATTGCCGAATTCTGCCGGCGCACCGGGGTTGCGGAATCAACCTTCGGTCGGCGTGCCGTCAACGACGGCAAGCTCGCGAGCCGGCTGCGCAACGGCGGGCGGATCACCACCGACACGCTCGACCGCATCCGCGCCTTCATGGTGGCGAGCGGCAGCGGCGAAGCGCGGCCGGCGCCGAGCTACATCCCCGCGCCGCCGGCGCTCGCGCCCATGCTCGCGCCGCCGCTGCCCGGCCGCGGCGACCCGGCCCGCAACTTCCGCTTCTTCGACAACCGGCAGAAGTATCTGCTGTTCGTCAACACGTGCAGCGAAAAATGGGTGGTGGCGCACCGCGTTACGCTCGAACTCGGCAACATCCATCCGCGCCCGCCGGCGATACGCGTGTTTGACGCCGGCGTCGGCGACGGCACCGTGCTCGCGCGGGTGATGCGCGCCATGCACGACCGGTTTCCCACCATGCCGTTCTATCTCGTCGGCAAGGAAATCAGCCTCGAGGATATCCGCCTGACCCTGCAGAAGATGGCGGACCGTTTCTTCGAACATCCGGCAAGCGTGCTCGTGCTGACCAACCTCGCCTACGCGGACGCGCCGTGGCTCACGGTCAAATCGATGAGCGCCGCCTCGACCCTGGTTTGGCACGAACTGCCGCTCGCCGGAAATTCCGCGCACAAATTCGAGGAGCAGATCACCGATCTCGAGCCGTTCCTGGCGGAGAACTGGAAAGCCGGCGTGAGCGCCAAGACCGGCAACCCGGTGTACGAGCGGCCGGTGGTGCTGGTGATCTACCGCGAGGACCACAAGTTCCTGCTCGATCCGATAATCCCGCGCCGCGGCGGCACCGCGGCCGAGTACGATCTGGTGATCGCCTCGCAGCCCTACCGCGCCCGGGCGCCGGTCGAGTTCAAGGCACGGCGCGTAATCGCGCCGCTCGCGCGGGCGCTCGGCCCGGGCGGACGGCTGATCGCGATCCACTCCTACGGCAACGACCCAGGCCTCGAAATCATCCGCCGGGTGTGGCCGGGCGATAATCCGTTCACCACCGACCGGCATGCGATCTTGAAGACGGTCAAACACGAGTTGGGGCCGGCCGGGCGCGACCTCAATTTCAACGCCTATGCCGACAACCGCTCGATCTTCCGCTACGACATGCACACGTTGCCGTCGGAGATTTCCGAGTCGATCGGCACCTCGACCCTGCTCGCCGCCTGGAACGCCGCGATCTACGTGGCGCAGGTCGAGGACGACCGCTTGTCTGAAGCCACCAATGACCGCCGCTATATCGACGCGACGCGCGATGTGCTGCGCGAGCACGGCGGCCTGTGGTTCCTCGACGAGTCGTATGTGATTTCGAAACGAAGATCGTAGTGTGGGCTAAGCGCGCCGATGGGCGCGCGTGCCCACGCGGATCAACAACCAACAATCATCGTTGGTGGGCACGCGGTCTCCGCTTCGCTCCGTCCGCTTAGCCCCCCTACGGATCCCTACGGAAATGCAATCTTCCGCGCGTCGCCGGTGAGCTCGAGGATGTGCATCCCGGCATTGGCGCGATCGACGACGTAGATATAGCCGCGGTCGTCGACGTCGACGTTGTTGCTCTGGATCGCGACCTTGCAGCGCTCCTGGCCCTCGACCTGAGCCCTGACGCAGCGCTTGTCGGTCTTATCGGTGATCGCCGGGACGAAGTAGCCGGCCTCCTTGGGGTGATAGGGGTCGCGGATGTCGATCGCGCGCACGCCGCCGTTGAAGAAGGTCACGAAGACGAGTTTCTTGTCGTACATCGGCGCGATGAACTCGTTCGAGGAATGCGCGCCGAAGCGGCCGCCGCGCTGGCAGAAGTTGCCGCTCGCCTCCGAGGCCGTATAGCTCGAAATTACCATCGGCCGCGTCTCGATCGTCACGTCGGCGAACCACACCATCTGGCGCGGCTCCTGACATTCGTTGAGGATTTCCTCGTCGACGATCATGACGATGTCGCGCACCGGGTCCTTGTCCTTGGCGAACTCGGCGACCGGCATTTTCAGCAGCGGCAAGGTCGTGTGCGCCCCGTTGAGCGGCAGCATGTCGAGCCGCCCGACCTCGGGATAGCGCAGGTTATCCGGCGTCGGCTCCTTCGGGCCGTTGAGGAGCTTGTCGCGGTCGACGATCTGCAGGATGCCGCCCTTGTTGGTGCCGTAGCCGAAATAGACGCGGTTGCCGGCGGGGCCGGTCGAGATCGGGCCGTGCAACTCGGTCGGCACGGCGCCGGTCGAGCCGGGCTCCTGGCCGGGCAGGCCGAAGTCGCGGATCTTCACCGGATGCGTGGGGTCGCTGAGATCGAACACCTGGGTCATGCGCCGCGTGCGCCAGCCGGGCGCGCCGGAAACGAGAAACGCGATCCCGGTGTCGCATTCCCACCAGCTCTTATGCGTGCCCTTCAGGCCCTCGACGACGCGCGTCACGAGTTTCGGGTGGCTCGGATCGGCCGTGTTCCAGATTTCGTGCGCCGAATTGCCGAACGGCCGCAGCAGGTACACCGCATCCGGATCACCCTTCGGCAGGCTCTTGCCGTCGCACACCCGCACCATCTGCGCGCCGCCAGCCTCGTACTCGCCTTCCTCGCCCGGGATATGGGCGAGATATTTCGGGTGCGCCG
>JAFAUQ010000277.1 GCA_019243195.1 Hyphomicrobiales bacterium
AATACGCCCGCATCGCGGCGGCGCACGCGCGCAGCCAGGACGACCGGCACCGCCTCTCGCTCGTCGAGGCACGCGCCAACGCGCTCAGGATCGATTGGACGGCGGACCGCCCGGCGCGGCCAGCGCTCCTCGGCGTGCAAACACTCGAGGATTATCCGCTCGCCGAGCTCATCGATTACATCGACTGGACGCCGTTCTTTGCCACCTGGGAATTGACCGGAAAGTTTCCGGCGATTCTCGACGACGCCAAATTCGGCGTCGCGGCGCGCGCGCTTTATCACGATGCGCGCGAGATGCTGGAGAAGATCGTGGCGGAACGCTGGTTCCGCGCCGCGGCGGTCGTCGGCCTGTGGCCGGCAAATTCACGCGGCGACGATATTCTGGTGTTCGCCGACGAGACGCGGCAGCAGCCGATCGCGGTGCTGCACACCTTGCGCCAGCAATTGGCGCGGCGCGAAGGCCGCGCCAACGTGGCGCTCGCCGATTTCGTGGCGCCGCGCGAGAGCAGCGTCGCCGATTATATCGGGGCCTTCACGGTGACGGCCGGGCTCGGCGAGGACGCGCGCGCCGCGCGCTTCAAGGGCGCGAACGACGATTATTCCGCGATCCTCGTCAAAGCGCTTGCCGATCGCCTCGCCGAAGCCTTGGCCGAGCGGCTGCACCAGCGCGTGCGCAAGGAGTTCTGGGGCTACGCCGGTGACGAAGGGCTCGCGCCGCAAGAACTGATCGCCGAGAAATATCGCGGCATCCGCCCGGCGCCCGGCTATCCGGCCCAGCCCGACCACAGCGAGAAAGCGACGCTGTTCCGTTTGTTGGACAGCGAAGCGCGCACCGGCGTGCGGCTGACCGAAAGCTTCGCCATGTGGCCGGGCGCGTCGGTGTGCGGCCTCTATTTCAGCCATCCGCAGAGCCATTACTTCGGCGTCGGCCGCATCGAGCGCGACCAGGTCGAGGACTACGCACGCCGCAAGAACTGGACGCTCGCCGAAGCCGAGCGCTGGCTCGCGCCCATCCTCAATTACGACCCCGCCGCCGCTCGCGAGGCCGCGGAATGATGTACTCTCATCTCGTCATTGCCCGCGAAAGCGGGCAATCCAGTAAACACCGACCTCACAGATAGAACTGGAACTGCGATGCTGGTGTTTACTGGATCCCCGCTTTCGCGGGGATGACGAGCGGAGAATGTGTGGCTTGCAAACAAAAAAACAAACACCGGGGAGTGGGGTCCCCGGCGTTCGGCGCCGTCGTCTGCTACGGCGATTATTCGGCCTTTGGCGTTGTCGTTGGACTTAGTCTCGAACTCAGAAGGCTCCCAGCAGGACGGCGCCGATAAAAAGAAACACGGCGCACACCGCCAGGACATTGAGCCTCAAGCCAATGTCCACGTGTGGTGCCTCCTTGGCTGATGGGGCAAGTTTACCATAAGCGCCCCGCGGTCCGAAGCACGAAACGTGCTGCGCTGCGGCAGGTTCCCCTCGGATTTCCCGGCCGCGGCTAAGCCACTGAACGCGCGCGGCAAAAAATTTCACCTGCGATCGGTTTGCAGATTAGTCGATCGAATCGTTGGAAAAGAACATGCTCCGCCGCTTCGTCGGGGGAGAAGAAACACTTCGTCTTTTGCTTTACGCGTTCAGCCGCGCCAGCGCCAGCTCGACGAAATGCGCCGCCTCGAGCGCGCCGCGGTCCTGGCCGAAGCGGCCGACGACCTGCACGCCGAGCGGGAGCCCGGCTTCATCGCGCAGCCCGGGAATGTTGACGCACGGCGTACCCATCAAGGTCCACAGCCGATTGAAAATCGCTGGCCCAGTCGAGGCGATGCTGTAAGGCGCCGCGCTCGGTGCCGATGGCGTCAGAATCACGTCGGCGCCGTTCATCAGATCGCTCAGCGCCTGGCGCGCACGTTTGGTAATGCGGCGCGCGGCATCGTAGGTGTCGGCGTCGATGCCGGCGGCGGCGTCGAGCAGGCCGCGCAGCAGCGGCCCAAGCTCGTCGCGATGATTGTCGTATTCCCAGGCGAGCGCGCGGTAGGCCTCGTAGTCCTGCACCGTGCCATGCGCGTCCCAGGCGTCCTGCAGGATCTGCGGCATGTCCACGTCGCTTACCTTGGCGCCCGCCGCCTCCGCTGCGCGCGCCGTTTTCTCGACCGCGCCGCGCATGTCGTCGCTCGCCTGGTCCCAGATGTGGGTGCGCATGAGCAGGATTTTCGGCGCCGCCGGCGTGCTTTGGTCGACCCGCAGGTCGCGCGCGGTGATCGCCGAGGCCGCAAACGCCACGTCGGCGACGCCCGCCGCGAACAGCCCGGCCGTGTCGAGATGCCAGGAGAAGCACTTCATGCCGACCGTCGGCAGCAACTTGTAGGATGGCTTGAACCCGGCGACCCCGCAGTAGGCTGCGGGCCGGATCACCGAACCGCCGGTCTGGCTGCCCACGGAGACGGGAAGCATGCCGGCCGCGACCGCCGCCGCCGAACCCGAGGACGAGCCGCCCGGCGTGTGGGCGGGATTGTGCGGGTTGCGCGTCTTGCCCGGCCGCAGGTGCGCGAGTTCCGTCGTCACGGTCTTGCCGACGATGATGCCGCCGGCGCGCCGGACCATCGAGACGAGCGCGGCATCGCTCACCGGCCGATGGCCGTGATGAAAGGTGGTGCCGTAGCCGGTCGGGAAATCGACCGTGTCGAGAATATCTTTCATGCCGACCGGCAGGCCGCGCAGCGGCCCCGCGGCGACCGCCGGATCCTGGGCGCGGCGGTGCGCGGCATCGAGGTCGAGCGCGATGAACGCCCCGATCTCTTCCTCGCGGGCGGCGATGACCTCGGCGCATTTGTCGAGCACCGCCGCCGGCGTGAGTTCGCCCGCCTCGATGCGGCGGGCAAGGTCGAGTGCGGAAAGCATCGGCGCGTCCTGCTGTCGGGTTGAAATGCCGGCGCGATGTGCCGGAACGGGCTTGCGCAATCAAGAGCCACACGGTGCTATCGTCGCGAACGAGGCGCGGGAGAAAGGACACAAACATGGCTCGTCGGTTGATCGACATCAGCGTTCCGTTGCGGGCCGGGATCGCGAGCGATCCGCCGCACATGCTGCCGCAGATCGCCTACGACGATCACCATGCGACCGCGCCGCAAATGGCCGAATACATGGGCGTGCGCGTCGATCAGTTTCCCGACGGGGAATTCGCCGCGGTCGAGCGCTGCGCGATCAGCACCCACAATGGCACTCATCTCGACGCGCCCTATCATTATTTCTCGACCATGAACCACGCGCTCAAACCCGGCGGCGAGCCCTCGTGGCGCATCGACGAGGTGCCGCTCGAATGGTGCTTCCAGCCGGCGGTCAAGCTCGACTTCCGGCATTTTCCCGATGGCTACGTGGCGACACCCGGCGATGTGGAAGCGGAACTCAAACGCATCGGCCACACGCTGCGGCCGCTCGAAATCGTGGTGGTCAACACGCGGGCGGGCAGCCGCTACGGCGAGGCGGACTTCATCGATGCCGGTTGCGGCATGGGCAAGGCCGCGACCTTGTGGCTACTCGAGCGCGGCGTCCGCCTCGTCGGCACCGACGGCTGGAGCTGGGATGCGCCGTTCTCTTTCACGCGGGCGCGCGTGCAGGAAACCGGCAACGTCGATCTGATCTGGGAAGGCCACCGGGCCGGGCGCGAGATCGGCTATTCGCATCTCGAGAAGCTGCACAATCTGGAACTGCTGCCGTCGGACGGGTTCGAGATTGTTTGCTTCCCGGTGAAGGTGCACCGCGGCTCGGCCGGCTGGACCCGCGCGGTCGCGATTGTGCCGGGGTGAATGCGGCGTCATTCCGAGCGAAGCGAAGCAATCCAGGGCAACCGGCACCACGCTTGTCGCCCTGGATTGCTTCGTCGCTTCGCTCCTCGCAATGACCGCATCACCCTCTTCATTGAACAATCCTTAACGGAATTGCTCGCATCTTGCGCGCCATGGCGCGTACGTTGGCCAGGTACCTTGTCGTTACCGTCGTTCTCGTTCTGCTCGATGCCTGCGGCCGCAGTTGGTTTGAGGAACGGCCCGCGTGGCGGCACGACGCGGAAGTCGCCTGCCTGAAATCCGGTGCGGTGAAGCAAGGCGGGGGCATCGCCGAGCTGCGGCCGATCCAGGGCCCCGGCATGTGCGGCGCGGATTTTCCCTTGCGCGTGACCATGCTGGGGGAGGGCGGGCCGCTCGGCTTTGCCGACGACCCGCGCCCGCCCGGCAGAATCCCGACGATCCCGGAATATCCGCCGGCCGCTTCCGCAGCCGCCCCGGCCTATCCGGCGGCGTCTTACCCGGCGCCGACCTACGGCACCCCGACTTATCAGCCGGCCCGCACGCCCGGCGCGCCGCTGACAATCACGCCCGAGGTGGATGCGCCCATCGCGGACGGCCCCGAGCCTTATCCGCAGTCCCATCCCGAGCGCCCCGCTTACGGCGGCGTACCCGAGACCGTCCCGGCGCAGCCGTCGGCCCCGATCGAGACCGTGCCGCTCGGGCCGTCACGCGAAGGCGGGCTGGGGTCGCAAGTCGGCATGGCGCCGGCCGCGACGCTCGCCTGCCCGCTGGTCGCCGCGCTCGACCAGTGGATGGCGACTGGCGTGCAGCCGGCGGCGCGCCGCTGGTTCGGCCAGCGGGTGGTCGAGATCAAACAAATCTCCGCCTATTCCTGCCGTTCCATGAACAATCAGCGCGGCGCGCCCATTTCCGAGCACGCGTTCGGCAACGCGCTCGATGTTGCGGCCTTCACCCTCGCCGACGGCCGCAAGATCACGGTGCGGGACGGCTGGCACGGCACGCCCGAGGAACGCGCGTTCCTGCACGATGCGCATGCCAGCGCCTGCCGTATGTTCGCGACCGTGCTCGCGCCCGGCTCGAACGCCTTCCACTACGACCATATGCACGTCGATCTCGCTCACCACGCGAGCGGCCGCACCATCTGCGAACCGCGGCCGATCCCGGGCGACCTCATCGCGCGGCGCGGCTCCTTCGTGACCGGCTCGATCGACCAGCGTTCGGTCGAGCCGCGCTCCATCGAACGGGTGCGACGTTACCCACCGCATCAGCAGACGGACGAGCGCTTCCTGCCGCTCGCCGTGCCGGGCGAGGATTGAGACTCGTCATTGCGAGGCCCGAAGGGCCGAAGCAATCCAGGGGCTTCGCGTGACGCCCTGGATTGCTTCGTCGCTGCGCTCCTCGCAATGACTATTCCCGCCGCTTCCGCGGATCGCCGTACCCGCCGGCGGTCGGCGTCTGGATGATGATCGCCTCGTCGGCGTCGATCGTGGTCTCGTCGGCGCCTTGCAGGCGCTCCATGCGGCCGTCCTTGCGCCGCACCCAGTTCTCGCCGATCTGCCCCGGTTCGCCGCCGGCAAGCCCGAACGGCGGCACGCGGCGGTGGCCCGAAAGGATGGTGCAGTCCATCTTTTCCAGAAACCGGATGGTACGCCGAATGCCGCTGCCGGCGTTCCATTGCCCGCGCCCGCCGGAGTTCGGGCGGATGTGGAAATCCTCGAGCAGCACCGGATAGCGAAACTCCAGCACCTCGGGATCGGTGAGCCGCGTGTTGGTCATGTGGGTGTGGACGGCATCGGTGCCGTCGAAGCCTGGCCCGGCCGGCGAGCCCGAGCAGATCGTCTCGTAGTACTGATATTGGTCGTTGCCGAAATTGAGATTGTTCATCGTGCCCTGCGCGGCGGCGAGCGCGCCGAGCGCGCCGAACAAACAATTGGTCACGGCCTGCGAAGTCTCGACGTTGCCGGCGACGACGGCCGCGGGATATTCCGGCGAAAGCATCGAGCGGGGCGGAATGACGATGCGGATCGGCCGCAGGCAGCCGGCGTTCATCGGGATGTCGTCATCGACCATGACGCGGAATACGTAGAGCACCGCCGCCCGCGCGACCGGTTCGGGGGCGTTGAAGTTCGTCGGCTGCTGCGGCGAGGTGCCGGTGAAGTCGACGGTCGCCTCGCGCCTCTCCTTGTCGACCGTGATCTTCACGTTGATGAAGGTGCCCTGGTCCATCTCGTAGGAAAAAGATGAATCGTGCAGCCGATCGATGACGCGGCGCACGCTCTCCGCCGCGTTGTCCTGCACGTGGTTCATATAGGCCTTGACCACGTCGAGGCCGAACTGCGCCACCATCTTGCGCAATTCCTGCACGCCCTTCTCGTTCGCGGCGATCTGCGCCTTCAGGTCGTTGACGTTCTGCAGCGGGTTGCGCGCCGGATATTTGGCGCCGGTAAGCGCGTCATACAGCGCCTGCTCACGGAAGCGGCCGGCGTCAATGAGCTTGAAATTGTCGAACAGGACGCCCTCCTGCTCGATCGTCACCGCATTGGGCGACATGGAGCCGGGCGAGATGCCGCCGACATCGGCGTGATGCCCGCGGCTCGCCACCCAGTACAAAATCTCGCGCTTTTCGTCGTCGAACACCGGCGTGCACACGGTAATGTCAGGAAGATGAGTGCCGCCGTTATAAGGCGCGTTGATCGCGTAGACATCGCCGGGACGGATGCGGCCCCGGTTGTCGCGGATGATGCTCTCGACCGCGCGGTCCATCGAGCCGAGATGCACCGGCATGTGCGGTGCGTTAGCGACCAGCGTCCCGTCCGCGTCGAACACCGCGCAAGAGAAATCGAGCCGCTCCTTGATGTTGACCGAATAGGCCGTGTTCTGCAGCGACACGCCCATCTGCTCGGCGATCGACATGAACAAATTGTTGAAAATTTCGAGCATCACCGGGTCGGCTTCGGTGCCGATCGCGCTCTGCCGCTTGAGCGGCGTCGCGCGCTCGAGCAGCAGATGGTTTTTTGCCGTAAGCGTCGCGCGCCAGCCGTCCTCGACCACGATGGTCTGATGCGGCTCGATCAGGATCGCGGGGCCGGTCACGGCGTGGCCGGGCTTGAGCTGATCGCGGGTGAACACCGCGGCGTCGTGCCAGGCGCCATTGGAAAAGAAGCGCGTGCTTTGCGCTGGCGCGGGCAACTTTTCGCGCATCGGAGCATGTTCAGGTTCGCTGAATTTCGCGCCGCCGCCGATCGCCTCGACCGACACAGCTTCGACCACCAGACTCTTGGTTTCATCGATGAAGCCGAACCGTGCCTTGTGCGCCGTTTCGAAAGCCGCCGTCATCGCGCTGAGGGAGGGCGATGACATGTCAGGCGTGGCGCGTTCCGTCCGCACCTCGAATGCCGGGACGACCAGCGCGGTGTCGGTGCCCGCATAACGGACGTGGGCACGCACGAGCACGGTCACCTCGCTTGTCGGCACGCCCTGGCCGACCACCTCCTCGCGCGCGGCAGTGCCGAGACGCGCACCCACATCGGCAATCGCCGCGAGCGCCTTGTCGCGGAACGGCTCCTCGATCGCCTGCTCGCGCGTCGCGCGAATATCAGCGAGCCCCATGCCGTAGGCGGAGAGCAGCGACGAGAACGGGTGGATCAGCACCTTGGTCATGCCGAGCGCGTCGGCGACGAGACACGCGTGCTGGCCGCCGGCGCCGCCGAAGCAGTTGAGCGCGTAGCGGGTGACGTCGTAGCCGCGCTGCACGGAAATCTTCTTGATCGCGTTCGCCATGTTCTCGACGGCGATGCGGATGAAGCCGTCGGCGACCTCCTCCGGCGCGCGGCCGTCGCCCACCTGCGCCGCGAGTTCTTGGAACGCCGCGCGCACCGCCGCCGCGTCGAGGGGCTGATCCTGGTGGGGACCGAAGATGCGCGGGAAGAAATCGGGCATCAGCTTCCCAAGCATCACGTTGGCGTCGGTCACGGCCAGCGGCCCGCCGCGCCGGTAGCACTTCGGTCCGGGATTGGCGCCGGCGGAATCCGGCCCCACCCGGAACCGCGCGCCGTCGAAGTGCAGGATCGAGCCGCCGCCCGCCGCGACCGTATGGATCAGCATCATGGGCGCGCGCATGCGCACGCCCGCGACCTCGGTCTCGAACGCGCGCTCATACTCACCGTCGAAATGGCTTACGTCGGTCGACGTGCCGCCCATGTCGAAGCCGATCAGCCGGTCGAGACCGGCCTCGCGCCCCGTCTCCGCCATGCCGACCACGCCGCCTGCCGGTCCGGAGAGGATTGCGTCCTTGCCGTGGAACAGATCGGCCGCGGTGAGTCCGCCCGACGACATCATGAACATCAAGCGCGTCGGTTGATAACTGCCCTCGCCGCTTGCTCGGTGGGACTCCCTCCCCCCTTGCGGGGGAGGGTTGGGGAGGGGGGGAGATGATGACTCGTTTGTTTGAGACTTACCCCCCTCCCTGTCCCTCCCCCTCAAGGGGGGAGGGAACCCTGTGGCACTGTCCGATCCCAGCTCCCCGGCCACGTGCGCGACGTAACGTTTGAGTATCGGCGACAGATAAGCGTCGACCACCGTGGTGTCGCCGCGGCCGACGAGCTTGATGAGCGGCGAAATCTCGTGGCTGGCGGAAATCTGGGGAAAGCCGATCTCGCGGGCGAGCGCGGCAGCGCGCTGCTCGTGCTCGGGATAGCGATAGGCGTGCATGAAAACGATTGCGACCGCCCCGATCCCGGCCGCGTGGGCGTCGGCAAGTGCCGCGCGCAGGGCCTCGACATCGAGCGCGCGCTCCACGGTGCCGTCGGCGCGCGCCCGCTCGTCCGCCTCGATCACGCGCTCGAACAGCATCTGCGGCTTGATGATCTGGCGGGCGAAAATCTTTGGGCGCGCCTGGTAGCCGATCTTGAGCGCGTCGCGGAAACCGCGCGTGGTCACCAGCAGCGTGCGCTCGCCCTTGCGCTCGAGCAGCGCGTTCGTTGCGACCGTCGTTCCCATCTTCACCGCGCCGATGCGGCCCGGGGGAATGGGGTCCCCGGATTTGAGCCCGAGCAGGTCGCGGATACCCTGCACCGCGGCGTCGCCGAAGGCCTCCGGGTTCTCCGACAAGAGCTTATGCGCGACGAGGGTGCCCTCCGGTCGGCGCCCGACCACGTCGGTGAAGGTGCCGCCGCGGTCGATCCAGAAATCCCATTGTTCGTGCCGCACAGCGGTGTCTTCCTGCGTTGTGTCGCCCACCTGGATAACTCGCTCGGCTAAGAAAGAGCGTCCGCCTTATTAGGTCAAATCGCTATTTTCGATGAGCTTCGATAAGCTGAATTTATCAGCGGACCCGTGTTTCCCGGGCGACCTCCACCGCGATCTCGGCCACCTTCTGGGCCGCGAAGCAGTCCGGCGTCGACGGCCAGCTCACCACGAAATTGAGTTCGGGCATTTTCGCGTCGGTCTGCAAGCGGCGGAGGCGGCCCGGCGCAGCCACGTTGCCGAGAATGGCCGGCGGAATCACCGCGATGCCGATGCCGTCGAGCGCCATCCGCACCACCGTCGCAAGCGAGGCGCTGGCGTGAATCGTCGGCCTCAGGCCGCTGCGCGCGAACAGTTCGCGCACAACGATGTGCGGCTGCGTGTTGCGCGAAAACGTGATGATCGGCCATTGCGCGAGTGCCTCGAGCCCGATCGCCTTGCGGGGCAGGCGGAGCTTGTCGCTCGCAACGAAGGCGACCGGGAAAGAGCACAGCGGCTGGCTGTGAACGTTGGGATTGCTGATTGGACCGAGCAGGAAGGCGAGATTGAGATCCTTGGCGACGAGGCGGTCGCGCAGATTCGGCGAAATGTCCACCTCGATCTCCAGCTCGAGATTCGGATAGGCGGTATTCACCCGCTCGATCAGCTTCGGCAGCCAAGTGTGCACGATGGTTTCCGATACGCCGAGCCGCACGAGGCCCCGCATGGTGGAACGGTCGCCGACCGCCTCGATCATTTCCGCGCGCAGGCGCATCAGGCGCTCCGCATAGGCGGTGAGCTCCTGGCCCTTCTGGGTTGGCGCGACCACACGACGGTCGCGCTCCAACAGGCGCACGCCCAGGAAATCCTCGAGCTGTGCAATCCGCATCGACACGGCCGGCTGGGTCGTGTGCAGCTTCTCGGCGGCGCCGCGGAAACTGCGCAGGCTGGCCACCCAAATGAAGGTTTCGAGCGTCTTGAACTCGACCATGGCCGCTCCCTTGCCTCTGATAAGCCAGACTTATCAAACCCGATCGCAAATGGCGATTGGACAAGATCACGACGCGGTGCTCGTCATGGCGCAACGCGGGAGAAGCGCCGTGCGTTCTTTCAATCACGCAGCAGATAAGGCCGACGGCCGCGCGGTTCGGTTGGCGGCGCGAAGCGGCGCGCTCGACGGGTCGACTGCCGGGCTCGCGCCAGGCTTCGTCCAAGGCAATCTTGCGGTGCTGCCGCGCGACTGGGCCGATGAATTTCTGCGATTCTGCCAAGTCAATCCCAAGCCGTGCCCGGTGCTCGGCGTATCCGAGCCCGGCAGTCCACACGTGCCGGCGTTGGCAGCAGACCTCGATATCCGCACCGACCTGCCGCGCTACCGGGTGTGGCGCGACGGCGACCTCACCGAAGAGCCGGGCGATCTGCTCGCGCTCTGGCGCGACGACCTCGTGAGCTTCGTCATCGGCTGCTCCTTCTCGTTCGAGGAGGCGTTGCGCGAGGCCGAGGTGCCGATGCGGCACATCGAGCTTGGCTGCAACGTTCCGATGTACCGGACGAACGTGGCGACGCAGCGCGCCGGGCGCTTTCACGGGCCGCTCGTCGTATCCATGCGCCCGCTCAGGCCCGCCGACGCCATTCGGGCGATCCAGATCACCTCGCGCCTGCCGGCGGTGCACGGCGCGCCGGTGCACATCGGCATTCCCGAGGAGATCGGGATTTCCGACATCGCCCGACCGGACTACGGCGACCCGCTTCCCGTCCGGCCCGGCGAGTTGCCGGTGTTCTGGGCTTGCGGTGTCACGCCGCAGGCGGCGATCGCGGCCGCGCGTCCGCCCTTCGCAGTTACCCATGCGCCGGGATCAATGCTGGTCACGGACCTGAAAAACGCGGCGCTGGCAGCGTTCTAACCGCGTCAAGGGAGGCGGCATGACCACAACAACAATCACCGGGACCGAGCACCATCCGACCGCCTGGTACGCGGAGATGAAGCCGCGCGAGAAGACCGCCTTCTGGGCGTCGTTCGGCGGGTGGGTCCTCGATGCCATGGACGTGCAGATGTTCAGCTTCGCCATTCCGGCGATTATCGCGGCGTTCGCGATCACCAACGCAGAGGCGGGCTTGATCGGGACGGCGACCCTGTTGACTTCCGCTTTCGGCGGCTGGGTTGCAGGCGCGCTGTCCGATCGTTTCGGTCGGGTGCGCACGCTCCAGATCACGGTCGGCTGGTTCGCCGTGTTCACCTTCCTGTGCGGCTTTGCTCAGAGCTACACGCAGCTGTTCGCTTTCCGCGCGCTCATGGGTTTCGGCTTCGGCGGCGAATGGGCCGCGGCCGCGGTGTTGATCGGCGAGGTGATCCGCGCCGAACATCGCGGCAAGGCGGTCGGCGCCATGCAGAGCGGGTGGGCGATCGGCTGGGCAATCGCCGCGCTGCTCGCGACCTGGTTCTTCAGCGTGCTGCCGGCAGAACAGGCGTGGCGAGCGCTGTTTTGGGTCGGATTGACACCGGCGCTGCTCGTCTTCTTCGTGCGTCGCTTCGTCGACGAGCCGCCGGTATTTGCTCAAACCCGTCATAACTTCGCCTCCGCCGGCAAACGCGCAAATTTCCTGGAAATCTTCTCCCCATCGATGCTGCGGACGACGGTGCTGACCTGTCTGCTCACGACTGGCGCCCAGGGCGGCTACTACGCGATCACGACCTGGCTGCCGACGTTCCTGCGGGTCGAGCGCAAGCTTTCGGTACTCGGCACCGGCGGTTATCTCGCGGTGATCATCGCCGGCTCGCTGATCGGCTATTGGGTGAGCGCCTGGCTCAACGATCGCATCGGGCGGCGGACCAACTTTATTTTGTTCGCCCTGTGCAATCTCGCGACCGTTGTCCTCTACACCGAGCTTCCGGTCGACAATACCACCATGCTCTTTCTCGGATTCCCGCTCGGCTTCTTCGCCTCGGGAATTTTTTCCGGCATGGGACCTTATCTGACCGAACTCTTTCCGACGCGCATGCGCGGCTCGGGTCAGGGCTTCGCGTACAATTTCGGCCGCGGGATCGCCGCTCTCAACCCCCTGCTGGTCGGCATGCTCAGCGCGTCCTTGCCGCTCGGTCAGTCGATCGGCGTTTTTGCCCTCATCGCCTACGTATTGCTGATCGTGGCGGCGCTGCTGCTGCCGGAGACCAAGGGCCGCGCGCTGGTGGCGGACGCGTAGCACCGACTGCCGGCTGCCGTCGAAGCTGGACGCCCAAACGCCGCTGGCGTTCGGTCCCCTGTGTCACACACGCCTATTGCATTCCGCGGGCCGCGTTTCCATCATGCCGGCCATTCCACCGCTGCATGGGATCGGCCCGCGAATGATGTCGAGCGTCGCGCACGCCCCCGAGGCCACTGTCGAGCAACCGCAGCTCGCCGTCTCCGGCGTGTCGAAGCGCTTCGGCGGGGTGCGCGCGGTTGAGGATGTGACCATATCGGTCGGGCAAGGCGAGATCGTCTCGATCATCGGACCGAACGGCGCCGGCAAGACCACGCTGCTGAACATCATCAGCGGCTTGTTCCAACCCAACAACGGCAGCATCCGGCTGGAAGGGCGCGAGATCACCGGCGAGCGGCCCTCGCGCATCGCCGCGATGGGGGTCGCGCGCACGTTCCAGAATATCGCGCTGTTCAACGGCATGAGCGTGCTCGATAACATCATGCTTGGCCGTCACGTGCGCATGCACTCCGGCCTGTTCGCTTCCGTCGTCTACTGGGGGATGGCGCAGAAAGAAGAAGCCGAGCACCGCGCCCGGGTCGAGGACCTGATCGAGTTCCTCAAACTTCAGCAGCTGCGCCGCCAGCCGACCGGTGCGCTCGCCTATGGCTTGCGCAAACGGGTGGAGCTTGCGCGCGCCCTCGCCCTCGAGCCGAAAATCGTGCTCCTCGACGAGCCCATGGGCGGCATGAACCAGGACGAGAAGGAGGACATGGCGCGCTACATCCTCGATGTGAACGAGGAGTGGGGCACGACCATGATCCTGATCGAGCACGACATGGGCGTGGTGATGGATATTTCCGACCGCGTCGCCGTGCTTGATCAAGGCCGCAAGATCGCCGAGGGAACGCCGGCGGAAATCCAGCACAATCCGGATGTCATCAAAGCCTATCTCGGGACGAAGCGATGAAAAACGACGTCGTGACCGCGAGTGCAACTACGTTGCCGAGACTGCTGCGCCGCAACGCGGCGACCATCGGCAATCGTCCGGCGGTACGCGAGAAGGACCGCGGCATCTGGCGCACCTTCACCTGGGCGCAATATTACGACGAGGTGAGCGCCTTCGCGCTCGGGCTCGCGGCGCACGGATTCAAGCGCGGCGACAAGCTTTCGGTGATCGGCGACAACCGCCCGCGTCTCTACTGGGCGCAGCTCGCGGCACAGAGCCTCGGCGGCATCGCCGTCCCGGTGTTCCAGGATTCGATCGCTTCGGAACTCGCGTATGTGTTCGCGCACGCCGAGGTCTCGGTGATCGTCGCGGAGGATCAGGAGCAGGTCGACAAGGTCCTCTCGCTCAAGGATCAACTGCCGTCGCTCAAACTTCTGATCTACGACGATCCGCGCGGCATGCGGCATTACGATTCGCCGCTGCTCCGATCATTCGAGGAGGTGCAGGCGGCGGGCCGCACGTTCGGATTCGAGCGCGCCGGTTACGTCGAAGCGGAAATCGACAAGGGCACGCCGAGCGACATCGCGCTCTTCGCCTATACGTCCGGCACCACCGGGCGCCCCAAGGGCGTGATGCTCTCGCAAGCCAATCTCATCAACGCCGGCCAGGCCTTCCTTAAGGCCGAGGACGTGCGCATCGACGACGAGTGGCTCTGCTATCTGCCGATGGCGTGGATCGGCGACAGCCTCTATTCGACCACGATCAGCTTGATGGTCGGTTTCACCTGCAATTGCCCGGAGAACGTCGAGACGGTGCAGCGGGACCTGCGCGAACTCGGCCCCTCGGCCTTTCTCGCTCCGCCGCGCATCTGGGAAAACATGCTCACCGCGATCCAGATCCGCACCGCCGACGCCTCCTGGCTCAAGCGCCGGCTGTTTGCGTTCTTTCGCAATCTCGCCGATCGGGCGGAACTCGCCCGGCACGACGGCAAGCCGCTTTCGCTCGCGACCCGGCTCGGCCTTAAGCTCGGCGAGTTGCTCATCTACGCGCCCCTGCGCGACCAGCTTGGGCTGCGACGCGCGCGCTGGGCTTATACCGGGGGCGCGCCGCTCGGCCCCGATGCCTACCGCTTCTTCCGCTCGTTCGGCATCAATCTCAAACAAATCTATGGCGCCACCGAGCTTGCCGGACTTGCGGCGCTGCAGCCGGACGGCGAGGCGTATCCCAACACGGTGGGGCGCGTCTGCTCCGGCATGGATATCCGCATCGCCGAGAACGGCGAAGTGCTCATCCGCTCGGCCGGCCTGTTCGAAGGTTATTACAAGCAGCCCGATGCCACCAAAGACTCGCGCACCGACGATGGCTGGTATCGCACCGGCGACGCGGGGTTCCTCGATCCGCGCGGCCATCTGGTGATCATCGATCGCGCGAAGGACGTAGGCGCGCTCGCCGACGGCACGCCGTTCGCCCCGCAGTTCATCGAGAACAAGCTCAAGTTCAGCCCGTTCGTCCGTGAGGCGGTCCCGTTCGGCGACGGCCAACCGTACGTCGCCGCGCTCATCGCCATCGATCTCGCGACCGTCGGCAAATGGGCGGAGCGGCGCAATCTCGCCTACACCTCGTTCCAGGACTTGAGCGCCCGGCCCGAGGTGCGCGCGCTCATCGCGGAGGAAATCCGCATCTGCAACGACACGCTCCCGCCAAGCGCCCGCATCCGACGATTCCTGCTGGTGAACAAGGAATTCGATGCCGACGACAACGAGATCACGCGCACCCGCAAGATCCGGCGCCGCTTCGTGGCGGAGAAATACGCCGCCGCCATTGCCGCGCTCTACAGCGAGGCAGAGGACGTCGAGCTGAACACGGAAATCACCTACGAAGACGGCCGCACGGGCAAGCTCAAGGTCTGTCTGAAGATTGCCGACGTTCCGGACGCGCCGGCCGCGCCCGAAGTTTCCGCCCGCGCAGTTCCCGCGCCGGCGCGAGAACCCGTCCATGCCTGAGTTCGACCTGCAGTTCACGCTGGTCCTTGTGACCAACGGGCTGATGATCGGGCTCATGTACGCGCTGATCGCGCTCGGCTTCGTGCTCGTTTACAAGGCGACCGACGCCATCAACTTCGCCCAGGGCGAGTTCGTGATGTTCGCGGCGTTCATCGCCGCGGCCGGCGCCTATGCGGCCGACCTGCCGTTCTGGGCCTGCGCGCTCATCGCGATCCTGTGCATGGTCGTCTTCAGCTTCGGCCTCGAGCGCGTGGTGCTGCGCCCGCTGATCGGCCGGCCGGTGGTCGCCGTGATCATGGCGACGATCGGCATCGCCGCGCTGCTGCGCGGGTTTTCGACGCTGGTGTTCGGCGCCGGCACCCGCGCCATCGTCATGCCGGTGGGAGACGAGCCGATCTACGTCGGGCCGGTGTTCCTGCCGCCGGTTCAACTCGTGAGCGCGGCCATCAGCCTCGCGTTTCTCGCGGCCTTCAGCTGGTTTTTCCTGCGCACCCGCATGGGGGTGGCGATGCGCGCCGTCGCCGATAACCAGCAGGTGGCGATGGCGATGGGCATCAACGTGCCGCGCTATTTCGCGCTCGCCTGGGCGCTCGCCGGCATCGTGTCCGCGCTCGGCGGTGTCGTCTGGGGGGCGATGCTCGGCGTCGACAATCAGCTCGCCCAGGTGGGCCTGAAGGTTTTTCCCGTGGTGATCCTGGGCGGCCTCGATTCAGTGATCGGCGCCGTGATCGGCGGGCTCATCGTCGGCGTCGTCGAGAATCTCGCCGCCGGCTATCTCGACCCTTACGTCGGCGGCGGTACCAAGGACTTCGCGCCCTATGTGTTGATGATCATCGCCCTGATGATCCGGCCCTACGGCCTGTTCGGCAAGCCGCAGATCGAGCGCGTTTAGACTCAGGCCGCCAGAGCACACATGTTCTACCGCGAGTCCGGTGTCTTCAAGACGACCTACGCCACCGACATGGCGCTCTATCCGCTGCCCATCACAAAGTGGGCCGTGGCGGCGGTCGCCGTGCTGTTCATCGTCATCGCGCCGCTCGTTCTCGGCGAATATCTGATCTCGATACTCAACTTAATCCTCATCGCCAGCGTGGGCGCGCTGGGGCTCAACATCCTGGTCGGCTACACCGGCCAAGTGTCGATCGGCCACGGCGCCTTTATGTCGGTCGGCGCCTATACCGCCGCCAACCTGATCATGCGCCTGGGCGCGCCGTTCTGGATCGCGATTCCCGCCGGCGGCCTGATGGCGGCGCTGATCGGCGGGATCGTCGGCATCCCGTCGCTGCGCATCAAGGGCCTCTATCTCGCGATCGCAACGCTCGCCGCCCAGCTGATCATCGAATGGATCATCAACCACACGCCGTGGATTTCCGGCGGCGTGCAGGCCTCGATCGAGGTGCCGCGGCCGAGCGTGCTCGGCCTCGTGCTCAAGAGCCAAATGCAGCTCTATTTCTTTCTGATGGTCTTCCTCGTGCTGGCGATCGTCGCCATGCAGAACATCGTGCGCGGGCGCATCGGCCGCGCGTTCGTCGCGGTGCGCGACCACGATACCGCCGCGGAAATCATCGGCATCGACATTTTCCGCTACAAGCTGCTGGCGTTCGCGATTTCATCTTTTTACGCCGGCGTCACCGGGGTGCTCTACACCTACTACCTCGGCATCGCCAATTACGAGCAGTTCCAGATCAACGTCTCGATCGACTACCTCGCCATGATCATCATCGGCGGGCTCGGCTCCGTGCTCGGCTCGATCCTGGGCGCCGCCTTCGTCACCCTGCTGCCGATCGTCACCCGCTGGGTGCTGGAGGGAATGGGCGGTT
>JAFAUQ010000055.1 GCA_019243195.1 Hyphomicrobiales bacterium
TGGTCACGGCGTTGAGCCAGGACGAGGTGCGCGAGCGGTCGGTCGCGTCGTTCCGCCGCCGCGTGCAACGGCTCAAGGGACACCAAGCCGATGAGCCGAAGGAGAAGTTGATCCGCGAGGTGACGATTCCGGAATCGATCACGATCCAGGAACTCGCCAATCGCATGGCCGAGCGCGCGGTCGACGTTATCCGCCTGCTGATGAAGCAGGGCCAGATGGTTAAGATCACCGACGTGATCGACGCCGATACCGCCCAGTTGCTGGCCGAGGAAATGGGGCACTCGGTCAAGCGCGTCGCGGAATCCGACGTCGAGGAAGGCCTGTTCGATGCGCCGGACGATCCGGCCACGCTGGTTGCGCGGCCGCCGGTCGTCACCATCATGGGCCACGTTGACCATGGGAAGACGTCGTTGCTCGATGCCATCCGGTCGACCGAGGTTGCCGCCGGAGAAGTGGGCGGCATCACCCAGCACATCGGCGCCTATCAGGTGACAGCCCCCTCGGGCGCAAAAATCACCTTCATCGACACGCCGGGCCACGCTGCCTTCACGGCCATGCGCGCGCGCGGCGCCAAGGTGACCGACATCGTCGTGTTGGTGGTCGCCGCCGATGACGGCGTCATGCCGCAGACCGTCGAGGCGATAAATCACGCCAAGGCCGCGAAGGTCCCGATGATCGTCGCCATCAACAAGATCGACAAAGCCGACGCCCGGCCGGAGCGCGTGCGCACCGAACTGCTGCAGCACGAGGTGCAGGTCGAATCGATGGGCGGCGATGTCCTCGACGTCGAGGTCTCCGCGACCAAGAAGCTCAACCTCGAGCGGCTGCTCGAGACGATCGGGCTGCAGGCGGAAATCCTCGATCTCAAGGCCAATCCAAATCGGCCCGCCGAGGGCACCGTGATCGAGGCAAAGCTCGACCGCGGGCGCGGCGCGGTTGCGACCGTTCTGATCCAGCGCGGCACCCTGCGCGGCGGCGACATCGTCGTGGCCGGAGCGGAGTGGGGCCGCGTGCGCGCGCTGGTGAGCGACACTGGCGCGACCATCGAGGAAGCCAGCCCGTCGGTGCCGGTGGAGGTACTGGGCTTCAACCACACGCCGGAAGCGGGCGACCGGCTCGCGGTCGTGCCGACCGAGGCGCGCGCCCGCGAGATCACCGATTATCGCGAACGCCAGAAGCGTGACAGCCGTGCGAGCGGCATGCGCGGCTCGCTCGAACAGATGATGAGCCAGCTCAAGAGCACCGGCCGCAAGGAGTTCCCGCTGGTCATCAAGGGCGACGTCCAGGGCTCGGTCGAGGCGATCATCGGCGCGCTCGACAAGCTCGGCACCGAAGAGGTCGCCGCGCGCGTGATCCACGCGGGGGTCGGCGGCATCACCGAATCCGACGTGACCTTGGCGGAGGCCTCGGGCGCCGCGATCATCGGCTTCAACGTCCGCGCCCACAAGGAAGCGCGCGAGTCGGCCGAGCGTACCGGCACCGAAATCCGCTATTACAACATCATCTACGACCTCGTGGAGGACGTGAAGAAAGCGATGTCCGGGCTGCTCGCGCCGACCACGCGCGAGACGACGCTCGGCACCGCGGAAATCCTTGAAATCTTCAGCGTGTCGAAAGTCGGCAAAGTGGCGGGCTGCCGCGTCACCGACGGGACCGTCGAGCGCGGCGCCCATGTCCGCCTGATCCGCGACAATGTGGTGATCCACGAAGGCAGGCTGTCGCAGCTCAAGCGCTTCAAGGACGATGCCCGGGAAGTTGTCGCCGGGCAGGAATGCGGCATGGCGTTCGAGAACTATCAGGACATGCGCCAAGGCGATGTCATCGAATGCTATCGGGTGGAGACGGTGCAGCGCTCGCTCTAGCTTGCGCCGCGCATTTGTGAAAAAGCCATTGTTGGACCGCCTGCGCGCGGAAAGCGGCACGTCTTTGTTTGCAGCCGATCGAAGGTCGAAGATCATGTCCCGTGGACAGCACCACGAATCCGTTGCCGGTCCTTCGCAGCGGCAGTTGCGCGTCGGCGAGGCGGTGCGCCACGCGATCGCCGAGGTGCTCGCGCAGGGCTACGTGCACGATCCCGTGCTCGAAGGGCACATGATCACCGTGCCCGAGGTGCGCATGAGTCCCGACCTGCGGCTCGCGACCATCTACGTGATGCCGCTCGGCGGGCGCGACGAAAGGGCCGTGGTTGACGCGCTCGATCGCAACAAGCGCTATCTGCGCGGCGTCATCGCGCGGAAGGTCAATTTGAAATTCGCGCCCGACATCCGCTTCCGCCTCGACGAGCGGTTCGATGAGGCGGAACGGATCGAGAAGCTGTTGCGCTCGCCCGCGGTCAAGCGCGACCTCGGCGGAGACGGCGATGACGAATGTTGAGCCGAGCCGGCCGGCCGAGCCGGGCGGCCAGCGCCGCCGTCCGAAGATCGACATCCACGGCTGGATCGTGCTCGACAAGCCGGTCGGCATGACGTCGACCCATGCGGTCTCTGCGGTGCGGCGCCTCACTTCGGCGCGCCGCGCCGGCCATGCCGGCACGCTCGATCCACTTGCGTCGGGCTGCCTGCCGATCGCGCTGGGCGAAGCGACCAAGACCGTCCCGTTCATCATGGAGGGCCGCAAGCGCTATTGCTTCACGGTGCGGTGGGGCGAAGAGCGCGACACCGATGATGCGGAAGGACGGGTGGTGGAAACCAGCGCCGCGCGTCCGAAGGAGGCGGATGTCCGCGCCGCGCTCCCCGGCTTCACTGGAACCATCGCGCAGGTGCCGCCGCGCTTCTCGGCCATCAAAGTTGAGGGCGAGCGGGCTTACGACCTCGCCCGCGACGGCGAGGTGGTCGAACTCGAAGCCCGGACCGTCGAGATCGGCCGGCTTACGCTGATCGACCGGCCCGATGCCGATCACGCGGTGTTCGAGGCCGAGTGCGGCAAAGGCACCTACGTGCGGGCGCTCGCGCGCGACCTCGGACGCCTCCTCGGCACATTCGGGCACGTCTGCGCCCTGCGGCGCACGGCAGTCGGCCCGTTCGGGCCGGACGACATGATTTCGCTGGAACGGCTGGAGGGATTGTGGCATAGAGCGGCCGCCGGCGAGGCAAGCCTCGCCGACGCGCTCAAGCCCGTTGAGACCGCGCTGGCCGACATCCCGGCGCTGGCCATCAGCCGGGCCGACGCGGCCCGGCTGCAAAGAGGCCAGGCCGTTCTGTTGCGCGGACGGGACGCTCCGATCATCCGCGGCGCGGTCTATGTCACGGCGTCGGGCCTGCTCGTGGCCCTTGCCGAGGTCGACCACGGCGAAATCGTCCCCAAGCGCGTATTCAACCTGGCCGGCCTGACGAGTGGCGCCGGCCGCTAAGAACGATACGAAAGGCCATACGATGTCGCTGACCGCCGGCCGCAAGGCCGAAATCATCAAAACCTATGCGACGACTGCCGGCGACACCGGTTCGCCGGAAGTGCAAGTGGCGATCCTCTCCGAACGGATCACCAGCCTGACCGAGCATTTCAAGACGCACGTCAACGATAACCATTCGCGACGCGGCTTGCTCAAGCTCGTTTCCCAGCGCCGCCAGCTGCTCGATTATCTCAAGCGCGCCGATGAAGGGCGCTACAAGACGTTGATCGAGCGGCTGGGAATCCGGCGCTGATTGTTCCGCGCGGCTCGTCCGCGCTGTTTGTGTGCGAATGCCGGGCAAACGGCGTTCGCAGTTCGGCCGGGTAGCAATGCCGCTGCCGGCCGCGAATGGGGCCAAACGGCCCGTCAACCGAGGGAGCCTCGGAGGCCATGGCAGGATCGCCAGACGCTGCCCCGACTTACAGTCGATGCGCCAGCCTCTCGCCGTCTTGCTCATGGCTTTCGCGCTCCCGCCAAAACCATGAAAGAAAATCGCAATGTTCGATTCCCATCGTGTTGAACTCGATTGGGGCGGGCGCAAGCTCGTTCTGGAAACCGGCAAGATAGCGCGCCAAGCCGACGGAGCGGTGTTCGCCACCTACGGCGAGACCACCGTTCTGGCGACCGTCGTATCCGCCAAGGAACCAAAGGCAGGCATCGATTTCCTGCCGCTCACCTGCAACTATTTCGAAAAATTCTACGCTGCCGGCCGCATTCCGGGCGGCTATTTCAAACGCGAAGGCCGTCCGACCGAAAAGGAAACGCTCGTCTCGCGCCTGATCGATCGCCCGATCCGGCCGCTGTTTGCCGACGGCTACCGCTGCGACACTCAGGTGATCGTCACGGTGCTCTCGCACGATCTCGAAAACGACCCGGACATCCTCGCCATGGTGGCGGCCTCCGCGGCGCTGACCTTGTCGGGCGTGCCGTTCATGGGCCCGATCGGCGCCGGGCGCGTCGGCTTCATCAACAACGAGTTCGTGCTGAACCCGCAGATCGACGAGATGCAGGAGAGCCAGCTCGACCTCGTGGTCGCCGGCACTGCGGACGCGGTGCTGATGGTCGAGTCCGAGGCGAAGGAGTTGCCCGAAGAGGCGATGCTCGGCGCGGTGATGTTCGGCCACCGCCATTTCCAGCCGGTGATCGAAGCCATTATCCAGCTCGCCGAAAAGGCCGCCAAGGAGCCGCGCGATTTCAAGCTGCCGGACAACGAGGCGCTAGATAAAGAAATCCTCGGTCTCGTCGAACAGGATCTGCGCGCCGCTTATGCCATTCCGGGCAAGCAGGAACGCCACACGGCGGTCGAGGCCGCCAAGGCCAAAGTGATGGGGCATTTCTTCCCGGAAGGCGCCGAGAATCCTCCGTACGACAAACTCCGCGTTGCGGGCGCATTCAAGGAGCTCGAGGCGAAGATCGTTCGCTGGAGCATCCTCGACACCGGCCGCCGCATCGACGGCCGCGACGTGAAGACGGTGCGGCCGATCGTTTCGGAAGCGGGCATCCTGCCACGCGCGCATGGCTCAGCCCTGTTCACCCGCGGCGAGACGCAGGCACTGGTGATCGCGACGCTCGGCACCGGCGAAGACGAGCAATTCGTCGACGCGCTGCAGGGGACCTACAAAGAGACATTCCTGCTGCACTATAACTTCCCGCCGTTCTCGGTCGGCGAGACCGGCCGTCTCGGCGCTCCGGGGCGTCGCGAAATCGGGCACGGCAAGCTCGCGTGGCGAGCCATCCGTCCGATGCTGCCGCCGCACCACGAGTTCCCCTACACGATCCGCATCGTCTCCGAGATCACCGAGTCGAACGGCTCGTCATCGATGGCGACCGTGTGCGGCACCTCGCTTGCGCTGATGGACGCGGGCGTGCCGCTGCGGCGGCCGACCGCCGGCATCGCCATGGGGCTCATCCTCGAAGGCGAGCGCTACGCGGTGCTCTCCGATATCCTCGGCGATGAGGACCACCTCGGCGACATGGATTTCAAGGTCGCCGGCACCGAACGCGGGGTGACCTCGCTGCAGATGGACATCAAGATCTCCGGCATCACCGAGGAGATCATGCGCGTGGCGCTGACCCAGGCGAAGGACGGCCGGCTGCACATCCTCGGCGAAATGGCCAGGGCACTCACTTCGGCCCGCGCCGAACTCGGCGCGCACGCGCCGCGCATCGAGGTGATCACGATTCCGGTCGACAAGATTCGCGAGGTGATCGGGTCGGGCGGCAAGGTGATCCGCGAGATCGTCGAGAAGACCGGCGCGAAGATCGATATTTCCGACGACGGGACCATCAAGATTGCATCCGCCAACGGCGAGTCGATCAAGGCGGCCATCAACTGGATCAAGTCGATCGCCTCGGAGCCGGAGGTCGGCCACGTGTACGATGGCACCGTCGTCAAGGTGGTGGACTTCGGCGCCTTCGTGAACTTCTTCGGCGCGAAGGACGGCCTCGTGCACATCAGCCAGCTCGCGCCGCGCCGGGTGCAGAAGACCACCGACGTGGTGAAGGAAGGCGACAAGGTGAAGGTGAAGCTCCTCGGGTTCGATGAGCGCGGCAAGGTGCGCCTGTCGATGAAGGTCGTCGATCAGCAGACCGGCGAGGACCTCGAAGCGAAGCAAAAGGCCGAGGCCGAGCAGGCGCGCGAGACTGCGGCGGCCGGAGCGGAGTAAACGGCCACTTTCCATTGCGGAACTTGAGTTCGGGGCGGCCATGGGCCGCCCCGAGCCGTTTTTGGGGCATGAAGAATTCGGCTTTCGCTCGTTTTGGATTATATTCGGACCATGTTGACGACCTGCGCCGGCTGCTGAAACCTGACCACACCGCGTTACGCGCGCGGGGGGTCATTGCGCTTTACGTATTTGGTTCAGTGGCGCGAGAAGAGGCAACGCCGGCAAGCGATGTCGATTTGCTCGTGGATTACGATCCGAACTCTAATTTCAACTTGATCGATCTCGCGGCTATCCGCCGGCAGTTATCGCATCGGCTCGGCGTCGAAGTGGACATCGTGACGCGAAACGGCATTCACCGCCGCATCCGCGAGCGGGTGCTGGGCGAGGCCGTGCGGGTCATGTGATGATTTCGCCGCGCGCGCCGCTGGCACTTTATCACATCCTGGATGCAATCCGGGATTTTGAAGGATTCGTCGGTGTAGCAACCGCCGAGGAAATTGGCGCGGATCGCATGCGACGTTACGCTGCTGAACGCTGCGTCGAAATCATTTCGGAAGCAAGTCGCCGGCTTCCCGAGACGTGGAAAGCCGAGCATCCATCGATACCATGGTCGGACATAGCCGGGATCGGAAGTGTGCTAGGCCACGATTATGAGGATGTGAATCTTGATGTGATCGTGAAACTTCGGGGAACGTCACTTGGCGATCTTCGCGCGGCCGTAGTGGCACTTCTGCAGAAATACGATCCGGAAAGCGATCGCTACATCGAGCGGTGACGTGGGTCGGCTGGCCAATTACTGCGCCGCGTCCTTCGTGCCTTCCTCCGGCGCGTCGTCGCCCTTGAGCGCCGCCGGGTGCGGCATGGTGATGACGTTGTAGCCGGAATCGACGAAATGAATGTCGCCGGTTACGCCGGTCGATAGATCCGAAAGAAGATACAGCGCCGCCCCGCCGATCTCGTCGAGGGTCACGCCGCGGCGCAGCGGCGAATGGCGCTGCTGATAGGCGAACATCGAACGGGCGTCCCCGATGCCGGCGCCGGCGAGCGTGCGGATCGGTCCGGCCGAAATCGCGTTGACCCGGATCGCGGAGGGTCCGAAGTCGACGGCGAGGTAGCGCACGGAGGCTTCGAGCGCGGCCTTGGCGACGCCCATCACATTGTAATTCGGCATCGCCCGCAAGCCGCCGTTATACGTCAGCGTCACAATCGCGCCACCCGCCGGCATCAGGGCCGCCGCGCGCTTCGCCGCCTCCGTGAACGAGAAGCAGGAGATCACCATGGTGCGGATGAAATTCCCGCGCGTGGTGTCCGCATAGCGGCCCTTGAGCTCATTCTTGTCGGAAAACGCGATGGCGTGGACGAGAAAATCGAGCGAACCCCATTTCTCAGCCAGCGTGGCAAACAAGGCGTCGAGAGAGGCGACGTCCTCGACGTCGCATGGCAACACGAGGTCCGAGCCCACCGAGCGCGCGAGCGGGAGCACGCGTTTGCCGAGCCCCTCGCCCTGATAGGAAAAAGCGAGCATCGCGCCGTGCGCCGCAAGCGTGCGCGCAATCCCCCAGGCGATCGAGTGGTCGTTCGCCACTCCCATGATCAGCCCGCGCTTGCCCTGCATCAACGCGTTCATGGGACGCAATCCCCTCTACATAACGCCTGACTCAGGCGTCGAGCCGTTTGAACACGACCGACGCATTGGTACCGCCGAACCCGAACGAATTTGACAGCACGCAGCCGAGCTCGACGTCGTCTTTTCGTTCGCGCACGATAGGAATATCGGCAAAAGCCGGATCGAGCGTCTCGATGTTGGCGCTCTCGCAAATAAATCCGCTGTTCATCATCAGGATCGAATACACCGCCTCATGCACGCCGGCGGCGCCGAGCGAATGACCGGTGAGCGATTTGGTCGCCGAGATGGGCGGGCATTTTTCGCCGAACACTTCCCGGATCGCCTCGATTTCCTTGAGATCGCCGATCGGCGTCGCGGTCGCATGCGGGTTGATATAATCGACGGGCGGCTTCACGTCGGCGAGTGCCATGCGCATGCAGCGCATCGCACCTTCCCCGGACGGCGCGACCATGTCGAATCCGTCCGAAGTCGCCCCGTATCCGGCAACCTCGGCGTAGATTTTGGCGCCGCGCGCCTTGGCGCGCTCGAGTTCTTCCAGCACCAGAACGCCCGCGCCGCCGGCGATGACGAAACCGTCACGGTCCGCGTCGTAGGCGCGCGAGGCCTTTTCCGGCGTGTCGTTGAACTTCGACGACATCGCGCCCATCGCGTCGAACAGCACGGCCAAGGTCCAGTCGAGTTCTTCGCAGCCGCCGGCAAATATCACATCCTGCTTGCCCATCTGGATCGTCTCCATCGCATTGCCGATGCAATGGTTCGACGTCGCGCAGGCCGAGGAGATCGAATAGTTGACGCCCTTGATCTTGAACCAGGTGGCAAGCGTCGCCGAGGCGGTCGACGACATCGCCTTCGGTACCGCGAACGGGCCGACGCGCTTCGGCCCCTTGCTGCGGGTCACGTCGGCCGCTTCCACGACCGCGCGGGTCGAGGGCCCACCCGACCCCATGATGATGCCGGTGCGTTCGTTGGATACCTCGTTCTCGGAGAGCCCCGAGTCGCGGATCGCCTGTTCCATGGCGACATGGTTCCAGGCGGCGCCGCCGCCGAGGAAGCGCATGGCGCGTCGATCAATCGCGCCTTCCGGCTCGAGTGTGGGCGCGCCGTGGACTTGGCAGCGAAAGCCAAGCTCCGCGTATTTGTTTGCCCGCACGATGCCCGATTTGGCCTCGCGCAGGCTCGCCAATACTTCCTGGGTGTTGTTGCCGATGGACGAGACGATGCCCATCCCGGTGACGACGACCCGCCTCATGCTTGCCTCGTCCGCATCTTTATAAAAACGCGCGCGCCGCCGCCGATTACGGGCGCTCAGGCTCCGCTCGTCTGCAGCATCGTCCCTTGGCGAAACAATCCGACTTTGAGGTCGAGGGCACGGTAGATCACTGAACCGTCCGCGGACAGCCAGCCGTCAGCAATCCCGAGTACGAGTTTGGAGCGCATCACCCGCTTGATATCGATGCCGTACACAACCTTCTTCATGCTGGGCACGATTTGTCCGGAAAGCTTCAGTTCACCCAGGCCGAGAGCGCGGCCCTTGCCCGGCGCGCCGAGCCAGCCGAGGAAAAATCCGAGCAGCTGCCACAATGCGTCAAGCCCGAGGCAGCCGGGCATCACCGGGTCGCCTTTGAAGTGGCACGGGAAAAACCATAGGTCCGGCTTCACGTTGAGTTCCGCACGGACCAAGCCCTTGCCGTGCTCGCCGCCCTCTTCAGCGATCTGCGAAATGCGGTCGAACATCAGCATCGGAGGCAACGGCAATTGCGCATTGCCCTCGCCAAACAGCTCGCCGCGAGCGCACGCCAGCAAGTCTTCGAAATCGAAGCTCATGCGCCGGGTTAGCGTTGCGGCTTGAGCTTGCAGCGATGATGCGGGCATTGACCCCTCTCCTGTCGGTGCTGTGGTAACACAGCAGGTCGGACGGCAAAAGCCGCCGTGGGTCGACAACCACGCTTTCGGCAGTGCAAAAGGTGCACGTCCGCGCGACCCAGCCGTACATAGCGATGCGCGATCGGGATTGCACCATGGGCGATGGGTCGCGGCCGGCCGACCAGAGCGTGTAGTTGCACGAGAGCCGCCCGTTCGCCTATGATCGCAGCGTAACGATCCCGGGGCCGCTGCGCCGGGGTGAACGGGCATTGCTGCAAATGGCTCAACATCGCGCCGCGGTCTATAGCCGTACCGTTCCAGCGGCCAGCGACACGTCGCCGGGCGTGGGCGTACGCGGCGATCTCAACGGCTGCCCCTGGCACGATGTGCGCACCATGCTCCGGCGTGTCGGTTTACGGCCGACGCGTCAACGCATGTCGCTCGGCTGGATGCTGTTCGCCAAAGGCGATCGGCACGTCACTGCGGAGTTGCTTTACGACGAAGCGACCAGAGCCAAGGTGCCGGTGTCGCTCGCGACGGTCTACAACACGCTGCATCAATTTACCGAGGTGGGTCTGCTGCGTCAGGTCGCGGTCGACGGTTCGAAAAGCTACTTCGACACCAATGCCTCGGAGCACCATCACTTCTTTGTCGAGGGCGAAGACGCGCTCGTCGATATCCCGGGCGCGCAGGTACTGGTCGACAAGCTGCCCGCGGCGCCCGAGGGCTACGAAATTGCCCGCGTCGACGTGGTGGTGCGGCTACGCCGGAAACAGGGTTAGTAAACCCCTCCTACTCGATCTTTTCGTTGGGATAGACGCCCCACAGGCGGTCTTGCTCGATCCAGCCGTCATAGCCGGTCCCGATAAGGCGGCACCATGCACCGGTGCAGCGCTTGACGGTCCCGAGCACACCGGGCTGCAGGCGCGCGACCACGCGGCTGCGGCCGTCCGCATCGGCATGGAGCGGCAGTGGCGCGTCCTTGGCGCTCGCCTGGGGAATGACGATCGCGGTGCGCCGGCCGGACAAAAGCGAGTGGTAGACCCAACCCTCCGCGCCTTCCCAATCGCGCACGCGCCGCCAGTTTTCGTATTCCGCGGTGACCTCGACCGGCAAGCCGGAGCGCGTATAGACCCAGGTAACGTCGTTATCCTTGGTCGGGCCGGCGCGAACGTTCACCTTGCCCGGCTTGAGGCTGACGAACCGCGGTACAGGCAACCCGCTGATCGAGCCGGTGGCGATCGAGCCGGTCACGCCCGGATCGGCGGCGCATGCGCCGGACGTCGCCGCGAGGACGGCGAACAGCGAAGCGATGACGCGGCGCAGCCTTCGCATGGTCGGTCTGCACCGCCTTTGTGTTGACGCGCCCATCTGATAGAGAGGAATTGGCCTTCCACACCCGCGCCCGATCGGGCCGCGCCAGTGTCGGCCGGCCTGGTTAACGGCGCCTCAACGGCGCCGCCGGCGCTCGGTGGGGCCGAAGGACGTGAACATGCCTAACCGCAAGCGGCCGCTGGTGGTGGTTACCCGCAAGCTGCCCGACATCGTCGAGACGCGCATGCGCGAATTGTTCGACGCGCGCCTCAACCTCGACGACAAGCCGATGAGCCATGCCGATCTCGCCGAGGCCGCGCGCGTCGCCGACGTGCTCGTGCCCACGATCACCGACCACATCGACGCGGCGGTCTTGGGCCAATCGGGCGAGAAGCTCAAGCTGATCGCCAACTTCGGCAACGGCGTCGACAACATCGACGTTGCAACCGCGCTCCAGCGCGGGATCACAGTCACCAACACGCCTGGCGTTCTCACCGAAGACACCGCCGATATGACAATGGCGCTGATCCTGGCGGTGCCGCGACGCCTCGCCGAGGGCTCCACCGTGCTTAGCGGCGACAAAGATTGGAGCGGCTGGACGCCCACCTGGATGCTGGGCCACCGCATCTGGGGCAAGCGGCTCGGCATTATCGGCATGGGGCGCATCGGCCAAGCAGTCGCCCGGCGCGCCCGCGCCTTCGGCCTGCAAATCCATTATCACAATCGTCGCCGCGTTCCGGCCGAGGTCGAAGAGGAGCTGGAGGCGACCTACTGGGAGAGCCTCGACCAGATGCTCGCCCGCATGGACATCATCTCGGTCAACTGCCCGCACACGCCGGCGACCTATCATCTGCTTTCGGCGCGCCGACTCAAGCTGATGCGGCCGGACGCCTACGTGGTCAACACGGCGCGCGGCGAGGTCATCGACGAGAACGCGCTCGCGCGCATGATCGAAGCGGGCGAACTCGCCGGCACCGGCCTCGACGTGTTCGAGAACGAGCCCGCCGTGAACCCGAAACTCGTGCGCCTCGCACGCGCCGGAAAGGTCGTGCTCCTGCCCCACATGGGATCCGCCACCATGGAGGGGCGTATCGACATGGGCGAAAAAGTCATTATCAACATCCGCACGTTCATGGACGGCCATCGCCCGCCCGACCGGGTGCTGCCGTCAATGCTGTGATCCCTCGCCAATCGCGGCCCGTCATGTCGTTGTCCTTCATCGTCCGAACCGCCGTCGTTGCTGCCGCGCTGCTGCCGCTGTCGCAAGCGCTGGCCGAGTCCCTCACGGTCGACGAGTTCCGCCGCGAACTGGTCGGCATGCCGCTGTGCGGCACGCCCACCACCGGTCCACTCGCCGGCAAGGCACTTTGCACCGTGCACCTGCCCGACGGCACGGCCATTCTCGCCGGCGCCGGGCTGATCGTGCGCGGGATATGGGAAGCCGACGGCGGGCATATCTGCCGGCGTAACGCGCGCGATCCGGTCGAACGGCGCCGCTGCGTCGACTACGAGCGCGTCGGACAGGACCGTTATCGCAACAGCGACGGCGTCGAATTCTGCATCGGCCCCTGCCCGGTGCCCGAGGCGGGCAGCGAAGGCGCGGCCAGCGGCGCGAACAATGAAAATGCCCCCGCTGCCGCTGCTCCGGCCGGGACAAATGCTGCAGGAACCCCTCCCGGCACCAAGTAGCCTGCTGTGATCTTTCTCGAAAATCCGTAACCGTTTTTCCCAAGCGTGCACTATCATCCCCATAAGGAAATCCAGGGGAGGATCACTCATGCGTGCCGTGCTTGCGGGTATTGCCGCCGCGGTTATCGTTAGCACCACGGCTTTGGCTGCCGGAAAACTCGCCCCAAGCGAAATCCAGGCGACCTTCTTCAACGGCCAGCCGTTCACCGCCGCAACCCCGCAGGGCATCCGCTACAAGATGGTGTTCACCGCCGACGGCAAGATGACGCGCGAGCCGGTCGGCAAGTCGGGAGCGAAGAGCGAAGGAACGTGGAAATTGTCGAAGGACGGGTATTGCACGACTTGGAAAAACGACCGGCAGAACTGCTTCGCCGTGCTCAACACGTCGGACAACAAATGGTCGATCATGAAAGGCACGACCGCGGTCGCGACATGGACGAAGTAGCAGAGAACAGAGGACGGACGACAGAGGACGAAAGAACGAGTCACCCGGTTATCTGTTCTCTGATCTGTCCTCCGTCGTCCGCCGTCAGTCCTCTGATCGTCGGATGTTTTCCTGACAGCGGATTATTTTCATCCCAGGCGTAGGTTAGCGTTTCGAACCGCAGCGAACGCGCGTCGATCATCAGCAACCGCCCAACCAGCCCCTCCCCGAAACCGACGATCTCGCGGATTACTTCGAGTGCCATGAGCGAGCCGACGACGCCGGTAAGAGCCCCGAGAATGCCCGCCTCGGCGCAAGCCGGCACGCTGCCGGTGGGCGGCGGCTCCGGAAATAAACAGCGATAGGTCGGGTTCGGGCGACCGTCCTTCGCACGCTCGTGCGCCCGGATGGTCGTCAGCGTGGCGTCGAATGTGCCGACGGCAGCGGTGACCAGCGGGCGCTTGGCGAAATAACAGGCGTCCGAGACCAAATAACGCGTTGGAAAATTGTCGGAGCCGTCCGCGACGATGTCGGCTTCGCCGACGAGGTCGAGCGCATTGGCGGCCGTGAGCCGCACCGCGTGCGTCGTCACTGTCACATGCGGATTGAGTCGCCTGATCGCTGCAGCCGCGCTGTCGGTTTTCGGCTGCCCGAGGTCCGGCGTGCCGTGAATCACCTGGCGCTGAAGGTTGGAGAGCGAAACCACGTCGTCATCGACCACCGCAATCGTGCCGACGCCGGCCGCGGCGAGATAGAGCAGGGTGGGCGCGCCGAGCCCGCCGGCCCCGACGACGAGCACACGCGCTCCCTTGAGCGCCGCCTGGCCGGGGCCACCCACTTCGCGCAGCACGATGTGCCGCGCGTAGCGCTCCAGTTCGTCGGCGGTGAGCATCGCGAGCAAATCTCAGCGGTTCTCGAACTTCGGCGCGCGTTTCGCCACGAACGCGGCCATGCCTTCCTTCTGGTCGGCGGTGGCGAACAGCGAATGGAATACGCGGCGTTCGAACTTCATCCCCTCGGCGAGCGTGGTCTCGAACGCGCGGTTGACGCTTTCCTTGGCTATCATCAGCGACGGCAGCGACATCGAGGCGATCGTTTCGGCAACCTTTGTGGCTTCGTCCATCAGGTTCGCCGCCGGCACCACGCGCGCGACGAGGCCTGAACGCTCGGCTTCTGCCGCGTCCATCATGCGGCCGGTCAGGCAAAGGTCCATGGCCTTGGTTTTGCCGACCGCGCGGGTGAGCCGCTGGGTCCCGCCAATGCCCGGAATGACGCCGAGCTTGATCTCCGGCTGCCCGAATTTTGCCGTGTCGGCCGCGATGACGACGTCGCACATCATGGCAAGTTCGCAGCCGCCGCCGAGCGCAAAACCAGCGACCGCCGCGACGACCGGTTTGCGCGCCCGCGCCAGCGCGTCCCAATTGGCCGCGAAGTCGCCCATGAATGCGTCCATGTAAGATTTGTCTGCCATCTCCTTGATGTCGGCACCGGCCGCGAACGCCTTCTCGGAGCCGGTGACGATCATGCAGACGATGCCGGCGTCAGCCTCGAAAGCCGCGACGGCTTGCGTGAGTTCCGTGATCAGCGCCGCGTTGAGCGCATTGAGCGCCTGCGGCCGATTGAGCCGGATAATCCCGATCTTTCCGCGGGTCTCGACGACGATGTTCTGATAAGCCATGGGCTGCTCCGGGCTTCGCGTGCGGCTGGCCGTAACGGCCGCGCCTATTTCTGACAAGTCGGACAGAAGAATGTCGAGCGGCCGCCCTGCACGATGCGTTTCACCGTGCCGGAGCAGCCGGGCGTTACGCATCGCTGCGCCTCGCGGTCGTAGACGCGGAAATTGTGCTGGAACTCACCGAGTTCGCCGTCGGTGCGGCGGTGATCGCGCAGCGACGAACCGCCGGCCGCGATCGCGTCGTTGAGCACCGCCTTGATCGCCTCGACCAGGCGTTCCGCGCGTTCGTTAGGTGCGCCGCGGGTCGCAAGCGTCGAGGCACGGCGCTTGGGTGAAAGCAGCGCGCGATGCAGCGCCTCGCACACGTAGATATTGCCCAGTCCGGCGACGACTTTCTGGTCGGACAACGCGGCCTTGAGGCTCGTCTGCTTGCCGGCGCAGGCACGCGCCAGCATGGCGGCGTCGAACACATTGCCGAGGGGCTCAGGGCCGACCTCGCGCATGAGTGGATGTTCGGCAAGCTCGGCGCGCGGCACCAGCAGCATCAGGCCGAAGCGGCGCGGGTCGTTGAAGATCACCTGCGCGCCCGACGACATATGGAAGACGACGTGATCGTGCGCGCGTGCCTCGGAGCGCTTGTGATGAAATTTGCCCGGCGTCTGGGCGTGTCCATCGGCGGCGACCCGAAACGATCCCGACATGCCGAGGTGCATCATCAGAACGTCCCCGGATGAGAGATCGGCCAGCAGATATTTGGCGCGGCGGCCCAGGCCGGTCACCGTTTTTCCGGTGAGCCGCTTGACGAAGTTCTTGGGAAACGGCCGCCGCAGGTCGGGCCGGTTGGCCTCGACTTTGAGGAACCGGGCGCCCTCCATGACCGGGGCGAGGCCGCGCCGCACGGTTTCAACTTCCGGAAGCTCAGGCATGACGGAATGCGTTCACTTTACGCGCGGGTTTCGCCGGCACCTGATAGCGCCGATAGGGCCGGCGCGCTATGGTCAGCGAGAGAACAAACCGAGGCCCGACCGGGCAATGAGTGAGACCCATTTCGGCTTCGCGACCGTGCCGCTCGAGGAGAAGCAGCGGCGCGTCGATGACGTGTTCCGCACGGTCGCGCGCCGGTACGATCTGATGAACGACCTGATGTCGGGCGGACTGCATCGGGCGTGGAAGAACGCGCTCGTCACCGCGATCGATCCGCCGAAGAACGACCGGCAGTTTGAACTCATCGATGTGGCGGGCGGCACGGGCGACATCGCCTTCCGCGTGATCGAGGCGGGCGGCACCGGTACGCGCGCAACCGTCGTCGACGTGAATGAGGACATGCTGGCGGTCGGGCGCGAGCGAGCCGCCGAGCGCGCACTCGATGATGTGGTCTCCTTCGCCACCGGCAATGCCGAGGCGCTGCCGGCGACGGACCGCAGCTACGACGCTTGTTCGATCGCCTTCGGCATCCGCAATGTGCCGCGCATCGAGCGCGCGCTTGCCGAAGCTTTTCGCGTGCTCAAGCTCGGGGGCCGCTTCCTATGTTTGGAATTTTCCAGCGTCGACGTGCCGGGGCTCGATGCGCTCTACGAACTTTATTCATTCAACCTGATCCCGGCGCTCGGGCGGGCGGTCGTGGGCGAGGCTGAGCCATACCGTTATTTGGTCGAATCGATCCGCCGCTTTCCCAAGCCCGAGCCGTTCGCCGCGATGCTGCGCGCCGCGGGTTTTCGCCGCGTGTCGTACCAGCGCATGTCGGGTGGGATCGTGGCGCTGCACTCGGGCTGGCGCCTGTGACGCACCGGCAAAACCCTCCGTGATCGCCGCCATTGCCCATTCCGTCCGTCTCGGCCGCGCCGGCGTCGTGTTCGCGCGTGAGGGCGTGCTGGCGCTGGTCGATATCGACAAGCTGCCGTTGCCGGCGCGGGCGGCGGTGCGTTGCGCGCGCCTGATCGAGCGGCCGACCGGCGAACGCGCGGCGGTGCGGCTTGCAGCGGCGCTCACGCGGCTCGGCCCCACCTACGTCAAGCTCGGGCAATTCCTGGCGACGCGTCCGGACGTGGTCGGTGTGGCGATCGCGCGCGACCTCGAAAGTCTGCAGGACAAGATGGCGCCGTTTCCGCAAAGCGAGGCGGAGGCGGCGGTGGCGGGCGCGCTCGGCACCCCGCTGCAGCAGGCGTTCGCCGGCTTCGGACCGGCGGTTGCTGCCGCGTCGATCGCTCAGGTGCATCGCGCCGAAGTGGACGAGGCGCAAGGGCGAAAGCACGTCGCCGTAAAAGTGCTGCGGCCCGGCGTCGAGCGCCGTTTCCAGGCCGATCTCGATGCATTCCGTTTCGCCGCCGGCACGGCGGAGAATCTCTCGGCCGAGGCGCGGCGGCTGCGGCTCGTCGAGGTTGTCGATACGCTCGCACGCAGCGTCGCGATCGAGATGGATCTACGCCTCGAGGCTGCGGCGATCTCCGAGATGGCGGAGAACACCAGGGACGACCCCCATTTTCGCGTTCCCGCGGTCGATTGGGAACGCACCGCCCGCAACGTGCTCACCCTCGCATGGATCGACGCGACGCCACTCTCCGATCGCGAACGCCTCACCGCCAAAGGCTTCGACCTCAAGCATCTCGCGCGGGCGCTGTTGCAAACATTCCTGCGTCACGCGCTGCGCGACGGCTTCTTCCACGCCGACATGCACCCCGGCAACTTGTTCGTCGACGACGCCGGAAGTTTGATCGCGGTTGATTTCGGTATCATGGGACGCCTCGGGCCGAATGAGCGCCGATTCCTCGCCGAAATCCTCTACGGCTTCATCACGCGCAATTATCGCCGCACCGCAGAGGTGCATTTCGAGGCCGGCTACGTGCCCTCGCGCCATTCGGTCGACAGCTTCGCCCAGGCGATCCGCGCCATCGGCGAGCCGATCCACAACCGACCGGCTTCCGAAATTTCGATGGCGAAGCTGCTGACGTTGCTGTTCGAGATCACCGGCCTGTTCGACATGCGCACGCGGCTAGAGCTGCTGCTGCTGCAGAAGACCATGGTGGTGGCGGAGGGCGTCGCGCGTTCGCTCGATCCCAACCTCGACATGTGGGCGACCGCGGAGCCGGTCGTGCGCCAATGGGTCGAGCGGCACCTGGGGCCGGCGGGACGGATCGAGGAGGCGGCGGAGGGTGCGGTGGAAGTCGGGCGCTTCCTTGGCGGCGTCCCGGGCCTGTTGGCGCGCGGCGCACGTATTGCCGATCAACTCGACACCGCGACCCGCGACGGCCTCGTTCTCTCGCCCGACACAGTCAAGGCGATCGGCGCGGCGGAAGCCCGCCGCAACCGGTGGACGGCGGTGGCCCTATGGGTCATCGCCGGCCTGTTGGCGTGGCTCGTCATTTGGGGATTATGAGGCATAGAATGGCCGCGATGCTCGAGAACAAGCGCATTCTCCTGGTGATCGGCGGCGGCATCGCCGCCTACAAGGCGCTCGACCTCATCCGCCGGCTCAAAGAGCGCGGCGCGACGGTGCGCTGCATTTTGACCAAGGCGGCGCAGGAGTTCATCACACCGCTTGCCACCGGGGCCCTGACCGGCGAGCGTGCGTTCACCGATCTGTTCGATGCGCAGGGCGAGTTCGACGTGGGCCACATTCGTCTCGCCCGCGAAACCGACCTCATCGTCGTGGCGCCCGCGACCGCCGACCTCATGGCCAAAATGGCCGGCGGCCACGCCGACGATCTCGCCTCGACCGTGCTGCTCGCGAGTGACAAACAGATTCTCATCGCGCCAGCCATGAATCCGCGCATGTGGGAGCATCCGGCGACGCGCCGTAACCTCGCGCAGCTCACAGCCGACGGGGTCGCCGTGATCGGACCCAACGAGGGCGACATGGCGGAACGCGGCGAACGCGGGATCGGCCGCATGGCCGAGCCCTTGGAGATCACCGCGGCGGTCGAGGAGCTGCTGCCGAGCGCGGGTGCAAAGCCGCTCGCTGGCAGGCGCGTCGTCGTGACGGCCGGCCCGACCCACGAACCGATCGATCCGGTGCGCTACCTCGCCAACCACTCGTCCGGCAAGCAAGGCCACGCTATCGCCCGCGCCGCCGCGGCGGCCGGTGCGGAAGTGATTTTGGTCTCCGGGCCGGTCAACCTGCCCGACCCCGCCGGCGTGAAGACCATGAAGGTGACGACGGCACGCGAGATGCTGGCTGCAGTCGAAAAGGCATTGCCGGCCGATGTCGCAATTTTTGCGGCGGCGGTCGCCGATTGGCGCACGGAAGAAACGAAACAAAAAATAAAGAAGGGAAACGGCAGCCCCAAGCTCAGCCTGGTCGAAAATCCCGATATCCTCGCCACGGTTGCCGCGCGCAAGTCGAAGCGGCCAAAACTCGTCGTCGGTTTTGCGGCGGAGACTGACAACGTCGTCGGCTACGCCAAGGATAAACGCGTTCGCAAAAACAGCGACTGGATCCTGGCCAACGACGTGTCAACGCAAACCGGGATCATGGGCGGCGATCACAACAAGGTTCACCTCATTACGGCGAATGATGTCGAGTCCTGGCCGGATCAATCGAAGGACGAGGTCGCGCGCGCGCTCGTCGCCCGCATCGCCGCCGCTCTCGCTAAAGCGTGATGGCTTTCTTCGAGTCGCCCATCACGCTTTAGTTTATCTTTGGAGCATGATGTTTTGCCGAAAACCGGTATCCGGTTTTCGGCATCATGCTCGAAAGCACCGCGATGAAGGAAATCGAGGTCCGCGTGACTCGGCTGCCGCATGGCGCCGATCTCCCGCTGCCGTCGTATCAATCGGCCGACGCCGCCGGCCTCGATTTGCTCGCGGCGGTCGCAGCCGAGGCACCGGTCCTCATCGCACCGGGGCGGTGGGCGGCCGTCCCGACGGGGATTGCGTTGGAGCTGCCGCCCCGCTCGGAGGGGCAGGTACGTCCACGCTCCGGCCTCGCGGCCCAGCACGGCGTTACCGTGCTCAACGCGCCCGGCACGATCGACGCCGACTATCGTGGTGAAGTGAAGGTGCTGCTGGTCAACCTCGGCCCCGAACCGTTCACAGTGAGCCGCGGCATGCGCATCGCGCAATTGGTCATCGCCCGGGTTGCACGGGCGCACCTCGTCGAATCCGCGGAGTTGGCCGTCACGCTGCGCGGCGCCGGCGGCTTCGGCTCGACCGGCCGATAGCCTCCCGAACATCAGCCGGGGGACTCGTCAGTCATCGACAATCGGGCTATCATGCACGCAGGAGTCGAGGCTTACGGCCATGTCGCTCCTACCTCGCAAGGGTCTTCTGGCTATCGCGGCTGTCGTGGACGTGGCCCTCAACGCCCGCGACCGGCCGGTTTCAGCCAAGGCGCTGGCGGCGCGCCATGGCCTGCCACCGCGCCACCTCGAACCGGTGCTCCAGGCCCTCGTGCACGATGGCATCCTACGCGGCGTACGCGGCCCGCACGGCGGTTACGCCCTCGCGCGCGAGCGGGACCACATCGGCATCGACGAGATCGTGCGCGTTGCCGCGACGGTGCGCGATGAGGACGACGACGTGGCTGCGTCGCCACTCATTGCCGACGTCGTCTCGCCGGCGGTCGCCGAGGCAGAACGCGCGTTTTCGGGGGCCTTGTCGCGCATCAATGTCGACGACTTGGCACGCCGCGTGGAGAGCGGCGATGAACACCCCAGTTCGGCCGAGATAGATTTTACAATATGATCGTGTGATTAAATCCCGAGGTCGGCTGGGAATGAGCCGAAATCACCCCATATCCCCTCGACGCTGTTGTCCAAGGAGTACCGTCATGGCCGATACCGCACTCGCGACCCGCCCGTTTACGACCGTGCGTGCTCCCGGCCGCGGACGCGTGTTCGATTCCATCACCCAGACCATCGGCGACACGCCGCTCGTGCGGCTCAACCGGCTGCCGCAGATGAAAGGCGTGAAGGCGCAGGTGCTCGCCAAGCTTGAGTTCTTCAATCCGATCGGCAGCGTCAAGGACCGCATTGGCGTCTCGATGATCGACGCCATGGAGGCCGCCGGCACGATCGGACCGGATGCCGTACTGATCGAGCCGACCTCGGGGAATACTGGCATCGCACTCGCTTTCGTGGCGGCTGCGCGCGGCTACCGGCTGGTCCTGGTGATGCCGGAGACCAACTCGATCGAGCGCCGCAAAATGCTCGCGCTGCTTGGAGCGGAAGTGGTGCTCACGGAAGCGTCACTCGGCATGCGCGGTGCGCTCGTCAAGGCGGAGGAATTGGCGAGAGAACTGCCGAACGCGGTCATCCCGCAGCAGTTCAGGAATCCGGCCAATCCGGAAATCCACCGCCGCACGACGGCGGAGGAAATCTGGAACGACACCGGCGGCGACATCGACGCCTTCATCGCGGGCGTCGGTACCGGCGGCACCATCACCGGCGTCGGTCAGGTGCTCAAGCCCCGCAAACCCTCGCTGCGCATCGTCGCCGTCGAGCCCGAGGACAGCGCCGTGCTTTCCGGCCGGCCGCCCGGCCCGCACAAGATCCAGGGGATCGGCGCGGGGTTCATCCCCGAAGTGCTCGATCGCTCGGTGATCGACGAGGTGGTCACCGTCGGCAACCAGACCGCCTTCGACACGGCGCGCGCGCTCGCCCGCTACGAGGGGATTCCGGGCGGGATTTCTTCCGGCGCCGCTGTCGCCGCCGCTCTCGAAGTAGGCGCGCGTCCCGACATGGCGAATAAGACCGTCGTCGTGGTGCTTCCGTCGTTTGCCGAGCGCTATCTCTCGACCGCCCTGTTCGCGGATTGTGAGGAATACAAAATCGAAGTGTTGCGCCCGCGTTAATGCGGCGGGGTGCAGGCCTGCTTGCAGATGAGCACCTGGGTGCCGCAGTTGAGATTACACTGGGCAAGGGCCCCCGCATCGGGACGCACGGGAACGAGGCTAGGATCGGTCCGCGTGGCACTCGGCGTCGTCGCGGCCAACGGGCTCGGGAAGGTGACTGCGGGCGAGTTGCTCACGCTGCAGGTTGCTCGACACGTGCCGGCGGTCGTGTCGCAGCTCATCAGGCAGCCCGAATAGCTCTGGAACTGCGGGAACGTCGACGGCAGCGGTGTCGGCGGTGGTGTCGTGACCGTCTGCTGCGCAGGCGCGTGGGTAACCGCAGCGAGCACGAAGAAAACCGCAAGCCGCAAGCGCAAGGCGTCCTCCCCCGACAGGTTCCAGACAGGCTATCCGTGCGCGCCCCGATATGTCCAGCATGGCGGCACAACGCCTTGAGCGCGGTTCTCCCGTTCGCTAGCCTTCCTGCCTCGGTAGGACACCCCGATGCGTTCCGCGCAAATCCGAGGACAGGATGAACCAGCGTTCCCAGGCGAGCCTTCCGCTCGACGGCATCAAGGTGCTCGATCTCACCCTCGCGCGGGCCGGGCCCACGTGCGTGCGCCACCTCGCCGATTGGGGCGCCGATGTCATCAAGATCGAGCCCCCGGCCACCGACCGCGAGGAGGCCGTCGGCAATCGGCATGGCTTCGATTTCCAGAACCTCCACCGCAACAAGCGGGCGATGCGGCTCAACCTCAAGGACCCGATCGGCCACGCGACCTTCATGCGGCTCGCGCGCGATGCCGACGTGATCGTCGAGAACATGCGCGCGGAGGTGAAGCACCGGCTCAAGGTGTCTTACGATGACGTGCGCGCCGTGAACCCGCGCATCGTCTACGGCAGCATCAGCGGCTTCGGCCAGTCAGGGCCTTACGGCAAACGCGCCGGGGTCGATCAGATCGCGCAGGGCATGGGAGGATTGATGTCGATCACCGGCCTGCCCGGCCAGGGCCCGGTGCGCGTCGGCATTCCGATCGCTGATTTGACCGCCGGCAACCTGCTGGCGCTCGGCATCATGATGGCGCTGTTCGAGCGCACACGAACGGGCACCGGCCGCTGGGTGCATACGAGCTTGCTGGAAGCACAAATTTTCATGCTCGACTTTCAGGCCTCGCGCTGGCTGATCAGTGGCGAAATCGCCCCTCAGGCCGGCAACGACCATCCGACCGGCATTCCCACCGGCGTGTTTCCGACCAGCGACGGCCACATCAACATCGCGGCGAGTTCCGCGCGCATGTTTGAACGTCTGTGCGACGCTATCGGCCGCCCGGAATGGAAGGACAAGCCCGAGTGGAAGAATCAGAAAGGCCGCAGCGCCGACCGTAAAGCCATCAACGCCGCAATCGGCGAAATTACCAAACATAAACCGGCCGAGCATTGGATCGAGCTGTTCGAGGGCGCCGGAATTCCCTGCGGGCCGATCTACACGATCGACCAAGTGTTCGCCGATCCGCAGGTGCGCCATCTCGGGATTGCGACGCCGATGCACCGTCCGGGTCTCGGCGATACCGAGGTGGTCGCTTCGCCGATCAACATGAGCGGCCTCTCCCGGGAGGTCCGGCTGCCGACGCCGGAGGCGGGCGCGCACACCGACGAGGTGCTGCGCGCGGCGGGTTACAGCGAGACCGACATCGGCGCCATGCGCCAGAAGGGAGTCATTTGATGGATACGCTGGCCGGAACTGCGCCGCTGCGCGAATATGCGGACGGCAAGATGCTCGCCGCCAAGGACGGCGGGATCGGCTTCATCACCTTCAATCAGCCGGAAAAACGCAACGCCATGTCGGTCGAGATGTGGCAGGGCCTCGCGGAAATCCTCGACGATTTTCGCGACGATCCCGCGGTGCGGGTCGTGATCATGACCGGCGCCGGCGGCAAGGCGTTCGTGTCGGGCGCCGACATCAGCCAATTCGAGAAACGGCGCGCCAACGCGGACGCGCAGGAGGAATACGCGCGACTGACCAGCGGCGGGCGGGCGCGGCTCGCCAATTTTCCAAAGCCAAGCATCGCGGCGATCCAAGGCTTCTGCCTCGGCGGCGGACTGGCAATCGCCATGCACACCGACCTGCGCGTCGCCTCGGCCAACAGTCAGTTCGGCATCCCGGCCGCACGCCTCGGCATCGCCTACGCGTTCGACGGCCTGCGCACCCTTGTTCAGCTGGTGGGACCCGCGCACGCGCGCATGATCCTCTACACGGCAAATCGCATGG
>JAFAUQ010000068.1 GCA_019243195.1 Hyphomicrobiales bacterium
GGTCGAACAAAGAAACGAGACTGGAAGCGGGCTCATCGTGACCCGCCCAACCGCGCCGGGGGTTGTTCCGCTTCCCCTCGAACGCCGAACCCAAAAGCGGACAATTGATGTGCTACCAAAACCGGACAACTTCAAAAGCTACCGACATGCCAGCCTACTTGGCCTTCTTGGCCGGCCGCTTCGGCCGCTCCGGGGTGGTGGACAGCGCACTGGGATCGAACCCGACGTAGACCACGTAGGCTTCCAAATCCTGCGCGCTCGGCACCGGGAAGCTCATGCCCTCTTCAACCTGCACGAACGGCACATTGGTTTGCCCGGACGGGATCATCACCGGAACGCGGTAGAGCTTCGTCCAGATGGTCCGCGGCTCGATGCCCTCGCGCACGAGCGCAAGCCGCATCGGCACCTCGACCTGGCCCGGAGTGCCGGCGGGACCGAGCACGACGCGGCCCTGGATGCCGATCTTCATGGTCATGTTGCCGCCGCTTACCGCGCATTCGCGCGCGGTCTGCGCGACCGAGGCCTGGAAGCGCAGATTGGTCGCGCTCGGCTCGACCCCGGGGGTGTTCACCGCGAGCGTCGCCGCGCCCGAGCGCACGGTCACGCCGGGGCATTCGAGGTTCGGGGCGGGTCCCGCCGGGGCGGTGGCGGCGACTTTCTCCTGGCCGGAAGCGCTGCCGGACGAGAACAGATTTTTCACTCGCTGGGTGAAGGACGAGCCGCTTCCGGAATCCGGCGGCGACGACGATCCGATCGTGTCGAAGGAAGAGCACCCCGACGCCGCCAGGATCGCAATCAGCGCAATGGCGCGCGCGGCTCCGCCCGGGCGAGGTGTCCGGCCGAGATCCTGACCGTAGCTGATGGTCAACCGCTTTTTCCCCTTCGTGCCGGCAATCTATAGCAGCGCAACCGTGGCGGACCCAAGGCGCTGCCGTTTTGCTGGAGCATGATCTTTTCCGAAACCGGTACCCACTTTTCGGGATCATGCTCTATCTACGCCGCGGCGAATCCCTCAGCCGGGCGAACAGCAGATGGTCCTGCCACTGACCGTTGATGCACAAATATTCGCGCGCGTAGCCCTCGCGCTGGAACCCGGTCTTCTCAAGGAGCGAGATCGAGGCGGCGTTGGTCGGGATGCAGGCCGCTTCCATACGGTGCAGCCGCAGCGTGGTGAAGGCATAGGGGATGAGCGCACTTACCGCCGCGGTCATATAGCCGCGCCGGGCATAAGGCGCGCCGACCCAATAGCCGAGGCTGCCGGCCTGAGCGACGCCGCGGCGCAGGTTGGCAAGTGTGAGGCCGCCGACCAGCACCTGATCGCCGCTGCGGAAAAGAAAGTAAGCATAGGCCTGGTCGTTGCGCTGATCCTCGGCATAACGCCGCAACCGGCGGCGGAACGCGCTGCGCGTGAGATCATCGGCCGGCCAGGTCGGCTCCCACGGCGTGAGGAAGGCACGGCTCGCCTCGCGCAACGCCACCCATTCGGCGTAGTCGCCCGCCTGCGGCGCGCGCAAAAACACGCCCGCGCCCTCGATGAGCGGCGGCTGGTCGGCGAGATTGATGGTGCGAAACAGCGCCATTGGTCAGTCTGTCAGGCGCACGATCTCCCCGGCATCATGCGCCGTTACCGAGACTTTCAGCGATCGTCGCGACGCTTTCAAGTCCGCGGCCGCGGCCGAGCAGGGCGAGCGCCGGCCGGCTGCGCGCGATGAGCGCCCGGCCCGCGGCCCGTGCGCTCTCGACCGTTACGGCGTCCACCTTAGCGACGACCTCTTCCACCGGGATGGGACGCCCATGGGTGATGAGCTGACGCGCCAGCTGCTCGGCGCGCGTGCTCGAGCTTTCCAGCGCAATGAGGATGCCGGCCTTCATCTGCGCCTTGGCCCTCTCGACTTCCGCCTCGGTGAGGGTCTCGGCCGCGCTCTGGATCTGGTCGACCACGACCCGCATCAGTTCCGGCGCGTCGACCAGGTCGGTGCCGGCATAAAGACCGAACATACCCGTGTCGGCATAGGGCGAGTGGAAGGCGTAGATCGCGTAGCATAGCCCGCGCACCTCTCTCACCTCCTGGAACAGCCGAGACGACATGCCTCCGCCGACGATGTTGGTAAAGACGTGCAGGCTGTAGAGATCGGCATGGCGCTGCGGGACGCCTTCGAGCGCCATCGCCACGTGCACCTGCTCGAGGTCGCGCGCCTCGATATGGCTGCCGCCGCGAAAGCGCGCCGGCACCGGCGGCGGCACCGACGCGCCATTGAACTTGGCAAAGCGCCGCTCGGCTTCGGCGAGCACGGTGGCGTGGTCGATGGCGCCCGCTGCAGCGATCACCATGTCGGGCGCGTGATAGGTGCGCGACAAATACGAGCGCAGCTTGCGCCCGGTGAGCGAGCGGACCGTCGCCGGCGTGCCGAGGATCGAGCGGCCGACCGCCTGGTCCGGGAACGCAATCGATTGCAGGTGATCGAAAACGATGTCGTCGGGCGTGTCCTCGGCGGCGCCGATCTCCTGCACGATGACATTCTGCTCGCGCGCCAGTTCCTCCGGATCGAAGGCCGGATCGGTGAGGATGTCGGAGAGCACGTCGAGCGCGAGCGGCACGTCCGCCTTGAGCACGCGCGCGTAATAGGCAGTGATCTCGACCCCGGTGCCGGCATTGAGATCGCCGCCGACCGCTTCGATCGTCTCGACGATTTCCCGCGCCGTGCGCCGCGCGGTGCCCTTGAAAGCCATGTGCTCGAGCAGATGAGAAATCCCGTGCTCGTCCGTCTCTTCGAAACGGCTGCCCGACCCGACCCACACGCCGAGCGAGGCGGTTTCGAGATGCGGCATGGCGTCGGTGACGACGGCGAGCCCGGAGGGAAGGCGCGACACCTCGACGGTCATGCGGCGGCTCCTTCCTCGGCGGCGCGGCTTGCGGCGAGGATGAATCGCTCGACCGTGGCCTGATCCGCCGGCAGCACTGTTACACGCTCACGCCGGGACGAAAGATCGGCGAGCCACTCGGGCAGCGCCGGGGTACGCCCGCAGGCGGCGGCGACGGCTTGCGGGAATTTCGCGGGATGCGCAGTCGAGAGCACGACCATCGGTACCGAAGGATCGCGCGGCTCCTTCTCGGCGACCGCGACGGCGACGGCGGTGTGCGGATCGATGAGATAATCCGCCTCTTTGCAGACGGTGCGTATGGCGGCCGCGGTTTCATCCTCGTCGGCGCGGGCGGCGGCGAAGCGTGCGCGGATTTCCGCGAGCGGTCCCGGCGCGATCGAGAACCGGCGCGACTGGGCGAGCGAGCCCATCAGCGCGCGCACCGCGCCGGCGTCGCGGTCATAGGCGTCGAACAGCAGGCGCTCGAAATTCGACGACACCTGAATGTCCATCGACGGCGACGCGGTCGCGACCACCTCGCGCGGCGCGTAGTCGCCGGTCGCAAGCACCCGCACCAGAATGTCGTTGACGTTGGTGGCGACCACCAGGCGATCAATCGGCAGCCCCATGCGCATCGCGACATACCCGGCAAACACGTCGCCGAAGTTGCCGGTCGGCACCGTGAAGGCGACCTTCCGGTGGGGCGCGCCGAGCGCGACGGCAGCGGCGAAGTAATAAACCACCTGAGCGACGATGCGCGCCCAGTTGATGGAGTTAACAGCGGAGAGCCGCACGCGGTCGCGGAAGGCGTGATGATTGAACAGCGCTTTGACCAGCGCCTGGCAGTCGTCGAATGTCCCTTCGATCGCGATCGCGTGGACGTTCTCGTCCGCGACCGTCGTCATCATGCGGCGCTGCACGTCGGAAATGCGCCCGTGCGGGAACAGCGCCACCACGTCGATATTGCGGCGGCCGCGGAATGCTTCGACGGCGGCGCCGCCGGTGTCACCCGAGGTGGCACACACGATGGTCGAGCGCTCGCCCCGTTGCGCCAGCGCATGGTCCATGAGCCGCGCCAGGAACTGCATCGCCAAGTCCTTGAACGCGAGCGTCGGCCCGTGAAACAGCTCCAAGATGAATGTATTGGGTCCGAGCTGGACCAGCGGCGTCACGCTCGGGTTGCGAAACCCGGCGTACGCGTCACGCGCCATCCCGGCGAGGTCGGCTTGGTCGAGCGACCCGGCAACGTACGGGGCCAGGACCTCGCAAACTGCCTCAGGATAACCCTGCCCGGCGAGGGCGGCGATCCGGTCAGGCGGGAAAAAGGCCCAGGACTCAGGGACATAGAGCCCGCCGTCGCGGGCGAGACCGGCGAGCGTCACATCGATGAAGCCGAGCCGGGGCGCCTCGCCTCGGGTCGAAATGTAGCGCACGGGTCCGATCCTTCCGGCCGGGCCGACCAGAGCCCATCGGGATGATGGAGCGTCGAATACGGAAGACATAGGGGTTTGGCCAGGGGCAGCCAAGCCGGTTCTTAAACGGGTATGGTTTTATTATCCGGCTTTAGGTTCGCGCCGGCGCGAGCGCACGAAGGAGATGAAGACGGCCGCGAGCACCACGGCGAGGCCGAACCAGGTGATCGCGTATTGCAGGTGGTTGTTCGGCAGGTTGACGGTAATTTTGCCGGGCTGCGGCAGGCCACCGGGCGGCGCCGGCGCCTCCTGCTCGACGTAAAACGGCGCGACGTTGCCCCAGCCCTTGGCGGCCGCGATGGCGATTTGGTCGCGCGCGAACCAGAGATTCCGCGCGGGCTCGCCCGCCGGCGTAAAGATGCCGGCACGCTCGGGCCAGCGCAGCACGCCGATGATGTCGACGGAATCCTTGATCAAGCCCGCGGCACGGGTGGCCGGGTCTTTGTTTGCTTCCGAGACGAAGCCGCGGTTGACCGCAACGCGCGCGCCATCGGCAAGCCGGGCCGGCGTGAACACCCAATAGCCGGGGCCGGACGTGTCGGGACGGAACGCCGAGGCGCCGGCAAACACCAGCGCCTCCCGATCGTTCTCGAAAACGGCGGGAAAAGTGACGCGGGTGAACTCGTCATGCGCCGCGTCGAGGCTTGACCAGCGGTCCGGCGGCGGCAACGGCACGGGCGCGGTGTTCATGCGACGGGTGATCTGATCGACCAGCCCCTCCTTCCACGCCTTGCGCTCGAGCTGCCAAACGCCGAGGCCAATCAGGAGTACGAGGCCCACGATCGTGAAGAGGGCTGGAACAAAGAGGCCACGCCGGCGCCGCTCCGGGCCGGCCGGAAATGTCACGCGCGGTCTCCGCGATCGAGCCGGCCCTCGGCCGCGTCGTGGTGATACTGCAGGGCGATGAGCAGGCCCTTGATCAGGCGCAACGGGCCGAGCGTCACCAGCAGGATGAGCGGGATCCACAGCAGCGCGTGCACCCACAGCGGCGGCGCATATTTGATCTCGACGACGAGCGCCGTCCCGACCACGATGAAGCCGGCGATGAACATGACGAACACGGCGGGGCCATCACCCGCATCGGCGAAGGAATAGTCGAGCCCGCATGCACTGCAGCGCGGACGCACGGTGAGAAAGCCGGCGAACAGTTTGCCCTCGCCGCAACGCGGGCACCGCGCCGTGAGCCCCGCGACGTAGGGCGAGACCGACCCGCGCGCGGCCGCCGCCATCACTCGCCGGCGAGGTGCGGACCCCCACCCCAGACGTAGATGAAAGTGAACAGGAACAGCCACACCACGTCGACGAAGTGCCAGTACCAGGCGGCAAACTCGAACCCGAGGTGCTGCTTCGGCGTGAAGTGGCCGGCGAAGGCGCGGATCAGACAAACGATCAGGAAGATGCTGCCGATAATGACGTGAGCGCCGTGGAAGCCGGTCGCCATGAAGAAGGTGGCGCCAAAGATGTTTCCGGCGAAGTCGAATTTCGCGTGGTAATACTCCCACGCCTGCACGCAGGTGAACGTGAGCCCGAGCGCGATGGTGCAGATCAGGCCCCATTTGAGTCCCTTACGGTCGTTCTCGAGCAGCGCGTGGTGCGCCCAGGTCACCGTGGTGCCCGAGGTCAACAGGATCAGCGTGTTGAGCAACGGCAGGTGCCAGGGATCGAACGTCTCGATGCCCTTCGGCGGCCAAGTGCCACCGATGAACTGCTCGCGCGCGATCTGATGCATGTCGGCGGGGAACAGCGCCGTGTTGAAAAAGGCCCAGAACCAGGCGACGAAGAACATCACCTCCGAGGCGATGAACAAAATCATCCCATAGCGATGGGAAATCTGCACGACGCGGCTGTGGTGGCCCTGAAACTCGGCTTCGCGCACGACGTCGGTCCACCAGGCCGCCATGGTGTAGAGGATGCCAAGCACGCCGAGGCCGAACACCAGCGGGGCGGCGGCGTAGAAGTGATGCATCCACGAAATGCCGCCGAACGCGGCGATGAAAGCCGAGACGGCTCCCACCGCCGGCCACGGTGAGGGGTCGACCAGGTGGTAGTCGTGATGCCGCGTCGTATGCGCCTCGGCCATTTGCTTCGTCTCCGTTCGTATCAGGACTGGCCTTATCGGCGACGTCCCTTCCCTAAACTAGCTCCGCCCGGCCGGGCGCGCGTTCTCCACCACCGGCTTGGCCGGCTGCTGCACCGGATACATCGTGTAGGAGAGCGTGATGGTGTTGAGATCGTCCTGCTCGGAATCGCCGACCAGCGCCGGATCGACATAGAAGACGACCGGCATGTCGCGCCGCTCGTGCGGCTTGAGGCGCTGCTCGGTGAAGCAGAAGCAGTTGATCTTGGCGAAGTAGCCGCCGACCGTCGGCGGCGAGACGTTATAGGCCGCCTGCCCCACGGTCTCGCGCGCGGATTCGTTGATCGCGCGGTAGTAGATCGTCACGACCTGACCGATGCGCACGTCGATCGCGACCTGCTCGGGCTCGAACTTCCAGGGCAATCCACTCGCCACGTTGGCGTCGAACCGCACCGTTACCTTGCGGTCGAGCACCTTGACGGGGGCGGCCTCGGCCACGATCGGCGTGCCGCCGAACCCGGTGGTGCGGCAGAACCAGGAATATAGCGGCACTGCGGCGTAGGCCGCCCCGACCATGACGGCGACGAAAGCGCCGCAGGCCGCGGCGACGAGGAAGTCGCGCCGGCGGGCCTTGTTGCGGTCGGGCACGGCGTTCATGGGCGCAGCACCGGTTCAGCGCGGGGGCTGGATCGCGCCGGGACCCAGCTTGACGATAGTGACGATGTAGACGAGCAGCACCAGCGCCGCGAGCACGAGCGCGATGGCGATCGAGCGGGCGCGACGGCGCCGCTTCTGCTCCTCGGTGAGCACGATGCCTTTATCGGACGAACGCTCATCATCCATGGGTCATCCGATGAGGATCGCGCGATCAGCCAGCAGCCCGGCAAACAGCGCGAACAGATAAAGGATCGAGAAGCCGAACAGGCGCCGCGCGGCGAGGTCGCTCGGCCGGCCCTCGGCCACCGTCCAGATGCGCCAGGCCAGCAGCGCCAGGAACGCGCCGGCCGCAACGGCCATGATGCCGTAGACAAACCCGGCATAACCGAGCAGCCATGGCGCGAGGCTCACCGGCACGAGCGCGCCGGTGTAAAGCAGGATCTGTCGTTTGGTCTCGGCGCGTCCGGCGACGACGGGCAGCATCGGGATGCCGGCGCGCGCGTATTCGCCGCTGCGCAGAAGCGAGAGCGCCCAGAAGTGCGGCGGCGTCCACAGGAAGATGATCAGAAACAGGAGCACGGATTCGAGCGCCACGCCGCCGGTCGCCGCGGCCCAGCCGATCATCGGCGGGAACGCGCCGGCGGCGCCGCCGATCACGATGTTCTGCGGCGTCGCGCGCTTGAGCCACACCGTGTAGATCGCGACGTAAAAGAAGATGGTGAAGGCGAGGAGCGCGGCGGCGAACCAGTTGGCGGCGAGCCCGAGCATCGCCACCGAACCCACCGCGAGCGTCGCGCCGAAGCCGAGCGCTTCGCCGGGGAGCACCCGGCCGGCCGGAATCGGGCGGCGCGCGGTGCGCGTCATCACCGCATCGATATCGGCGTCGTACCACATATTGAGCGCGCCGGCCGCGCCCGCACCGACCGCGATGCAGACGAGCGCCGCGAAGCCGAGCACCGGGTGAAAATGCCCGGGCGCGAGCAGCAGCCCGACGAAGGCGGTGAACACCACGAGCGACATCACCCGCGGTTTCATCAACGCGACGAAGTCCGCGACCTCGGCGCTGCTCAATGCCAGCGCCGGCTCGGCCCGCTGCTCGATCGCGGACAAATCGGTCATTCAGCCTCCGTAGACGACGCAGGTGTCATGATACCCACGCCGTGCAGCGTCATTTGATCCGCGGCAGCACGTCGAATTGGTGGAACGGCGGCGGCGACGGCAGGGTCCATTCCAGCGTCGTCGCGCCGGCGCCCCACGGGTTGTCGGCGGCGCGCTCCTTGCGCAGGAACGCCTGCAGCACGCCATAGAAGAACACGAGCACGCCGAAGCCCGAGATATAGGAACCGAACGACGACACCTCGTTCCAAAAGTGGAACGCGTCGGGATAGTCGACGATACGGCGCGGCATGCCGGCGAGGCCGAGGAAGTGCTGCGGGAAGAACACCAGGTTGACGCCGATGAAGGTCAGCCAGAAGTGAATCTTTCCGATCGTGTCCGAATACATGTAGCCGGTAATCTTGGGGAACCAGTAATACCAGCCCGCAAAGATGGTGAAGACTGCGCCGAGCGAAAGCACGTAATGAAAGTGGGCGACCACGTAATAAGTGTCCTGCAGCGAGCGATCGACGCCGGCATTGGCGAGCACGACACCGGTGACGCCACCGAGGGTAAACAGGAAGATGAAGCCGATCGCCCACAGCATGGGCGTTTTGAACTCGATCGAACCGCCCCACATGGTCGCGATCCAGGAGAAGATTTTCACCCCGGTCGGAACGGCGATGACCATGGTGGCCACGACGAAATAAGCCTGCACCGCGGTCGACATCCCCACCGTGTACATGTGATGCGCCCAGACCACGA
>JAFAUQ010000177.1 GCA_019243195.1 Hyphomicrobiales bacterium
CGGCGCGGGCGAGGTTGGATGATTGGAGATCCAAAGGTCATGGCCACGAAGGCGAACGGACTCCTGACGGCGGTCATCGATGCGCATGGCGGCATGGCACGGTGGCGTGAACGCGAAAAGGTCGAGGCGACGATCGTAACCGGCGGCGGGTTTTTTGCGCTCAAGGGAGTACTGCAGGATTCCGAGCCGCGGCGCATGGCCGTGTGGCTGCACGAGCAGCGCTCATCGGTATTGCCCTACGGAGCGCCCGATCAGCGCACGATGTTCACGCCGGACAGGATTGCCATTGAAAAACTTGACGGCACGCTCGTCGCCGAACGGCGCGACCCAAAGGATTCGTTTGCCGGTCATCAGATGAGCACACCGTGGGATGAGCTGCACCGCGCCTATTTCAACGGTGAGGCCCTGTGGACCTACCTGACGACACCGTTCCTGCTGATCCTGGAAGGAGTTGCCGTCGAGGAAACCGCGCCCTGGAGCGAAGGCAACGAGACGTGGCGGGTTCTGCGCGCCCACTTTCCGGGCTCGGTCGAAACGCACAGCCTGGTTCAGGATTTCTTCTTCGACCGCGATCTCCAACTGCGGCGCCACGATTACAACGTCAACATTGCGGGTGGGTTCAACGCGGCGCAACTCACGTCGGACTACGTCGTGGCGGACGGCATTCATCTGCCGAGCAAACGGCGCGCCTATACGCGCGGCCCGGGGCGCCGGCCGATCCTGGATATGCTGATGGTCTCCATCGACATCAGCGAGGTCAGCTTCAGCTGACCCGATCCGGCGCGCGCGGATGCGCCGGCTCGTTTGCAACTATTTGCCGCGATTTGCCGGCCTTCACTCGCTTCGGCCGCGCATGTGGGTCAACTAGAGGTCAACGCGGGCAATGTGAAAAGGATGGAGATCCCAATGGCCACCGCCGCAGCCACTGCACTCAAGCCTTCAACACCGAAACCGCTGCCGCCGCCGAACGTCGATTTCTATCAGTTCGCGGAGACTTTGAGCGCCGATGAATTGGCGGTTCTCAAAAAGGTGCGCGACTTCATGGACAGCAAGGTCGCGCCCATTATCGACAAGTATTGGATCGAAGACGCATTTCCGTTCGAAGTGCTCCCCGCCTTCAAGGAGCTGAACATCGGTGGCCTCGGCATCGAGGGCTACGGTTGCGCCGGCGGAAGTCAATTGCTGGTCGGCCTCGTTGCGATGGAGATGGCTCGGTTCGATTCCTCGATCGCGACCTTCTTCGGCGTCCACAGCGGCCTGGCGATGGGCTCGATCGCGCTCACTGGATCGGAGGAGCAAAAACAAAAGTGGCTGCCGCCGATGGCGCGCATGGAAAAGATCGGCTGCTTCGGCCTGACCGAGCCACTGGTCGGCTCGGGAACCGGCGGCGGCCTCACCACGACGGCAAAGCGCGAAGGCGACACATGGGTCCTCAACGGCCAGAAAAGGTGGATCGGCAACGCGCCCTGGTGCGATATCTCGATCATCTGGGCGCGCGACTTGGCCGACAACCAGGTCAAAGGCTTCATCGTCGAAAACAAGACCACGCCCGGCTACAGCGTCGAGAAAATCCAGAACAAGATCGCGCTCAAGGTGGTCCAGAACGGCCAGATCACGCTGAAGGATGTCCGGGTGCCGGAAGCAAATCGGCTGGCCCGCGCTCAGTCCTTCCGCGACACCGCGCGTGTGCTGCGCGGGACGCGGCATTACGTTGGGTGGGAGTCGACTGGATGTCAGATGGGCGCTTACGAGCACGCGCTCAAGTACGCACAAGAGCGATTGCAGTTCGGAAAGCCGATCGGCTCGTTCCAGCTCATTCAGGACCTCCTTGCCAAGATGCTCAGCAACATCACGGCATGCCAATGCATGGTGGTTCGGACGGCACAGCTCGCCGATGAAAGCAAGCTTACCGACCAGCAAGCAGCGCTTTCCAAGGCGTTCACCACGGCCAAGATGCGCGAGACGGTTTCCTGGGCGCGAGAGCTGCTCGGCGGCAACGGCATCGTCGTCGACTACGGCGTTGCGCGTTTCTTCGCGGACGCCGAGGCGCTTTATTCCTACGAAGGCACCTATCAGATGCAACACCTGATCGTCGGCAAGGCGGTCACCGGGTTCAGCGCGTTCGTCTGACGCCGCAAGCGAGCCGTTGCGTCGGCTCGCCACTCAGGCAGGAGATATCAACATGTCCTCGGCAACAGCAACTCTCACGCCTTCGCCCGCAACGGCGCCCACTGCCGCAACGACGGCACTCACGCTCGCGAATGTCCTCTACGAGAAACGCGGCGCAATCGCCTATGTGACGCTCAACCGTCCGAAGGTGCTCAACGCGCTCAGTGCCGCCACCTGGAGCGACCTGCGCACGGCCTTCGAGGATGCGCGTGATGACGCGGCGGTGCGCGGCGTCATTCTCACCGGCGCGGGCGACAAGGCATTCATCGCCGGCGCCGACATCGGCGAACTTGCGCATGCGAGCGCGATCGACGCCGAACGGTCCAGCCGCTTCGGACAAGGCGTGCTCGATCTCATCGAAAATCTCGGCAAGCCGGTGATCGCGGCGATCAACGGCTTTGCGCTGGGCGGCGGCTGCGAGACTGCGATGGCCTGCACCATCCGCATTGCCGTCGAGCACGCGAAGCTTGGGCAGCCCGAGGTCAAGCTGGGATTGCTTCCCGGCGGCGGCGGCACCCAACGGCTGCCGCGGCTGGTCGGCAAGGGCCGCGCGCTTGCGCTCATTCTGTCCGGAGGCATGATCAGCGCGCAGGAGGCATGGCGCATCGGGCTCGTCAACGAGGTCGTGCCGGCTGCGGACCTGATCCCGCGCGCGGAAGCAATCCTCAAAGAGATCGCCGTCAACGCGCCGCTCGGCATCAAATATTCGCTCGAGGCGGTCAACAAAGGAATGGACACGAGCCAGAGCGAAGGCTTCGCGCTGGAAGCGTCCTACTTCGGTCTTTGCGCCGGGACGGAGGACAAGAAGGAGGGCACGTCGGCCTTTCTGCAAAAACGTCCGGCCCAGTTCCACGGACGGTGAAGAAACCCGACGGGCACATGCAGGAGAACTCCGATGGCAACCGACAACATTTTTTCCGGACTCAAAGTCGTCGACTTCTCGACCTACGTTGCGGGTCCTGCCGCTGCCGTGATCCTGTCCGATTTCGGCGCCGACGTCATCAAAGTCGAGCCGCCGAACGGCGACCCCTGGAGAATTGGGCATAAGATCGCGCCGCAACCGCTGGCAGATGAGCCCTATCAGTTTCATCTTGCCAACCGCAACAAGCGCAGCATCGCGCTCGATCTGAAATCGCCGAGCGCCCAGCAGGTGCTTCAGGAGCTGGTCACCTGGGCCGACGTGCTCATCGTCAATACGCCGCATCCCGCCCGCAAGAAACTAAAGCTCGAATATGATGACGTGGTGCTGTGGAACCCGCGCCTGATCTACGCGGACCTCACCGGCTTCGGCGAAAAGGGGCCGGATGCCGATCTGCCCGGCTTCGACATCACGTCATACTGGGCTCGTAGCGGTTTGCTGTCGATGACGCGCGATGCCGGTGCGCCGCCGACCTGGCCGGTGGGCGGCAGCGGCGACAATGCCACGGCGGTCGGAATCTATTCCTCAATCGTCACGGCGCTCTACCGCCGCGAGCGCACGGGCCAAGGGGCGTATGTCACGACGTCGCTGCTTGCCGAGGGTGTCTGGTCGGCGAGCGTTTCGATCCAGGCCGCGCTCGCCGGTGCGAAGTTCTACGGGCTGCACGATCGCAAGAACCCCGCGAGCGCGGCGCTTAACGTGTATCGCTCTGCCGACGACATCTGGTTCGTTCTCATCGTCACGCCCGACAAGGTGGCCGCTGTGGCGAAAGCCATCGGCCGGCCGGATCTCCTAACCGATCCACGGTTCTCCGATCCGGCGAAGCTGATGGCGAACATGCCGCAGCTCACCGCCATCCTCGACGAACTTTTCTCCGCGCAGCCAATGGCGCATTGGTATGAGGTTTTCGGCGGCGTGCACGTCACCTTCGGCGCCGTGCGCGGCCCGCAA
>JAFAUQ010000201.1 GCA_019243195.1 Hyphomicrobiales bacterium
GGCGCTCCGACATTCCCAGCAACTCCCCGGCCTCCATCATCGATAGCTCGCGCCGCTCCCAGCGGCCCAAAACGTCCCGAAACTTCTGCATTCTCCGGCCCTGTAGCCACGTCGCCCGGTTCATTGATTCGCCTCCACCCGGAGGCAGAAAACCGGACAACTCGTGTGCTACCTAACCCGGACAACTCATGTGCTTACGACAGCGAGACCTAGCGGTTTTGACCGAAGGTCTCTTTCAGAATATTCTCCGCTTCCGCAATCGCTCCTCTCGCTCCTCGATCGCTTTAGGGACAAGATAATGCATTTGCACGGCAGTCGTCACGTCAGCAATCGCTTTGAGTGCTCTTTTTAATATTCGCCCTGCTAACGACCGCAAGCGGAACGGCCACGCGTGCAGCTTTGACAATCAGGTGTTACTGACGCTTGCAGCTTTCGATGGGCAACGCTTTGAAGACTGATGGCAAAACGTCATTTTTGCCATCAGTTGGCTTGGCAGCCGGCTGCCTACAATTTTGCCACGTCAAATTAGGATCAAGCATGATTCAATTGCCAACCCGGCAATCAGCCTCGTCCCGCAGCAGCTAAAGCTCGTTGGCGGGCGGATCGAAGAACTTTCGTACCTTCTCCGCCAGCAAGCCATGCCGTGAATAATGTGTGCTTCCTGAGGAATCGGAATAACCGATAATGATGGATCGGCTGAAGTTCCGTATCGATTTGACTGAATCTCCCATAGCCCCTGTGTTCCTTTTTCTTACCCAAATAGGGCAGCTTGGTGAGGTACCGGACGGCTTTGAGTAACTCTTCGATCGTTCCTAGGGTGTCAAATCGTGGATATTTTTGCTTCCCCCGATCAATGGGTTCAAATCTCGAATAGATTTGCCGCTGGTGGCGACGCAGCGTAGCCGGACTGGTCCCCCAGTGAACGGCATGGCAATGGAACGACACTAGGTTGCCGACTTTTCCATTTATCTCCCAATTTCGTTTCAGGGTAGAAGGCGGCTTCGAATACGCCTAAAAAATTTCGACCAACCATGGCATTGCGAACCTTCTGCTTTGCTCGGGCATAATCAAATTCTAGGGTGCGATCGCAACAGGCCCATTCGCGATCGACAAAGCTGGCGAGCATCATAGTTATCCCAGGCGTGAAATCGGACTGCTCGACATCAATCACTTCGAGCAGGAGCTGGCGCCGGAAGATGCTCGTAGAATGTGGGTTAACCAGACTGAACTCGTGGCGATTCTCTATGCCCAAATACTTTCGGATGGTATCTTCGGCTTGGCTCGGGGCTTCATGCCTGCGAATAGCCTCGCTGAGTGCCGCTTTATATTTGCGATCCCATCTGTCCGCACTGCTGAGAAGTCGATCGACATCCATGAGCGGTCTCTTGGTAGCGTGTTATCGCAATTCGCTTTAGGTGAATAATGGTCGAAAAATAAGTCATTCCGGTTTCACGAGCCATGCGGTCAATTGCTTGGTATAGCCATCATTGATCAGTACTCAGTATAAAACTAAGTGCATAATACTGAATGATCAGCATTTTGTTCGCTTTGAGCGAAGATCGCCTGGACTGCACTGCGGCGCGATCGCAAATTTTGATGTTCCGGCCCGCTTCTGTGATAGGCTAGTGGGGCGACGGTTGTTCACTTGAAGTACCGAGCGTTGGTGTTAGCGACAGGCGGTGTATTTTTTTGCGCACGCTTCGATCCCACCATTCTCCCCAATGAATGTCCTCAGGGCTGCCGGCGGACAACCATTCACTTTCGCAAATCGTAGCGCGTTCGCATAACGGGACCTCGCCTTGACTTCGCCTTCACAAGTCCCCTCGATCAACAGGCGAACGGGTGATCTGGCTGTGCGTAGGTCGATTTTGTGACTGGTAATGTTGGCAATGGCTGATCTAACGGCCGACGCATTGCCAAGTCTCGGCAGCTCAGCAGCATTGACATAGACCTCGATAAGGTACGTGAAGATATCGTCCTTCTTTCGGGACAAGCCGCTGTAGATCGCCGTGAGTTTTTCAACCATTTCGTGTATCACTCGATGCGCTCTAGGACCGAGAGCATTGCCTCCCATTCAGAACCTCCTCGATAGAGGAATACCGGCGAATCGTTGCGGTACTAAGCTGTGACGACCAGGTCGCCAGCATTAACAGTAGTCGGGTCGTGACTAAAGAATTCGCTTGGGCGTTATTCGCGTCTTGTCCGGAGCCAATTTTTTCACATTGACGGCAAAGTTGGTACCATCGCCGTAGCAGCTAGTCTACCCTAAGGACGAATTAATGAAACTATCACGATTTCCGAGCAATCGCCCGAATTATGGCCAGTGGGTGCCGTGGGGCTTATATGATCACAGGACTGTTTCGCATCTTTCTGGCGACCAGCTCCAGATGGCACTCGGTGCGCTCAAAGTCAGAGGCAACAAAAAGACTGCCATCGTCAGAGACCGGTTACGTAAAATAGCGCTTACCTATTGGGCTCTTAAACGAGATTTCGATCGGCCGAACCAAAAATGGTATCGTGATCAGATTAAGTCAATCAGACGGGCTACCGACACGCTGTCAGGGCTTCTTCACGAACTTTCGCCTACTACTGCACTATCGTTTCTGAGCGTTCGAATGAAAATGCGAACCGAGCACCCGCTGTTCAGCGCACAAGTGGGCCAAAGCAACATGTCGCTGGCGCAATTGCTCCAGGGTCTGGGCAATGCGTGCGATGACTGTCTTCGGGTTAAAGGAACTGCAGGTGCGAAAAAGCGCAGCCATACTGAACGGGCGACCAGAGATCTAGTTGAACTTTGGCGAGACTTCGTCGGTAGCGAGATGGGGCTAAGTTTGGGCACGGCACCTGGCCAATCTGAAAAGGAGTTTATTTATCGCGGCCCACAGTTTGTCTACACCACACTGAAGGCGATAGATTCTGAGATCTCACTGACTGAGGTCAGCACGGCACTTCGGAGGGTATTGGGCAAGCGCAATGTGGTAAAATCAACGACGCCCTGATATCAATTTCCGCACAACTATTGTCAGGACCTCAGCAGTCTACAATGCCATAATGCATGGGCGGACAGGCTGCCGCGAGAGTACCTATTGAGGAGGCCCTGCAGTGGTCGAGAAAGTTATGGCGCGGGAGACGCGACGTATAGGCGCCGAACTCGATATCCCACGACCAGACCAGATCGGCCCAGATACCCCCCTGCGGCTCAGCGTGGCAGCGTCGTTGGCATTTCCTGACGGTTCGATGACGGCAGCTGGTCTAAGGAGGGAGCACGCTAGAGGCCGGCTCGTTGTCGAGCGGATCGCTGGAAAACAGTATACTACGCTTGCTCACATTGAGCAGATGAGGGCCAAATGCGTAGAAGAAAGGGCGCGAGACTCTGGCTGCGGCCGGCGCGACGGAATAAGGCGGGCAAAGTCATCCATTACGCAACGTGGATCATCCTCGATCGCGGAAAGCATATCGCCACGGGATGCGCTGAAGGCGAAGCTGACCGCGCGGAACAGCTGTTAGCGACATATATTTCTGAGAAATATAGCCCCGGTCGTCAAATACGCGATCTCGAACTCATCGATATCGCAGATGTTCTTTCGATCTACGTCGAGGATTGTGCCACCCGGCACACCGACCAGAAGAAATTTCTTTCTCGCATAGGTCGGCTTAATGAGTTTTGGGGTGGCATGGTGCTTTCGGGTGTCATGGCCTCATCATGCCGAAGGTACGTTCAACACCGGGGGAATAGGGGGGCGCACGCCGTGATTTGGAGGACTTGCGGGCGGCTATTAACCACCACGCCAAGGAAGGACTCCATCGTGGCGTTGTGCGTGTTGTTTTGCCCGACAAGGGGCCTTCGCGCGATCGATGGCTGACACGTGCCGAAGTCGCGCGGTTACTGCGAGTTTGCTGGCGGACACGCGAAATCCAGACTGTCCACCGAGGCACCCGCAGGGGGACGACGATACCTACGGACCGCTATCCGTTACGCCACCTAGCGCGGTTCATCCTCGTCGCGCTGTACACGGGAACCCGACCTGGTGCAGTTATGACCGCACCCGGCAAATCGTTCGTAGACTTGGAACGCGGCATTTTCTATCGCCTAGCCGAAGGCCGCCGAGCCACGAATAAACGTCAGCCGCCTGTGCCGGTCCCGGCGCGGCTCCTTTCCCACTTGAGGCGATGGGTCCAGCTCGGTATTGTCAAAGACTATTTCGTCGAGTGGAACGGCAAGCCCGTTCGGTCGATCAAGGTTGGTTATGGGCGCGCTATTTCGCTTGCCAAGTTGTCCGGCCGGGTAACCCCTCATACGCTGCGCCATACGGCCGCTACCTGGCTTATGCAGGCTGGCGTATCGATATGGGAAGCTGCCGGCTTTCTCGGGATGTCACCGGCGATGGTCGAGGAGACGTACGGGCACCACCACCCTGCCCATATGCAGAGCGCGGCGAAGGCCATTGCGGGCGAGAAGAACTACCGGCAATCGTTGGTCATTTCATTGGCCGCAAAACGTGCCGCGATACCTGAGACCTGAAAAACCTAGGAAATTCCGCGGTGTGAAGGGCACGCTCATAACGGTCTGGTTGGAGGTTCGAGTCCTCCCGGGCCCACCAATTCCCGCGTCCTGCCACTCCGACCAATAATTAGCTGATTTCCCGGTCCATTTCCGCCGCGCATCGCACGCTAGTATCTCGAACCATTCGAAGATCCTTGCGTCGAGCCGTGACCAGGGCGAATCTGGGCTTGCGAACTCAGTGAAGGAGTAGGGGGATCGAACGGATTACGAGCGCAATGTTGATCTCGTGATCGTCAAAGAACTCAACGTTTCAAATGAGTTCGCGCGGTTGATATTGCCTGGCTCAACCTGTCGGCGCGGCGACCAAGCAAACTGCAAACCCGCGCACAACGGCAAATCGACCGCCAATTATCCGACTTCCCAGGAAAGAGGGCCGTTGGCCGTTTGCGAGCCGCGCCGCGAAAGAGTTCGTTCGCCCGTCGAGTTCGACCTCTACGTCCTTGAAATCCAGGAATGATTCCGTAACCGGATTGTAGGCCTTGAAAACAGCCTCCCGTATCGAGAACAGACATCCCGGCAGTTCCGTCTCGGGAATTTCGTTCCGGTTGCGGGCAAGTTCGGTCGCCGTCGTGATCGTGAACACGATCTCTTCTGATACGTCCCGGATCCATTCGAGGTCGAGACCCAGGGCCCGGGTCTGCGGCGTCCGCGCTACAACGGCCGCGCACAGGCCGCGGCAGTGGGAGAGACTTCCTATCGTACCGGCGGGCCACATCGGTCTGCGCTGCGGGCCGACCGGGATCGGCATCCTTCCGTACCCGAGCTGAGCGAGTGCCAGTCGTGCAAGCGCGCGTCCTGTCGCAAACTCGTGCCGCCGCTTGGTTACCGCCTTGGCGATGGCGCGCAGCTCTTGCGGATAGAGATCGGCCGTCGCATCCGCGACTGCGGCCGCCACAACGGCAGTATTGGGTGGTACGATGCGCTGCAGGCACAAGAGAATCTCTGCCACCTCGCCGCCTTGGCAGTTCGAGTGCCAATCAGATGAGATCGCGCTTTTCGGGCTCGACGTCGCGTTCTGGCCACTCATTCACCTACCCTTGGACCATATGGAGAGAGAACATACCATCAGGGCAAGCGGTGCCGGAGGGGAGATCAGCGTGCTCGATCCAGGCGGTTAGGCGCGGTGCTGCCGCGCCTGTAGCGTCGGTTCTGGTCAACGCGCCGGCTTGTCCGCACTGACTCGGTCGTCGATAGCAAGCGCTTTTTCATAGAAAATTTGAGTCGGGACAAATCCGAAGCGCGCCAATACGGCCTTCATCCTCTCGTTTGTAGCCCTCGTGCGAAACACAACGCGATCCAGTTTTTCCTTTTGACAGAAATCGAAGATCGCTTGGACCAGCTCCGATGCAGCGCCGGTGCCGCGTTGCGAAGGGCTGATGTAAATGCTGTGAAAGTCGCCGTATGGTTCCTTCGTGATGAAGTTCTGCCGCTTGCTGACGTACGCCCAGCCGACCACTCCAGCCTCGGATTCGGCAACGATCGCCGCGACATTGGGGTCGCCGACGAGGCGACCGACCTTTTTCATGTAGAATTTCAGATCGGTGATGGGATCGTCCGGAAAAGATACCTTCGCAATCTCCCGCTCGAAGGTTGCCACCGTTTCGATGTCCGGCAAAGCCAGGGGTCTCAGCCAGAATTGCGGCTTCTCGGTCATCTGCAGTCTCCGCTGGATCTTAATCGCACGTCAGGTGAAGCGCGGCAGTCACTCGTCGGCCGGCGGTCGTCACCCTCTCCCGGCTTGCCGGTGGAACGCTCGACCGCTGCAAACGGGACATCCGACCGCCTTCAACGCTTCGATCGTGTCCGGTGTTCGGTTTTGTCCGAGGACCAGTTGGGCGCCGCATTCGGCACATATGTAGGCGCGTGAACGCGGGTTCACGTCGGCGGTGTAAAGAGGGCCGCTCCATGTCGGCAAATCGGAAGCGACAACCTTGCCCCGGTGCAACTCGATTAGTTGGCCGGCGTTGCCGAGCACGGTCGCGCCGGCATACCTGTTGAAGTTCGGCCAAACATTCCGAATGGCCCAACCGAACGCGACAAAAAGCTCCTGAAGTTCGAGCATCTGCGGGGCGGGCCACTGCGCAAAGGAAAAGAAGCAAACGCCGCTGCCCTCTAGCGACAACGCTTCGCGTCCTCGCGCGAGGAAGAGGCGCGCCCCCTCGAACGTGTAGGGCGGGTCGGTTTCGATCGTATCGAATGAATCCGTGAGAGCATCCGGCAACGGGTCACGAAGGTCGTGGTGCACCGTATCGATGCGTATCTGCTCCTTTTTGGCGGCCGCACTGATAAAGGACAGGAAACGATCGTCAACGTCGGCGACGACAACGCCCCTGGTAAGATCGTCGTGGCCGAGCGAGCGGCCAAGCAAGCCGATGGCTATCGACACTGAGTCGTCATCCCCCAGAAGGAGCACTCTTCGGCCTTCGAGCGCGCCGTTCTGCAGCATCACGAGCGCACGCAGCATTGCGGTCTCCGGCGTGCACGGGGCCTGATCGAGCGTAACATCAGCGGATGGTGCGGAAGCCGTGATCTCGCTCAAACGCCGGATGAGCGCATGGAAATCGGGAGGAACGACCACGCCACGCCCCGCACAAGTCGGGCAAGTGACATCCGTCTTCAAACCTAGGCCGAGCTCATGCTCGACGAACGTGCGTCCCTTCTCGGTCAAAGATAACCCGTGTTTGCGCTCAAGAAAATCGAGCTTCTCAAGCTCTCGTCGAATGGCGGTGGCGACCGGCAAGGGCAATCGGGCTTGCCGCGCCACGTCTTGCAACCGCAGGGAACCGGCGCGATATACGGCACGAAGAACGGCCAGGACGCCGGGGGGGCCTTCGCGCAGCCGAGTCGCCCGCGCTACCGACTCCAAAATTGACTCGTCGACCATGGATCATTTCCCTGGCGCGCCGCCATAGCATCGGGGTGAGGCAGAGGCAAATTTGGCGGATAGACTATAAGTCAAAGGAGTCCCACGGATGTTGATAGTTCACGCCCTCGCAGAAGTGTATGGCTGCCAGGCGATTATTGAAGACGCGGCTAAACTTGTGGAAGCGGCAAAAACCGCAGCTGCCGCTGTCGGGGCGCGCACGGTCGGCGAGTTTCAGGTTAAATATGAGCCCCAGGGCCTTACCATCGCGGTGTTCTTGGCGGAATCGCACATCATAATCACCACTTGGCCGGAATATCAGCTGGCATTGATCGATGTGCTGATGTGCAACTCGGAAATGGACTACAATCAGGTGGTCAGGCAGATCAGAGAACAGATCTCCCCTGATGGACATTTGGTAATGCACACGGTGCCCCGCAACATCGCCGCGTCTCCGTGAGTGTAAACGCCACAGACGACTCACGAAGAGCGCCGTTCGGAGCGACTGAGTGTACGTTCGATCTCATTGTTTTCTTTCCGCGCAAAGCTGGCGCGCATCTACGCTCGACCAAACAGGCGCTTAAAGCCGGAACCGGTCCGGCGAGCCCCCCGCACCGCCGCATTCACACCATCTTGCTCACGCCCCAGAAGAACGGCAGCGGTCCTTGCGTGACGCCGGTGAGCGTGCGGCGCCAAGCGTAGTAGCGCAGGTACCAACCGAGCGGCGCGTAGACCACGTCCTCGATCGCTGCCTTGTTGAGCCGCCGCGCGGCGGCCTTTTCCTCCTCGGGTGTCGTTGCGTCGAACCAGGCGGCGGTCTCGGTTTCCACCGCTGGGCTGTTGGGCCATCCGTTCACCGCTACGCTGCCGTCGGCGCGGAGGAAAGTGTAAGTCGGAGTAACGCTGTCCACGCCGTAGATCGAGGTATGATACATATGCCAGCCGCCCTGGCTCGGCGGCTTCTTCTGTGCGCGGCGCGCTACCACGGTGCCCCAATCGACGGCGGCAAAGTCAACATTCAGGTCGAGCCGTTTCAACAAATCGACCGTCACGTCGCCCCACGCCTTGTGGTGCGGGATGTCCTGGGCCGCCATGCACACGATCGGCTCGCCGGCGTAGCCGCTCTCGGCCAGCAGCTGCTTAGCAATGTCAAGCTTGCGTGGGCCTTTGAGGATGTCGCCGCCGTCCTCGGTATAGAGCGGCGTGCCGGGCGTGAAATACCCGGGCAGCGGCTTCCACAGGCTGGTGTCGTCGCCCACGTAGGCGCGCATGTATTCTTCCTGGCTCATGGCCAGGAGGATGGCGCTCCGCGCCCGCGCGTCGTTGAACGGCGGGAACACGTGATTGATGGGAAGCATGGCGACGTTGCCGAGCGGATCCTGAATGTCCACTCCGATGTTGCGGTTTTTGCGCAAAAGCGGCACGAGATCGGGAATTGCGATCTCCCACCAATCGATTTCGCCGGTCTGCAACGCCGCGGCGACAGTTGCCGGATCGGGCATCGTGATCCATTCGATGCGGTCCGCCACGATGCGCTTGCCTCCCGCCATCCATGACGCCTCTTCCTGGCGCGGCACATAGCCGTCAAACTTCTCGAAAGCGGATTTGACGCCCGGTACCCAGTCGTTACGGATGAAGCGCATCGGGCCGCTGCCGACGTATTCTCCGATCTGTTTGTACGGATCGGTCGCCGCGACACGCGCCGGCATGATGAAACAGCAGGGCGTGCTGATCTTGCCGAGCGCCAGCAGCATTTTCGGATAGGGCTTCTTGAGCAGCCAGCGGAACGTACGGTCGTCAACCGCTGCCAGTTCCTGCTCGATGGCCTTGAGCATCTGGCCCATGGAATCGCGCGCCGCCCAGCGCCTGATGCTGGCGACCGCATCTTTCGCCAACACCGGCTCGCCGTCGTGGAATTTAAGACCCGGCCGCAGCCGGAACGTCCATGTCAGGCCGTCGCTCGACACCTCCTCGGTCTCGATCATCTGCCGCTGCACGTTGAGCTTGGCGTCGACGCCGTAGAGCGTGTCCCACACCAAGAGGCCGGCGTTGCGGGCGATATAGGCCGTCGTCCAGATCGGATCGAAGTTCGCAAGGTCCGCGTGCGGGACGAGGCGCATCACGCGCGCGGCGGCGCCTTGCGCGATGGCTGGCGTCGCTATCCCGGCTGCACCGAGAATGCCGGCGCCGGCTGCCGACTTCAGGAATGCTCTTCGGTCCATCTTGCTGCTCCCTCTGCCGCAGTTCAAAGCCGGCTCGGTCATTTTCGGTCAGTCGCGCGGGTTGCGCAACGGCAGCACATCGAGACCGGTGATACGGGTAGCGCTCTGCCCGTGCATGTTTTATCATTATAGAAATCGGAGGGGTGACATGCACAAGCACTTGATCACGACCATCGTATTTGCCGTCATCTTTTCAGCGGCAAGCGGGGCCTCGGCGGCGGAGAAAACCATGAATCTTTCGCGCAATGCGAAGTCGGGGCTCGATTCCCGCCTTGCCTATTCCAGCCGGTGGGACCGCAATTGCAATTCACAGCCGGTCAAGATCACCTTCACCCGCCAACCCGAGAATGGGACCGCGTGGTCGGTCGAAGCCGATGAGGTCTTGCCGCCGAGCACGCCCGGATCCGGTGACACCGGGCAATGCGCAGGCAAGACAATCACGGGCAAGAAGATCATGTATCGCTCGAAGCCTGGCTTCCACGGGAGCGATACGGTCGGTTACGACTCCGACGGCAGCGGTACAATCATTCACACGACAATCGCCGTCACCGTTCAGTAACGGCGCGATGGCGCCGACGCCAATAGCTACCGCAGCGCGTCCGGCAACTTGAATCGCTGGTGCTCGTTCGGGCGAGGATCGAATACCGCCAGCGTGCGTGAGCCCGGGCATTTCATTTTGGCGACAGAATGCGCGTAGAACCGCGATCCGTCGTAAAGGGAGCGCGCGTGCGCGTACATGTGCTGCCGGCCGCCCTTGTTCACGTGGAGCCGGACCATCTGCCGGCAGATCGGGCATTCCGTGCTCAGGGGGTGAACCCGCCGGCCGCTGGCCAGCTTGAATAATTCGATAAACCAGATGAATCCGTGCCGCATGTCCGCGCTCCCGGTAGGCGGACGCTATCCCCAGCACGCGTGTGTGTCCAAAACATGATGGGAGCCTGCGGCAGGCCCGCGCGTCATTGCAAGGCACCCTCCAGGGCAACGAAGAGGCGGGCGTATTAGTCACGCCGCAGGCTGTAATCCGCCGGCTTCTCGCTCCCGGTTGGCATTTGCGCTGACGCAAAGAAGCTCCTCGCGATTCCCTTCGGCTCGCGGGTCTTGTTGACTAGCGCGGGAGAGGTGTGTACCTCTGATTGGGTTGTTATATTTTGTCTTGCTAGTACGGAGGAGAACATGGTTTGCAAAAAAAGCTGGAGATTGCAATTACTAGCTGTGGCCTTTACGGCCGGCTGTCTGGGATTGGTTTCGATCTCCGGTTCGGCGCAGCAGGCGGCGGTCGCGCCGACCCTAGTCGGGCCAATCTGCTCCGACCAAAAATCGGTGACGGCCAGTAATACCAACACTGGCGCGGCCCTGGTCGTGCGGATCAACGGTGCTGACAACAATCATGCGTCCGGAAGCGCCGGCGACGTGGCTATAGGCATTACATCGCCCGCGCGTCTCGTGGATGGCGATACCGTGCAGGTGGCGCAGCAAGTGGGAAGCGCCACCAGGCTTTCCAATGCTATCGTGGTGGGCTGCACTGATGTCCTGACCTACCACAACGACGCACGACGGAATGGGTGGAACAAGAGCGAAAATACCATCAACGCCACTAACGTCACGGCCAGTTCCTTCGGCCTGGTGGCGCAGGTCGGCTCCGACATCCTCGATGAGGAGATCGATGCTCAGCCTCTGATCGTCACCAACCAGCCGATCAAGGATTTTGGAACGCGCAACGTGGTTTATGTGGTCACAGCCGCCAACTCGGTTTACGCCCTCGACGCGTGGTCCGGACAGCAGCTGAGGCGCGTCAATCTCGGCAAGGCGGTACCAGCCCCTTTTGCATGCTACAACAATTCGGACATTATCGGGATTGGCAGTACGCCGACGATCGACATACAGACGAAAACCCTTTACCTCGTCACATATACGCTCGAAACAGACGGCCCCACCTACAAGCTGCACGCCCTCGATCTGAGCACTCTCGATGACAGGGCCGGGTCGCCCAAGATCGTGGCGGCCAAGCAAAAACTGGGCGATCAAACGGATTTTGTTTTCAATGCCACGTATCAGCGCCAGCGCGCGGCGCTCTTACAGGCGGGCGGAAATATCTACGCTGGGTTCGCCAGTTTCTGCGACTTCAAGGCCCTGTATTCGCGCGGATGGGTGCTCGGATGGAATGCCGCCACGCTTGCGCCCGTGGGCTCCGGCGAGTTGACCAACAAGAGGACCGACACCCCGACGGCGCCGTGCACCTATGCCGGCAACCAGCCCTGTTACCTTTCGTCGGTCTGGATGTCGGGCTATGGACTGTCGGCCGATACGGCCGGCAATATTTTCTTCTCGACCAGCAACACCGCGCCTGGGACTTACGACGGGATGCTGAACATCGGCGAGAGTGTGGTCAAGCTGTCGCCCGATCTTTCGATCAAAGACCCTGCCAAAGATTTGTTCACACCTAACAACGCGAAATTGCTGGACGCACAAGACCGGGATCTGGGTTCTGGTGGCGTCATGGTCCTGCCGGACATGGCAGCGGAGACGGTTCCTCATCTCGCGGTGATGGCTGGCAAGGATGGCAGGGTGTTCATTCTCAATCGTGACGATCTGGGGGGCTTTCATACGCCGGATGTCCCGAAAAATGTTAAGATCGATTATTGCGCTTGCGGCCCTTCGTTCTTCGAAGGTGCGGACGGCAAGGCGCGAGTCGTTACCAGCGGGGGGCATACGCTGACCACTTGGCTGGTGGACACCGCGCAAACTCCGGCGCTGACGCTGGAGGCGTCCGCCCAGATCGCGGAATCTGGCCAGGTTGGCGGCTTCTTCACCTCGGTTTCGTCCAACGGCAGCTCGGCTCGGACGGGGGTCATCTGGGCGGTCGGCCGGCCCATCGGGGCCAATAACCTCGTGACGCTGTATGCGTTCGACGCCGCCGCCTCCGGCGGTCAGTTGACGCTGCTGTGGTCCGGCATCGCCGGCAGTTGGCCGAAAACCGGCGGCGCATCCAATATCGTGCCGACGGTGGCGAATGGCATGGTCTATGTTGCGAGCTATCGCCAGCTCAGCATATTCGGGCTGAAGCGCCCGCAACCACCGGCCGAGGTTGCGGACTTGCAGGTGAAGGTGCTCGCGGCGGCTGTCGCGCGCCCCGCCGAACCGGCGCTCGGACCCACCTACTGGGGAACGGTCCTGAAAATTGATGGTACCACTCTGCTGCTCGAACTGCGGGACGGCCGCGTCCTCAATGTCGATTTCACGCCGGCGGTAAAGGCCAGTCAGGCGCGCATCGTCACGCCTGGCGACTCCGCAAAGATCGTCGGAATGACGGGGCCGAATGGAGTTTTCCAAGCCAATGTCCTCTTGCGCGCTCCCGGACGCTCTCTGTGGGGAGAAGATCAGGCGCAGTGACTTTCTTATCGACACCGCGACTTTCCATCATCGGGAGCAGACAGTGAAAACAATTGCCCAATTCGTTCGCGACGGAATCCAGACGACCGACGATCTCAAGGCGGCGCTGCAAGTCGCCATGCAGCTCGAGTTTTCGACCATTCCTCCCTATCTGTGCGCAGAGTGGTCGATCGACTTCAATAACGATCCCGACAACGTCATGACCATGATTCATGGCGTCGTCATCCAGGAGATGTATCATTTCGGCTTGGCAGGGAACATTCTGAGCGCGATCGGCGGCACGCCTGCAATCGCCAACGCTTCGTTCCTACCGACGTATCCGACCAACACTCTGCCCGGAGGCATTCACCAGGCGCTGCCCGTCGATCTGCTCCCCCTGTCGCGCGGGCAATTGGAAGTCTTTATGCAAATAGAACACCCCGAATTTAATCCGATTGCGCTGGCAGAATCCCCACCGGGGACGATCGGGGCTTTTTACAGTACTATTGCGGCAGCGCTCACGTCCAACAACCCGGCGATAAATACCAACGCTCCATTTATGAAATCCGGGAACCAAGTGGGGCAGATCAAAACAATCGACGACGCGTTGGCGGCGATTCAAAGGATCAAGGGAGAAGGGGAGGGTACGCCACAATCGCCTGATCAACCGGCGCTAGATGGCAACCAACTCGCGCACTACTACATTTTCAAGCAGATTCACGAAGGCAAACAACTGATCAATGTCGGAGGCAAATGGGACTATGTAGGACCACAAATCCGATTTCCCGGAGTCTTCTCTTTTGACGGCTCGGCGAGTAGTCCCAAACAGGCCACATTCAACCAGCAGCTTTCGCAACTGTTGACGAATCTTCAAGCCTGCTGGACGGGCGGGTCACCGCAGCCGGACATCGGCGGAATGAGCAACCTCCAGGATTTGGGCACCGATTTGATCCAGAACCAGGTGCGCCCACCATTCACCTGGGCCGCGGTCGGCGCATAGGTCGAGCCTTTTCTTGGGTAATGTGCCACCCTACGACTCCCGCCCTGCGCCGGGCGGCAATTTCTCCAGCAGTTCGGAAACCCGCTCTTCGCTCCACGCCACGTCGCCGGCCCACGCTGTGTTGCCGGGGTGCTTGGCGGCGAGTTCGCGCCGCGACGCCAGCGCTTCGCGGTGGTGGTCGAGGGCGCCGGCGAGGTCGCCCGCCGCTGCGAGTGCCTGGCCGATCTTGCCCAGGGCGATGCACATGTCGTTGCGCAGGGCATCGTTTTCCGCCTGCGCCGTCAGCAGTTCGCGGCGCACGGCAAGGCACTCGCGATAGCTGCCGAGCGCGTCGGCCAAGTCTCCGCGCGCGGCGAAGAGATCGCCGAGCTTGCCGAGCGTGATGGCAAAATACGATGCCATATCCTCGCTCGCCGGCTCGATCCGCTGCAGGCGGCGGGCAATCTCGACGTCTTCGCGATAGGCGGCGAGCGCGCCGGCATCGTCCTGCACTTTCTCAAGTGCCTCGCCGAGCCTCCCGAGGCTCCACGAGAGATCGCGCAACGCGCCCGGGTTGTGGGCATTGCGAGCGAGGAGCGCGCGCCGCATCTCGACGGCCTCGCGTTGCGCGGCGAGCGCCCCTTCCGCATCTCCTTGCGCCGCGAGCACGTCGCCGAGCGTTCCGAGGCGCCATGCCACATCCTCGAGCAGCGCCGGGTTTTCAGGGTCTTGCGCCGCGAGTGCGCGCCGCTGGCGGATTGCTTCGCGGTAGAGCGCAAGCGCGCTGGCGGGATCGCCGCGGCTTGCGAGCAGGTCGCCGGCGCGCGCGAGATTCCATGCGGCGTCGCGCTGCACCGCGCCGGCCGTTGGCGCCTCCTGCCGTTCCGTCTCGGTGCGGTGCGCCGCGAGCGCGCTCTTCATCACCAGCGCCGCGCCGATTTTCTCGCCGAGCGCAGCGGCGTCGCTGTGAACGTCCAGCCCTTCACGATAGGCGGCGAGCGCGCCGTCGAGGTCTCCGCGCGATTTGAGAAGGTCGCCGAAGCCGGCGAGCGCTTGCGCCAGCGCGCGGCGCGCCCCGCTGTCGTTGGGCGCCAGGGCGAGACGCGCGCGGGCGGCGGCGAGCGCCGCGCGAGCCTCGCGCGACTTGTCGTCACCGCCGGGGTTCGACTCATTCATGTGTCAGCCAATCTCGCCATGCTAGCCCCGTGTGACTATATTCGCAGCCAGCTAACAGCGTGAGGAAACGCGACATGCATACGGTCAAATGCAGGCTTTACGAGAAGCGCTTGGCGCCGCGGCGCACGAAGATGGAGATCCCCGGTTGGTCCGGCCAGTCCGTGCCGCGGCGGGACGGCTCGCATGAATTCGCGTGGCATTGCGTGCCCTTTACCGAAAGCGCGACCTACGGCATCGAATTGTTTTATCCGTTTGATAACGAATTACGCGTGACCATGCGCGACGGGAAGCTCGTGTTCGACGGAGATTTCGGACCAAACCCGGGCACCGGCATCGATTGGCCGCCGTTCCGGACCTTTGGCGAGCAGTTCTATACTTATCAGATATTGATCGACCTCAAGCCCGAGGACGGGTTCGCGCTGCGGTTCGAGCCGCATCCGCGCTTCTATACGGACCCCACCGATAGCGTTCCGATCGCCGTCCCGGCGCTGTTGCGCAACTGGTGGCCGATGGTCAATTTCATGGTATTCAAATCGCCGCCGGAGGGTCGCACGCATATTTTTCGTCCCGGCGAGCCGTTCGCCCAGGTGCTCGTGATCCCGGCCGAGTCCGCGTTTGAAATCGTCACCATGAGCGAAGAAGAGTCGGCCGAGCGCGAATTGCAGAGCCGGCGCATCCACGCAAGCCGGCAGACGCTGGGCGCCGACACGCACTGGCTTTCGACCACCGACACGGTGTTTGACGGGACTTACCGCCATCTTCACCGCGCCGCGAGAGATAAGGCGCGCAATCAGTCGACCTGAACGTCATTGCGAGCGCAGCGAAGCTATCCAGGGCAACACGTGAGGCCGTGGATTGCTTCGTCGTCGCTACGCGGCTCCTCGCAATGACGGATGGCGCACGTGGGCAAGCCCCCGGGCCGAAGTGCCCGGGGGCTTTGCCCACCCTACGGAACTACACGTCCCGCGTATTTTGTCCGAGATATTGTGAATGATGGTGGTGACGGCGCCACCGATTATGGTGATGGTGGTGATGACGACGCCACCAGCGATTATGGTGGTGATGATGGCGCCACCAGCGATTATGATGATGGTGGTGATGATACTGCACCTGCGTCACCGTCGCGTCGGTCTCGGCCTCTTGCGCGGTCCGCGCGGCCTCGGCCGCGCCCACTGCGCGCAGTACCGCGAGCGCGTTCGGGATCGGTTCTAGCAGTTCGGCGTAGGATTTCGCGGCGGTCAGCCCCGTCGTGTTCGGGGTCTCAAGAGCAGCGGCTTGGGCGCTGTCGAGGGCCGCCAAGCCGGAAACCGCACCTACGATGCCGACAATCTTGTTCATCTGCGTCTCCTTGGGTGATTTGGTCCGTTAAACTCACTCACTCACTCACTCACGCACTTGCGGAGCCGCAGATGACGCTCTGCGCGCCCCCAGATAACCCTTAACCGCGAATGTCAGCATTGGTTCCGGCCGATCTTACAGGAACGGTGATCGGCTTATGAACAACCATTCAGACCGAGGGTTATTCGGCGGCTGCTCCGGCCGGGGCCGCCGCGTGCCGGGTCGCCAGGCTAACCAGGATCAGGACGACGAAGTTCACGGCGAGCGCCACGATGCCGATGTTGAGATCCTGGAACTCCACCGGCGCCCACGGCAGGAGCGTGTGGAAGCTGGCACCCGTCAGGCTGACGCCCGCGACCGTGGCGACGCCGGCGATGATGCCGGCGGCGGCGCCCTCGCGGGTTGCGATATTGTTGCGCGCCAGGGCCGGGAAAAGCTGCGTCACCAGGCTGTAGCCCATCAGCAGCAGCGCCACGATCGTCTCGCCGCCTTTCAAGGTGAAGAACACGGCGACCGCCGCAACCGCCGGCACGAGTAGCTTTGCGAGCGCCGATACCCGCCGGTCGTCGGCCGACCGGTCGACCGCGCGATAAAGATTGTTGGCTATCAGCGTCGCGGCGGTGAGCAGGATCATCGAGCCGGGCACCAGGGCGGTCAATACGCCGGTCGCGCCGATCACGCCGACGAACCACGGATCGAACGTTTTTACCGACAGCTTGAACAGGGCGAGATCGATGTCGGGACCGGTGAGGCCGGGCACCTGCAGGGTCGCGGCGAAGCCGACGAAGAACACGAACAGCAGGATCAGCTGATAGAGCGGGAGAACGATCGTGTTCTTGCGGATGACCTTGGCGCCCTTCGCCGTGTAGAGCGACGCGAAAGTGTGGGGCCACATGTAGAAGCCGAGCGCAGTCAGGAGCACCGTCGAGGCGAACCACCACAGGCCCTGGCCGTGCGGCGGCAGGACGGTGAAGCCCGGCTTCGCCTCCTCGATCGCCGCGAACATCGGCCCGAGCCCGCCGTAGTAATGATAGGGCAGATAGATGCCGAGGAAGATGACGATGACGAGAATCATCGTGTCTTTGGCGACCGAGGTCCACGCCGAGCCGTGCACGCCCGACACCATCACGTAAGCGGTCACGACGACCGCGCCGATCCAGATGGCGGCGGTCGCGGAGATCGCGCCGTAGCCGGCGATTTCGACGATGATCCCTAGCCCTTTGAGCTGCAGCACCAGGTAGGGGATCAGCGCCACGATATCGACGAGCGATACGATGATGCCGAGCGTCGGGCTGTCGTACTTGCGCACGAAGAAATCGGATTGCGAGTAGAGGCGGTGTTCCTTGGCGTAACGCCAGATAGGCGGCAGCATGAAATAGGAGAGCACGTAGGCGAGCGTGCCGTACGCCAGGATGTAGTAAGCCGGTGCACCCTTGCC
>JAFAUQ010000079.1 GCA_019243195.1 Hyphomicrobiales bacterium
GGTCTTCTGGTTGATGTACTCGCGGCTTCTGAAGAGCGCGCCGAGCACCGGCAGATCCATCAGGGCGGGGACGCCGTTGATCGCCTGCTTGGTCTGATCCTTGATCATTCCGGCCATGGCGAGCGCGCCACCGGAGGGAATTTCCACCGTGGTCTCGCTGCGTCGCACCTGGATCGACGGGATGGTGACCGGGGGCGGGCCTGCGAGAGTCAACGTGTTCTCGTTGGAGAGGTCGGAAACCTCGGTCATGACCTTGAGGCTGATCCGGCCTTCCGACAGGACGACTGGCGTGAAGTTGAGGCTGACGCCGAATTTCTTGAAGTCGATGCCGTACTGGCAGATCGTGACGGAGGCGCCCGACGGAACGCTGCAGTTGTAGCCCGACGGGATCGGAAACTCGCCGCCGGCGATGAAATTGGCACTCTCGCCCGATATCGCGGTGAGCGTCGGCTCCGCCAGCGTACGGATCGCGCCGGCTTGCTCCATCGCCCGCACGGTCGCGTTGAAGAAATTTTGTCCCGAATTGAAGCTGACCGTGGCCGCCGTGTTGTTCAGCGGCGAGCCGGACGCGGAGAAGGGGGTGTCGGTGACCGGCATGAACGTGCCGTAACCGATGCTGCCGTTCAGGTTGATGCCGAGCTGCTTGATGACGTTGCGCTGGACTTCGGCGACGGTGACCTTGAGCATCACCTGATCCCGGCCGGCGATCGTCAGGCTGTTGACCACCTTTGAAATATCGCCGACCAGCCGCGCCGTGAGGTCGGTCGCCCGTTGCGAGTCGATTGCAGTTGCCACCGTCCCGGTCAGCACAACCCCGTCGCCGACGCCTTCGACGTGGACGTCGGCATGCGGCAGCATTTGCTTGAGCGCTCCGCGCACCCCGTTGAGGTCGCGCGTTACCGCGATATCGAACCCGGCGATCTGGCGGCCTTCCCCGTCGAAGAAGTAGATATTGGTCTGGCCGGGAGTTTCGCCGCCGATCAGGTAGGCCCGGCGCGAGGAACGGATGACTGCATTGGCGATCTTGGGATTGGACACGAGCACGTCGCGCACGTCGCGCGAGAGATCGACCACGATCGATTTCCCTACCCCGAGGGCGACGAAGCGCGCGGCAGGGTCGCCGGCGGCAAGCCGGGCGGATCCGGTCGGCATGTCGTCGTCACCGGCCGGAGCGGCGGCGACGCGCGCCCTGTCCTCGGCGGCGGCCGGGTGAAGGACCGCGCCGACTCCCGCCGCAACGGCGAGCCCCGCGGCGAGTGAGACGGGAAGCAGGGTTTTCATCGTCGTTTTCTCCCCGGCTACTTGGGCGCGGTTGCCGTGCTGACGCCGAAGCGGACCATGTTGAGGCGGCGTCTCGAGGTTTTCTCATCGTCGGTTGCGGCAACCGGCGCGTTGGCGTCGATCAGGCTGCGCAGCGCAAGCGAGAGAACGCCGCGCTGGCGCGAGACCGCGAGGGTCTCGGCTTGGCCGGGCGTCACTTCGAGGGTGGCGGTCCGGCCGACCACGACGCGCTGGCCGTTCTTTTCCTCGATCGTCTGGTCGATCGCGAGCACCCGCACGTCCGTCAGGATGGTTTCGCTGATGTGAGCCTCGATGCCGGTGGCCTTCTCAGCCTCGCGGTCGCGGCGGGTGAGGAGGACGTCGACTCGGTCGTTGGGCAGGATGAAGCCGCCCGCCCCGGTCTCGGGGGAGATTTCGGTGGAGACCGCGCGCATGCCCGAGGGCAGCAGGGCGGCCATGAAGCCGGAGCCGTTGGCCTTGATCAGCTTGGCCTCGCGGATGGGCTCGCCGGCGACGAAGGGCGAGCGGGCAATCGAGCCGGTGAGCTGCTCGATGGCGTTGGGCCGGTCCTTCTTGCGGAGGAAATACGAGCTGGCGGCGCTGGCCGGCCAGATTTGCCACTGGATGTCCTGGGCCGAGACCACCTGGCCCATGTTGATGTCGCCCTTCGCCGTCAGGATTTCGACGGTGTCGATCTGGACGACCGGCGCGGGGGCCGGGGCGGGCGGTGGTTCCTTCGATCCGCTGGCGAGGTAGGCGGCGATGCCACCGGCGCCGATGGCGACGGCAAGGACGACGATACGCGCGGCTTTCATACGCTGCACTTTCCACGGTTACGAACGCTTCGGCCGCATTGGCGCGACGACTGGATTTCACCAGCGAAACGTCAATCCATGGTTAATGAGGCGTATCTAATTTGAGTTAAC
>JAFAUQ010000197.1 GCA_019243195.1 Hyphomicrobiales bacterium
CGCTTGAGCATGTCGAGCAGATCGGGCTCGCGCGCGGCGTAGTTGGCGAGCGTGTATTTCGCGGTGCTGCCGAGCGTGAGCTTCTCGACGCTGTCGCGGTCCTTCGCCCACGGCAGCATGGCGATGATGCGCAGGATCGGCTTGTAGCTGCCGGTCGCGAAATAATAGCCCCACAGCACGTCGAGCAGCTCGGGATTCTTGACAATGGTCGGCTTGCCGGGCGGCGGTTTCTTGAAGAAGCCGCCCATCTTCTGGAAGAAGCTCTTGTCCGGCTCATCGAGCGCCATCTCATCCAGCGTCGGCTGGGCTCCCGAGAGATATTCGTGCGCCATCACCGCGCGCGCCGGCATGCGCTCGACGAACTTTTGCAACAGCCCCTTCCAGTCGGGATGGCCGGAATAGGCGATCGCGCGCACCAGCACCCACTGGTCCTGCGGCGTGAGCGGCAGCGTCTTGTTGATGATGTCTTCGGCTTTGCGCGGGTTGGTACCGATCACGCCGGCGATGAAGCCGACGTAGATGCCCGAGCCTTCCGGATCCTTGAGCGTTCCGAACCGGCTGAGCGCCTTCACCGCCGCCGGCACGCGGGCGAGGCTCGGCTTCTGCCGGTACTCGTACATGAACTTCTGCACGTCGGTGACCGACATGAAGTCGCCGGGCCGCGCGGCCGCCGGCGGCGACATCGCCGCAGCGGACGCGGCGAGCGCCGGCGCGATCATCAGCGCCGCAACCAAGCGAAGCGTTACGCGATACATGCTCCCTCTCCCGTCCGGCCGAAGCCGGCAACCTATGACTGGTCGCATTTTCTTACGGAAAACCGGTACCCACTTTTCCGGAAAATGCTCCAGAGCCCCCATGCCGGGCCTCCCAACCCGACACTATTGCATGGCGCATGTTCTTTATCGGCGAACCAGTACCCACTTCGCCGAAACATGCGCCGACGGTAGGTAGATTTTGTTTGCGGCGGCGGTGGGGTGCTTTCGTGACAATTCGGGCGCGCAGCCGTTTACGCCTGCGGCAATTGTAGGGCGCAAAAGCGCCGGCGTATTGCGCCGTTGCGAGGTTGCGGCGCATTACGGGCTTCCGTCTTCGCGCTCCGCGCTTCGGCGGACTCCAAACGCGCCGTAGCTCGCGCAGCGAGCGAAGGCGGGTCGGCCTAATGCGCCCTCACGAACTACGACGCGGTCGCCAAAATGATCCGTAGCCGCTGGTTCATGCTGATAGTACTGTTCCTGGCGCGGACCGCCATGGCGGTTCAGTTCCAGTCCGTGGGCTCGCTCGGTCCGATCCTCGCGCAAGACCTCGCGCTTGATTACGCAGCGATCGGAACGCTGATCGGCCTCTACATGCTGCCGGGTGTCGTGATCGCGCTGCCAGGCGGCGTGCTGATGCAGCGGTTCGGCGCCACGACGATCGCGTTCGTCGGCCTCGCCGCCATGGCAGCCGGCGGGATGCTCATGGGAACGACGACATCTTTCGCCCTGCTGGCCGCCGGCCGCCTCGTGAGCGGCACCGGCGCGGTGCTGCTCAACGTCGCGCTGACCAAGATGACGGCAGACTGGTTTGTCGGGCGCGAGATCGTCACCGCGATGTCGATCCTGATCGCGAGCTGGCCATTCGGCATCGCGCTTGCGCTGGTCGGATTTGTTCCGCTGGCGAGCGCTTACGGCTGGCCCGCCGTGATGCACGCGGGGGCGGCCTTCGCCCTGGCGAGCCTCGCGCTCATCGCGGCGGCCTACCGCAATCCGCCCGGCGTGGCGGCAACCGACGTGCCGAGGCTTGAACTCAATCTGACAAGCCGCGAATGGCTGCTGGTCCTCATCGCCGGCGGCGCCTGGGGCATCTTCAATGTGGCCTACATCTCAATCGTCAGTTTCACGCCGGGCCTTTACGCCACGCGCGGTTATTCGCTCGCGCAGGCGAGCGGCCTCGTGAGCGTGCTCGGGTGGAGCTTGATCGTCACAATTCCCTTGGGCGGATACCTCGCAGAAGCGAGCCGGCGGCCATACGCAACGACGGCGGCCGCCTTGGTGCTCGCCGCCGCGTCCACGGCCATGCTGGCAACGAACATCGCACCGCTCGTTGTTTTCGCCGTGGCTGCGCTGCTGATCGGCCTCCCGGCGGGCCCGCTCATGGCCATGCCGGCCCAGGCGCTACGGGCGGAAAGCCGCGCGCCCGGCATGGGCGTCTTTTACACCTGCTACTACGCCGCCATGGCGCTGCTGCCGGGACTAGCCGGCATGGCACGCGACGTCACCGGCAACCCAGCCGCGCCGGTGTTGTTCGCCGCCACCATGATGCTGCTGACATTGATTTGTGTGGTGAGCTTCGCGGCGGTCATGCGCGGCGGCAAAGTTGCGGCGGCGCTTGTGCCGTAAGGCGCAATCGGCCGCAGGCCGCTATTGCGCCCTATTACATCAGCCGCTTCGTGGGCGGCCGGCCCGGCATCATGTCGAGAGCACGCTCGCTCTTGAACATGGTGAGCTCCCAATCCTCGTGCGCATCGTGGCAGCGCAGGATGTAGAGGCAGCGATCGTGGCCCCGCACCTTGATGTAGCGATAATCTGGCCCGAACCACTGATCGAGGGTTTCGACCACGCGCACGCGCGCGCGACCCACGCGAAAGCGCGCCGGCATCGGCGAGCCGTCGCGGCCGGCGCAGGTCTCGACGTCGATCCGCATCGTGCCGGTCAACCCTGGCGCTCGGCGGCGCGCCGGGCCATCGCTGCGCCCCACTTCGCCTGCCAATCCTGCCCGGTCGGATCGAGCACCTTGCCGTCGTTCTCGAAGAATTTGTTGGGCATCTGGAAGATCGCCAGGAACAGACCGCCGTTGGGCGCCCAGGCGGAATGGCGGCTGCCGGCGGGGCGCCAGACGAACTCACCCGGGCCGATCTCAAGGCCGGCGTCGGGACCTTCCTTGTCGACGAGCGAACCTTCGAGCACGTAAGTCTGCTCGATCAGCGTGTGCTCGTGGTCCGGCAGCACGGCGCCCGGCTCCATCTTGAACAGCGCCGTCAGCACGCCGGTGTCCTTGTCGAAGAACAGCGTCTTGGTGGCGCAGCCGGGAAAACGCGCCGTGTCCCATCCCATTTCATCGGGGCACACGTGGTGCGAGGCGAGCGGATTGGCGGCCGTGCGGGTTTTCTCGTCGGTCTTGGCGTCCATGAGCATTGCTCCCGGTTGGGGTCCGTGGGCCCTATTGCATTCCAATTTAGGCGGCGCGTCCAGATGGTGTCCCGGGCGCGCCGCAGCACGCAGTGATGCGGCGCAGACCCGGGACCCAGGATCGATGTATTCTGGATCCCGGATCAGCGGCGCACCGCTGCGCTACGCGCTGCACCGCATCCGGGAAAAGCATCATCCGGGGAGATACGCCATGGCCACCTACATCGCCCTTTGCAACTGGACCGACCGAGGCGCCCAGCAGGTCAAGGATTCGCCCAGGCGTTTCGACGCCGCAAAGAAACTGCTGCGCGATATGGGCGGAGACATCAAGCAGTTCTACCTGACCATGGGCGACTTCGACCTCGTCGCCGTTGCGGAGGCGCCCGATGACGCCGTGATGGCGCGCTTCCTCATGCAACTCGGCATGCTCGGCAATGTGCGCACGCGCACGCTCAAGGCCTTCCCTGAATCCGCTTACCGCGAGATCGTCGCCAGCTTGAGCTGAGCCATGTCATTGCGAGCGCAGCGAAGCAATCCAGGCAATAGACGCCGCGGTAACTGTCCTGGATTGCTTCGTCGCCCTCCTGCCTCCTCGCAATGACGAGGGGTGTTTAGAACCCCACCCGGCCCGCCTTCGCTGCGCGAAGCCGGGCCACCCTCCCCTTTCAGGGGAGGGATAAGAAAGGAGCACGCCATGCCGGGGGAACGTTTCGATTTCCCGAACGCGTCGGGCGAGCGGCTTGCCGCCCTTCTAGATCGCCCCGCCGGCACGCCGCAGGCGTTCGCACTGTTCGCCCATTGCTTCACCTGCGGCAAGGACATCCGTGCGGCGAAACGCATCGCCGAGGGGCTCACCGCGCGCGGCATCGCCGTGCTGCGGTTCGACTTCACCGGGATTGGCGCGAGCGAGGGGGAGTTCGCCAACACCAACTTTTCCTCCAACGTCGCCGACCTCGTCGCCGCCGCCAACCACCTGCGCAAGGTCGAGCGCGCGCCGGCGCTGCTGATCGGCCACAGCCTCGGCGGCGCCGCCGTGCTCGCCGCGGCCGGCGACGTGCCGGAGGCGCGCGCGGTCGTCACCATCGCGGCGCCTGCCGACCCCAGCCATGTCACGGGTTTGCTCAAAGACCGCATTCCGGAAATCCGTGCGCAGGGCGAGGTCGAGGTGACCTTGGCGGGACGGCCGTTCCGCATCCGCCGCGCCTTCCTCGACGACGTTTCCGGGCAGCGCCTCGACCAGAAGATCGCCAACCTGCGCAAGGCGCTCTTGGTGCTGCACGCGCCCGGCGACGACATCGTCGGTATCGACAACGCGAGCCATATTTTCCTCGCGGCAAGACACCCGAAGAGTTTCGTCTCGCTTGCCGATGCCGACCATCTGCTCAGCAAGCCGCGCGACGCCGCTTACGTCGCCGATGTCATCGCCGCCTGGGCCGAGCGCTACCTCGACATGGAAGCGGCAGGTGAAGCCGCGGCGACCGAATCCCGCTCTGTGGTGGTCACGGAGACGGGGGTGGGCAAATTCCAGCAAACAATCAGGGCCGGGCGCCATACGCTCATCGCCGACGAGCCGGTGAAGGCGGGCGGGCTCGACACCGGACCGAGCCCCTACGACCTGCTGCTGGCTGGGCTTGGCGCCTGCACGTCCATGACGCTGCGCCTCTACGCCGACCGCAAGCAGCTTCCCCTCGAGCGGACTTCGGTGAAACTGACGCACACCCGCATCCACGCGGAGGATTGCGAGGCCTGCGAGACCAAGGAGGGCATGCTCGACAGCATCGACAAGGAGATCACGGTTGAGGGCCCGCTCGACGCGGACGCGCGCGCACGGCTCCTGGAAATCGCCGAGAAATGCCCGGTCAACCGCACACTCAAATCGGAAATCGACATACGTGGGCGAATAGTGAGTAGCGAATAGTGAGTAGTGAGTAGTGAGTAGTGAGTAGTGAATAGTGGGTGGCGAAAGGCGAACAGCCTTGCGCTCCCCACTCACCACTCACCACTCACCACTCACCATTCGCTATTCGCCCGCTTCGGAGGGACCCGCTTGCGCCGACGCCGGCATGTTTTATTCTGTCGATCGGTGAGGATCGACCCAGGCTCCCGGTACAAACTGCGATGGAACGCGCAGTGAAGCCATTACTCGCCGCGTTGCTCGCGCTCTTGATTCCAGGCGCAGCGCTTTTGGCGCAAGGCGAAACCCTGCCGAACGGCGCCATAATGGCCGACTTCCGGCCGGGGTCGGTTCGCCTGCAGGGCAATGCTCAATCGCTTCACCTGGAGGTACGCGACAGCACGGTCGCCGGTGTGCTTGCCGCGATGGGGCGCGCCTTCAACGTGCAATACCGTTCCACGACCGCGCTCGACGATCGCATCACCGGCACCTATGCGGGGTCGCTGACGGGGATCATAGCGCGGATTCTCGACGGCTACGACTACGTGATAAAGTACGAAACTTCCGCATTGGACGTCGTCATTTTCGGTCGGAGCCAAGGGCGGCCGGTGCCGGCACTCTACCGTGGAGCGGATCCGGCCGCGATCACGCCGGTGCGGCACGCCCGCTGCGGGCGATCGGCTGGACACCAAGCCGCGTGCTCGCAGCCCTGACGCCATTATTTGCTGCGCGTGCATCTGGAATCCGATTGCCGTTGCAACCGCTACGCTGCCGCCTTTCACCCGGCGGAGAATCTCTTTCTCGAAATTCGCCCTCGGCTAGCACAGCTGACGGGCAACTGAGCCCTCCCTTCAGCAGAATAAATTTTTTGACAGAAAAGGCGTACCGGCGCCTTGCTCCCGCCCAAAAATAATGTTCCAGTTGTATGCGGCGTTTTAGCGCAACGCGGCCGGGGAATAAAAGCACTTCAGCCTGCCGCGCAATCGCCCACGCGCCTGATCGCATCGGGGGAGATGGCGATGTGGCAAGCTGCTCATTGGATTTGCGCGCTGGTCGCGCTGTCGTGTGGCGTGACGCCCGGCGCCGCGGTGGTCCAAGCCGCCTACGATCGCGAGGTGACCGCCGGCAGCAACGTGCATGACGACAGTCTGCGCGTGCTGCAGGCGAAATGCCGCGACGACGGCACGGACAAATATCTCTGCGAAATCATCTTCGTCTCGAAAAAGGATGCGGCCGAGCGGCCGTTCTTCGACATCGTCGCGATCGTCCGCGTCGCCGAAGGCTGGGAGCTCAAGAGCGGGCTCTGTAAGCACTGAAGCGGCACGACCTCGACCGAGGCGAGGCCGTGCAACGAGCAAACGACGGATGCAAGGAAGGCGCGCCGTGCTCAACTAAATCATGTCGCAACAGAGAAAGCGTGGGAGCAAAGAAATGTTCGACAAACCGGTAGCGTTTGCGGTTCCGCTGCGTCGATCGATCGGCGCAGCCAGCGTAGTCATGGCTCTTTGGGCGGCCGGCGGAGCTGCAGCGATGGCTCAAAGCCCGGCGACCGGCCCGGTCGCCCCCGTTGCCAACGCCTGTCAGCGATTTCCGGCCGGCAGCGTCGTCCAGCAGCCGCCGGCGCTGTTCAGCCAGAACGGCGTCCTGAACGTCCGCTTCTCTTATCAGACGACCACCGATTCGTTTGGCCGGCAACTGTTTTGCTTCATGACGCCGGACGGCCTGGAGAACCCGACCCTGCACCTCAATCCCGGCGATACGCTCAATGTCACGGTGACCAACAACACGCCTCCCGTCAACACGACGACTTTTCCTCCTCCGGCAAACCAGATCGTTACCGAGCCCTACAACGCACCCAACTGCGGCGATACGACGGAAATTGAGGGCAACCCGGGCGTCAGCGCCCTCAACACCATGACCGGCGGTTCGATGAACATCCACTATCATGGCACCAACACGACCCCGGCGTGTCATGGCGATAACGTTACGAAAACGCTGGTCAATCCCGGAAGCACATTCTCATACAGCATCCTGATTCCGGCCGACGAGCCGCCGGGACTCTACTGGTATCACCCGCACGTCCATGGTCTCGCGGAAGCCGCAGTCCAGGGCGGTGGAAGCGGCCTCATCGTGGTCGAGGGCATTCACAATGTGCAGCCGGCGACGGCCGGCCTGCGCCAGCGCCTCCTGATCATTCGCGACCAGCAGACGACTCAGGGCTTCAAGGAAAGCGCCGGAGGCACGGAAGGCGGAATCCCGCAGGTCGACCTGACCGTGAACAACATTTCGATCAACACGTTCACGAATACGACCACCGGAGTGACCAGTTACACGCCGGCGGTCATCCAGATGGCGCCCGGCGCACAGGAGTTCTGGCGTGTCTCGAACAGCACATCGAACGCCATCCTCGACCTGCAGGTACAATTTGATGGCATGGCGCAGACGATTCAGATCGTCGGCATCGACGGGGTTCCGGTCAACTCGCAGGACGGCACCCAGCCCGGACAGCTCATTCCGGTGACGCACTTCCTTTTGCCGCCCGCCGCGCGCGTCGAGTTTCTGGTCAACGCGCCCCCCTCGACCGTTAAAGTCGCCCGGCTAATGACGCGGAACATCCTCACGGGGCCGCTTGGCGACGACGATCCCACACGCCCTCTCGTCAGTATGCAACTTCTTCCCCGCGGTGCGCTAACCGCGGCACTACCGGCCGACGGCATGGTTCCGGCCTTTACGGCCCTGAACACCAATCTGCGGCGGTTTGGCGGCATCATGGATGTGGAGCCTGCCCTCACCCGCACCGTCTATTTCGCCGAGAACCAGGACGGGAGCTGGTTCTTCATCAATGCGTCCGGATGCGTGACTGCGGCAGGCGCCCAGTGCGCTACGCAGGTGACGAATGGAGTTCCAATTGACACGCCGTTCGACAACAACAATCCGCCGTCGATCATCACCACCCAGGGCACGGTGGAGAAGTGGATCATCCAGAACCGCGCTCAGGAGAACCACGAATTGCACCAGCACCAGATCCATTTCATGGTGCTGAGGCAGGAGCACTTCGAAATCAACGGCAGCGAGCCGGCGCCGGCCATCAACGGCCAGTTCCTCGACATGGTCCAAGTTCCGTTCTGCAATGGCCCTCCTCCGGCGGTCACTCCCACCAACCCGAATGGCAACAGCCCACCCGCTTGCGTCGACGCCCAAGGCAATCCGGTCTTTCCGTACCCACAGGTCGTGGCGCTCATGGACTTCCGCGGAATGGACATCGGCGATTTCGTCTTCCATTGCCACATCCTCGGACATGAGGACCTCGGCATGATGGGGATCGAGCGCGTCTGCCCCAGCACTGGATGCACGAATTAGGCGGTATCCAGGCGAGCGGAATCGCTGCATCGCCATGGCCGCCCGCGAGCGCTTCGTCTCGCGGGTGGCTCTGCCATCCACGTCTTGTTTGTTGATAGCGATCGTAGGGTGGGCTAAGGACGCGAGCGAGGCGAGCGGCCGTGCCCACCAGAATATTTGTTTTGACGGGAGGACCACGGTGGGCACGCGCCCATCCGCGTTCGCGCTCCGCGCTTCAGCTGACCTCAAACCCGCCGTAGCTCGCGCAGCGAGCGAAGGCGGGTCGGCGCGCTTAGCCCACCCAACGGCTATCACTTGCCGGCCGGAGGCGGCGGCATGACGAATTTATCCAGGTATTCTTCGAGTTTATTGCGATTCGCCGCCCGATACGCCTTGTAGTCACGGGCAATCCCGCTATCTCCCAGGCTGAAGAGCACGTAAGGATCGATGAGACCGGCCTCGTGCAGCTTCCGCAGCAGTCCGGCAACTGTATTGTCTGCCAGCAATTCAGCGCCGTTCTCATCTTGCCTGAGCGGTTGCAGCGCCACCGCAGCCGCAGTCAGGGCCTCGGATTCTTCCGGGAGCGAATGCCGGTATGCCGCCTCTTGCGGAAACTGCTTTTGAAACTTGCCGCCTTTTCGCCAGTCGGCGATGACCGAGTGATAGGCCCGCCAGGCGGGCAGGAGTTGCGGCGCCTGCCCGGAGGCCCCGATTGAAGCATCATCCTTGGCGACCAAAGGGATCGGCAGATACACCAGCTTGAACGCGGTCTTGTTGATCAGCGCCCATGCGCGAATCTCGCGCCAGACGATCTTGTTATAGGGTTCGGCCATTGCGGCTTGAATGAGCATGCCGCGGGCTTTGGCCATATCGCCCTGCTTGGCCAGCATGTCGGCATAATAGCGGTAGGCTGTCTCGATATCGGGATCGAGGCGCATCGCGCGCTCGTACCACTCGCCGGCGCGAGTGAAGTCGTTCTTTCGGTCGTATGAATTGGCCGTAAAAAGAGCGGCGGAATAGTTTGTGGGCTCGAGTTCGAGTGCCTTTGCGTAAGCCCTGAGGGCCGCCTCGAAATCGTGCCGCGCGAACGCCGCCTCGCCGGCCTCCATGGCGCGTTCGACCGCCGGGTCGTTGGAGAACCTGATCGCGCCGTTCGCGGGAAGGTCTCGCAACAGCTGCCGCAGGTTCTCCGCCAGCGGGCTGGCGTTCCCCAACTGCCAGGCTTTCTGGACGAGGTCGCGCGCGCGAAACCGCTCCTTTGCCGCCGCCTCGCGATCGGTGAGAGTTGCCGCATGCTCGATGAGAGAGGCCCCCAGATCGACCAGCAATTCGGCGTCCTGCGGGTTCTCCTGCACCAGTTCCTCCAGAAGCGGCAGCGCTTCCAGACGCTTGCCCTCGCCGAAAAGCGCCACCGCTTTTTGCCGTTTCTGCTGATCGGAGGTGTCCGGCTTCGCCCAAGCGGCGTTCCCCTGTGCCGCATTTGCCTGAAAAACGACCGGCGGCAGGGCGCACAGGCACAGCAGCAGGGAAAACCAAAGGCTCGACTGTTGCGGGATGCGCATACGAGGTGTCTTCAACAGATCAGCGTGCCATTTCTCATTGGCTCTCGACCAGTGGACGATTGTTCAGGGGCTGAAGCGGCCTCGCTGTGTTGTGATAGTACTTCCGGTATTGTTCGATCTGGGCCTCGGACATCTCGATCGGACTCTTCATCAGATACCACTGCACCGGTTCGTTACAGATGGGGGCCGTCAGCGATCCGGGAAATCGATAAAACCTGCGATCGGCGGGCAGTAGGTCCATGACGTTGATTTTTATGTCCGCGACTTTGACCTCTTGACCCCAATACGGGATGTGCTGCCACAATGTTTTGATGATCGGATTTTCTTTGCCGACCGCCACCGGAACTTCCACGACCAGAAAATTCGCTTCCGGGGACAAGTGGACCAGTTCGAGCGACATCGGCGGCCGCTGGCCGTTGACCGCATTCTCACCCGGCTCACGAAAGCGGACTTCGCTCAGTCGATACGGTTTCTTGCCGACTTTGAGCCAATGGTTTGGAGAAAACCTGAGCTTAAGCTGGTAATTGTTGCAGTCGTTCACCATGTCCAGTTCGGCAGGCTGGTAGCTGAACTGGGGCTGCGGAAGCAGCTCGTGCGGAATTTTCTCAGGGTTTGAGATATCGATGGGAGTCTGCATGTGGCCGGTCGCGCATACACCCGCCCAGCGACTGGGGCCGCGTGGTCCCTCGTCGTAGGTGTAGGTGGGTCCGCACTTATCAGTGACTCCACTCGGGAGGTTCATGTCCATCGAATGATCGTGCCGGTGCTGCTCGGCTCGCTCGGGAGGCTGAGCTATCTGTCCGGCGGCGGGCGCGGCGCCGGCGAACGTCAACAATGAGAGTGCGAAGAGTGCCGCCGGCTGAAAGCAGGTAATTGGGTCGCGGGACATGTTCGGCCTTCGTTTGCTGGCGATGATCGTACGAAGAAGCGCCTTGGACAGCCGCCAAGCGGTCGCGGCCGCACTCAAGCTCCGATTGTGGAAGGCATATTCTGGACGGCGGTTTATTCCAGCACCAGATCAATATTAAGGCGGGAAGTTCCCGGCGAGTTGCTGGATACCTGCATGCCAGGGCTCCCGCCCGGGCCAGGACAATACTGGCAGCGCTCCTCGCGCTGGTTCTCTTTTTTGCGTCCAAATCCGCACCGGGTTACAAGTCATTCGCCTCTTGAGAGATGATCGCCCATGACCATCGATGCCGACGTCCGCACCGCCCCGCTCAGTGCGCAGGACCGCCCTCCCCTGGTGATCCGCCGCGCCGACGCCATTCCGGTGGCGTTGCCGCTCAAAAAGCCGATGAAGATGGCGGGCGTGAACATCACGCACGCGCAGAACATTCTGGTGCGCGTCGAAGCCAAAGACGGCATGGTCGGCTGGGGCGAGGCCGCGTCGGCGCCGACCATGACCGGCGACACGCTCGGCGGGCTCGTCTCCGCGGTGCGCGATCATCTCGCGCCGTTGCTGACGGGAGCGGACGCGTGGGAGCACGCGGCGCTCGGACGCCGGATGAAAGCGGCGCTTGTCGGCAACAGCGGCGCCCATTCGGCGGTCGAGATGGCGCTGCTCGATCTTGCCAGCCGCGCCGCCAACACGGCGCTGATCGATCTGGTCGGCGGCGCGGTGCGCCCGGGCGTCGCCCCCATGTGGCTGCTCGGCAACAAGACTACCGAGGACGACATCGCCGAGGCGCATGAACGCGAAGCCGCCGGGTTCCATTTCTTCAAACTGAAAGTGGGCGTGAAACCGCTTGCGGCCGAAATCGAGGGCACGCTGGCGCTGCGCGCCGCGCTCGGCCCGGACGTGCCGTTGTGCGCCGATGCCAACTGCGGTTTCACCCTCGACGCGGCGCGGCGCTATCTCGACGGAACGCGCGCGGCCGATCTTCTGTTTCTCGAGCAACCGCTCGAGCCCGCCGATCTCGACGGCTTCACGACGCTCGCGCGCGGCGCGCCCGTGCCGCTCGGCGTCGACGAAGGCATCCATTCGTGCGCCGACATCGAAGCGCATGCGCGTGCCGGCGCCGGCGGCGTGTCGCTCAAGCTGATCAAGCTCGGCGGCATCGGGCCGACGCTCGAAGCCGCGCAGCTGTGCCGGCATCTCGGGCTCAAGGTCAACGTCGCATCCAAGATCGCCGAGTCGAGCATCGCGTCGGCGGCGCTCCTGCATCTCGCCTGCGCCATCCCGGCGAGCGACTGGGGCGTGAGCTTGACGCATTTCTACTTGGCGGAAGATTTGGTCAAACGGCCGCTGCCGCTCGGCGACGGCATCGTGGCGCGGCCGACCGGCCCGGGGCTCGGCGTCGAGGTGAACGAGGCGGCGGTGAAGCGATTTGCGGTAAAGTGATCAAATAAACACCGCAGTCGTCATTCCGGGACGTAGGCGGCCTTCGGCCGCCGTTCTTAGCATTGAAGAACGCCGACGCGTAGCGTCGGCTATGCGTGGCGAGGGGGCCCGGAATCCATGAACACCCGCGGGTGAGTCTTGCGCGACCTGTGTTCATGGGTTCCGGGCTCGCCGCTTCGCGGCGCCCCGGAATGACGGCGGAGTTTTTACTGCGCCGCCACCAGGCGGTTGTCGCCGGCGCGCAACGGCAGATCGACGGGCTCGTTGCGGTCGGCGGAAATGTCGGCGGCGACGTAGACCTCCATCACCTGGCGCGCCTGCTCGGGCGTCACCAGCACGGGCCGATCGAGCGCCACGGCGGTCGCGAAGTGATCCGTTTCGGTCGCCATCGGGCCGGCGAAGACGTGCCCGACCGGCTCGCCCGGCATCGTCGACATCGGATGCACGAGGCCACCCTGCATCGTCATCAGCGCCACGTCGGTGCGGCTGTCGTCGACGAACAGCGCGCCCTCGGTGCCGACGAACTCGATCCAGGTGCGCGAGTAATTGGGATAGCCGGGCGGCAGGATCCAGCCGGCCCCGATCGTGAAGATGACGCCGTTGTCCATCGTCACGGTGATGAGCGAAGAATCCGGCGTGTTGTTCTTGTGCCGGTTCACGTTGGAGACCGACTGGCAATAGACGCGCACCGGCTTTGCCGGCTCGAGGCACCACAGCACCCAGTCGATGTCGTGGGTCGCTTCCATGGCGGCGGGCGAAAGCCGCGTGCGCGTGTTGATCTTGTTGCCGAGGCTGCGGCTCAGGTGCCGGCTCACCAGTGCGTTGACCGGCTCGCCGATGGTGCCGTCGACCACGCACTTCTTGATGTAGGCCTGCTTCGGGTTGAAGCGCTGGGAATAGCCGATGGTGAATTTCAGGTTCTTGCGCCGCGCGATGTCGAGAAGCTCGTCGGCTTCACGCAGCTCCATGGCGATCGGCTTTTCCAGGAACACGTGCTTGCCGGCGTTGAGGCAGTCGCGCGCCATCGGGTAATGGGTCGTCTCCGGCGTCGCCGAAATATAGATCGCGTCGATCTCCTTGATGTCGAGCAGTTCGCGCCACTCTGTCGTCGCCTTGCGCGGGTTGGTGGCGGCGGCCACTTCGGCGAGCCGCTCCGGCTTGATCTCGGCGATATAGAGGCCGTCGACCAGCGGGTTCGCCGCGCAGGCGTTGGCGCGGATGCCGCCGCACCAGCCGGTGCCGATGATGCCGACGTTTATTCTGCGCATGTCCTCCCCCGAATATGGCTGTTTCGACCGTTGCGGCGTCTCTACTCAAGCCCACGGCGGCCGGCAACTGGGGGACTGCCGAGCCCGGCGCTCCGCCGAAGGCAAATGCGGCATTTTGCTCATTAGGCTCAAATCCGTCACGAACTTGATCATAATCAACTCGCGGCCAGGGGCGCGGCCCCATGGCCTATCGACAAGGGCGCGCAACCACCAGTAAAAGCTGGGCAATTCGGTGCGTCCCCCGGGGGTGAGGTTTTCATGACGTACGACCATTACTTCGCCGACGCGCTCGCCCGGCTGCGCCAGGAGCGCCGCTATCGCGTATTCGCCGATCTCGAGCGCATCGCCGGCCGCTTTCCGCACGCGACCTGGCACTCCCCGGAGGGGCCGCGCCCGGTCGTGATCTGGTGCTCGAACGATTATCTCGGCATGGGCCAGCACCCGAAGGTGATCGGCGCGATGGTCGAGACCGCGACCCGCATGGGCACCGGCGCCGGCGGCACCCGCAATATTTCCGGCACCAACCATCCGCTGGTGGAACTTGAGCGCGAGCTTGCCGACCTGCACGGCAAGGAGGCGGCGCTCGTCTTCACCTCGGGCTACGTTTCCAACGAAACCGGCATCGCCACCATCGCCCAGCTGATGCCGAACTGCGTGATATTCTCCGACGCGTTCAATCATAATTCGATGATCGAGGGCGTGCGCCGCTCGGGCGCGGAGAAGAAAATATTCCGCCACAACGATCTCGCGCATCTCGAAGCAATGCTGGCGGCCGAGCCGCTCGACCGGCCGAAGCTGATCGTGGTGGAAAGCGTCTATTCGATGGGTGACGGCGTCGCGCCGATCGCGCGCATCTGCGATCTCGCCGAGCGCTATCACGCGATGACCTACGTGGACGAGGTGCACGCGGTCGGCATGTACGGCCCGGCGGGGGCGGGCGTTTGCGCGCGCGAGGGCGCGATGCATCGCGTCGATGTGATCGAGGGGACGCTCGCCAAGGCGTTCGGCTGTCTCGGGGGCTACATCGCGGCGAGCGCCAACCTCATCGACGCGGTGCGCTCCTACGCGCACGGCTTCATCTTCACCACCGCGCTGCCACCGGCAGTGTGCGCCGCCGTCACCGCGGCGATCCGCCATCTGCGCACCTCACAATGGGAGCGCGATCGCCATCAGGAGCGCGTCGCGCGCACCAAGGCGGTGCTCGAGGGGGCCGGCATACCGGTGATGCAAAGCGGCACGCACATCGTGCCGGTGATCGTCGGCGAGTCGGAAAAATGCAAAGCGGCGACCGACCTCCTGCTCGAAGAGCACGGCATCTATATCCAGCCGATCAACTATCCGACCGTGCCGCGCGGCACCGAGCGGCTGCGCATTACGCCGAGCCCCTATCACGAAGACGCGCTGATCGATGCGCTCGCCGAGGCTCTGGTTGATGTGTGGGGGCGGCTCGGCCTGTCGCTCAAGCGGCGTCCCTTGGCGGCCGAGTAGCCTGCACCTGCAGCACTTCGTCGGGCGTTGAGTCCGCCGCGGCGGTCTTTGCCGCGTGGCGGCGGATGGCGTGCACCACGACCGGCACCACCAGCGAGACGAAGATCAGCCGCGCGATGTGGTGCGTGCCCACGTAAGCCGGATCGAGGTTGAGCGCGAAGGCGAGTGTCGTCATCGCCTCGAGCGCGCCGGGCGCAAACGCCATCACCACGTCGCCGACCGGCAACGACAGCAGCAACGCCGTGGCCACAGCGAACACCGAGGCGACCGCCGTGCCGACCGCGAGCGCGCCGAGGCCGACCACGGTGAGCCGGCGCAGCAGCCAGATATCCGTGCCGGCGAAGCGCGCGCCGATGATCGACCCCATGACGATGAACGCCACGATGGCTGCCGGCAGCGGCAGGTTCACCTTGACCAGACCGGTCGCGTGCAGCACGCCGGATGCCGCCATCGCGCCGACCAGGAGCCCGCCGGGAAACCGCAGGCGATAGGCGATCAGCCCGCTGACGATCGCCGCCACCACCAGCACGCCCAATTCTTCCATCGAAGCGACGGTCGCGACCGCGGCGTTGGCGATCGGCCGCGTGCCGGTGATGCCAAAGGCGGCGAAGCATAGCGGCAGCCCGGCGCTGAGCACGAGGACGCGCATCGCCTGGACCATGGCGACCGAGCGCAGGTCGGCGCCCGTTTCCGCCGCCAGCGCCAGCGCCTGCGAGAGGCCGCCCGGCGACGAGGCGAACAGCGCGGAGAGCACGTCCCAGTCGTGCACCTTGTGCAGATAAAACACGACCGCGGCGCTGCCGCACGCCATGGCGAGCGCCAGCACCGCGAGGCTCGCCGGCCACGTTCCCATGCGCGCCACGCTATCC
>JAFAUQ010000272.1 GCA_019243195.1 Hyphomicrobiales bacterium
CGGGATCGAGCGCGAGCACGACCAGCGCCAGCGTGCCGTCTTCCGAGAGCAGCTTGCCGCGGATGATTTCGTTCGAGAGCACGCGCTGCACCAGCGCGTCGTAGGCCGCGCCCTCCGGCAGCTTGTCGGGGAACAGCGGCGCCGGAAGGTTGTTGCCCTGCGGCGGCTGGCGCGCCGAGAACAGCGAGACCAGCCCGCGCGTGCCGTCGATCAGTTGCAGGTCGGTGACGACGTCGCGCAGCTTCTCGATGGAATTGCGCTCGAGCAGGGTCTTGCCTTCCACGACGATCAGCACGTCGTATTCGCTCGAGGGAAACCGGCGGGTGACTTCCTCGTATTGTTTGAACTCGGGCGTGTTGCTGCGGAACAATTGGCTGAGCGAATCGTCGACCTTCAGCCGATCGACGCCGAACGCCGCGCCGATCGCAAGCGCGACCAGGATCAGCAGTGCGACATACGGGAAGCGCAACGGGATGATTCCGATTCGCTCCAGATGAAACGCGATCGGCGGCAGTTCGCGCGTGCGCGCGACCTGGTCGGCACCTTCGGTCGTCGTGTGGTCGGCCTCGCGGACAGCCACCATCGGCTTCCTTTCCCCCCTTCTATTTTCCCCAACAGCCGACCGGCGAAGCAACTCGGACGACAGTCAATAATTGTCGCGGCCCCCTCACAGCCGGTTCATCCGCGCGATCGTGCTGGCGCGAAACGCACGCGTTCTGGCGATCCCGTAGATGCGCAAGCCGGCCATGCGGGCTCCCCGTCCCCGAATCCGGCACCTTATTGCCCAGATGCCCGGCAAGGGCCAGCGCAAATCCCGCTGCCGAGCGGTATCCGCAGCTCTCTCGGTTCCCCTCCCCCCATTCGCGCAGCGAATGGGGGAGAGGTCAGGGGTGGGGGGCGCTTTGATCGTTTCCGTTCGATTTAGGTGTACATTTCCTCGTCGATGCAGGCTCAATGACCATGGCGGTCGCGGAAGTACCTTTTGCGATGGGCGCGCGGGCGGCGGCTCTGGCCGGCGTGCCCCGTGCCGTGCGCCAGATGCAGGTCTGTTTCGCGGCCGTCTTCGTCGTGGGCCTCGCCGCCTTCGTGCTGGGGGTCGAAGGACGCTTCCCGGGCGGGCTGTTCGTGTACCCGCCGCCGGTCGATTGGATTCCGCCGCTCGCGCGCGAGCAATGGCTCGCCGCCTTCGCGCTTCATCAGCAGGATCCGATCTATGCCGCCTGCGGCGGCTCGCAGTCGCTCGACGAATTTCAGACGCTGTACTGGTGGGAATGGGCGCGCCGGGCGAGCGTCCTGTTTCTTGGCGCGGCAGCCCTCGGCGGCCTGACGGTTACGGCCGGGATCGGCCGATTCAGATTCGCCCTGCCACGCGTCATCGGCCTCTGCCTAACCGCGCTCGGTTACGTGCTGGCGCGCTGGCTCGTCGCTTTCGCCGGCACGAATGTCGAGGACCTCGCGCGCTTCAACGTCGGGCAATATCGCCACGCGGTCGACGTGACGTTTGCGAGCGCCGCGGTTGCGGCCGTTCTTGCATCCGTGCTCGCACCGCCCCAGCCGCGACGGCGTTCGGGTGTCTTTCGCCTTGTGCCTTGGCTCTGGGCCGGCGCAATTCTCATCAACATCGCCTTTGGTGCGCTGTTCATGGCGCGCGATGCCGCGGCGGTGTGGAGTTCATGGCCCGGCATCGCTGAGCTTCCGCTCGAGCGTTTCATCTCTTATCAGCCGCTCTGGCTTAATTTCGTGTTCAATCCCTACACGATCCAGGTCATACATCGTCGCCTGTCGGCCGTGCTCTGGATTGCGGCGCTCGGGTATCTGGTCTGGTCGATCCGCCGTCGACGGCAAAGCGTGATTCCCGCGGCCGCATTGTTTGGACTGCTGACAATCGAGATGGCAATTGGTGTCGCGACGCTCGTCCTGGGCGTGCCCTCGGCGCTCTCACTAGCGCATCGCACCGTCGGCGTTGTTCTGCTCGCGATTGCGTTCACGCTGCCGTCGCTGCGCGGTTTGCCTGCGCGCCGCGGATGGCTTGCCAGACCGCGAACGGCGTCGCCGGCATCGTGATGTCGCGCACGCCGTAGCCTTTCAGCGCATCGAGGATGGCGCTGACGACGACGGCGAGCGTCGGCGTGGTGCCGCCTTCGCCGCCCGCCTTGATCCCGAGCGGATTGGTGGGCGAGAGCACCTCGACGATTTCGGTTGCAAACGACGGCATCGTGTTCGCGCGCGGCATGCCATAGTCCATCAACGAGCCGCATAGCGGTTGGCCGGACTGCGGATCGACGAAACATTGTTCCCACAGCGCTTCGCCCACGCCCTGGGCTATGCCGCCGTGGGTCTGGCCGTGCACGATCATCGGATTGATGCAGCGGCCGACGTCGTCGACCGCCGCGTAACGGGTCAGTTCCACCCCTCCGGTCTCGGGATCGACCTCGACCTCGCACACCGCGCAGCCGTTGGGAAAAACCGGGTCGTGCATCTCGTTGTCGGCCGCCGCCGCGAGCGGCCCGAGGCCCTGCGCGGCGGCCTCATGCGCTAGCTCCAAAAAATCGAAGCTACGGTTGCTCGACGCCACGCCGAAGCGCCCATCCGCAAAGCTGATCGCGTCGGCCGATGTTTCGAGCAGCGTCGCCGCGATACCTTTCCCTTTGGCGATCAGATCGGTCGTCGCCTTGGCGAACACGGTCGCGGCGTGGCGCATGGAACGGCCCGAGTGCGAGCCGCCGCCGACGGTGACCACGTCGGTATCGCCGGCGACGATGTCGATGCGCTCGACCGGCACGCCGAGCAGATCCGACATCACTTGCGCGAAGCTTGTTTCATGCCCTTGGCCGCTCGCCTGCGTCCCAATGACGACGGCGATGCGGCCTGCGGGCGTGACCGTGACTTCCGCGCGCTCGTTGGGCGCGCCGATCGAGGACTCGACGTAATTTGCGAGGCCAAGTCCAAGCAACCGGCCGCGCCGTTTCGCTTCACGCCGGCGCGCCGCAAAGCCTTTCCAGTCGGCGATGCGCATCGCCAGATCCATGTTGGCCGCATATTGCCCGCTGTCGTACGGCGCGCCGACCGCGTTGACGTAGGGCATCGCGTTCGGTCGTATCAGATTGCGCCGGCGCAGCGCCACGCGGTCGAAGCCCAGCTCGTCCGCCGCGCGGTCGATCAGGCGCTCCATTGCGTAGGTCACCTCGGGGCGGCCGGAGCTGCGGTAGGCGTTGGTCGGCATCGTGTTGGTGAACACCGCGCGTGAACGCAGGGTCGCGGCCGGGATTGCGTAGGGGCCGGTGACGAGCGCCGAGCCCTTGCCGAGCGGTGAGAGCGACACGCAGCGCGCGCCGACGTTGCTGATATTCGACGCGCGCAACGCGAGAAACCGCCCGTCCGCGCGCAGCGCCAGTTCGACCGAGGTGACGAGGTCGCGTCCCTGATAATCGGTGAGAAACGCCTCCGAGCGGGTCGCGGTGTATTTGACCGGCCGGCCGAGCTTGCGCGCGGCCCACAGCACCAGGCCGAACTCGACATAGGGGCGGTTGCGCGCACCGAAGTTGCCGCCGACGTCGTATGAGATCACCCGCAGCTGCGCCGGCTCAATGCCGAGCACCGCGCCAAGCTCGCGCTTCTGCCGCACCGCGCCGCCGCTGCCGGCGTAGAGGGTGTAACGGTCCATCGCCGCGTCGTATTGTGCGAGCGCTGCGCGCGGCTCCATCGTCACCGCGGTGACGCGGCCGATGTGGGCGTCGAACCGCACCACGTGATCGGCCGCCGCGAAGGCGCGCTCAGTCGCTGTTTGATCCCCGAACATGGTGTCGACGAGCACGTTATCGGCGGCTTCGTCCCATACGGCCGGCGCTCCGGGCTCGATCGCGCCATTTGCCTCCGCGACCCACGGCAGTTCCTCATATTCGACTGCAACCGCTTCCGCCGCGTCGAGCGCCTGGGTTGGCGTCTCTCCCACCACCATGGCGACGGCTTCGCCGACGTGACGCGCCTTGTGGGCCGGAAGCAGCGCGTGCGGGCCGATGAAAACGCTGCCGCCGCCCGGGCCGGTGAGCTTGAGATCGGTGCGGGTCTTCGGCAGCGGGTCGTGTGGAATGGGCTTGAGGCCCTCGGCGGCGATATCGGCGCCGGTGAACACGCCGAGCACGCCCCGCATCGCGCGGGCGCGCGCGGTATCGATCGCGACGATGCGCGCGTGCGGATGCGGCGAGCGCACCATCACCGCGTAGACCTGACCGTCGAGGCTGAAGTCGTCGCTGAACTGCCCCGCGCCGGTAATCAGGCGCAGGTCCTCCTTGCGGCGCAGCGGCCGCCCGATCGCCGCGAACGCAATCTCCGGCCGGTTCATGTGTGCCCCACTGTTTTCATCCGTCGCGCCCCAGTATTTTCCCGACCTAAACCATAACACGCCGGGAGGAGCCTATGGATCGCCCGAAACCCATCCTCGACAAGCGCGGCGAGCCGCAGGTGCGCCGTTTCAACGCGCAACGCTGGCTGCTCGACAACGTCATCCGCGCCAATGGCATCGATTGGGACCAGCCGCGCTCGCTTTATTTGAACGCGCCGTGCGGCATCGAGGCGAACGCGGATTTCGCCGGCGTCCGCGAGCGGGTGAAGAAGATGGCCGACATCGGGCCGGCGTTCGCGACTGTCGCGCGGCGGCGCGAGACGAAAGCCAAGGCGGCGCAGGCGGAGGGGCGTCTCGTCACCGCGCGCGATAATTATTTCATGGCGGCGATCCACTGGGCGGCGGCGCAATGGCCCTACGATCAGAACGACGAGCCCAATATCGCGCTCAATGAGAAGAAACGCGAGTGCTACGCCGAATACGCGGCGCTCGCCGACCATCGCGTCGAGGCGGTGTGGATTCCATTCCGCGGTAAGGCGATCCCCGCGTGGTTTCATTTGCCGCCCGGCTATCAGGGCGGACGCGTGCCGGTGGTGATTTCCATTCCCGGCATGGACAGCTTCAAGGAGGCGATGGTCGCGCTCTACGGCGACCGCTGGCTCAACCGCGGAATCGCCGTGCTGGCGATCGATGGGCCGGGCCAATACGAGGCGCCGATGCTCGGGCTTTATTTCAGCACCGACGCGTGGGTCGAAACCGGGCCGGCGGTGGTCGACTGGCTCGCGGCGCGTCCCGAGATCGATGCGGGTCGCATCGGCGTCACCGGCACGAGCTTCGGCTCGTTCTTCGGCACGGTGCTCACCGCGCATGAGCCGCGCGTGCGTGCCTGCGCGGTGATGTCGGTGTGTCACGAGCCCGGCTGCCACACGATCTTTCAGGAAGCGTCGCCCACGTTCAAGAAACGCTTCATGTACATGTCGGGTATCGTCGATGAGGATGCGTTCGACAAATTCCGCGCGACGATCACCTGGGAAGGCCACGCCGACAAAATCCGCGTGCCCTATCTGTGCGTCGCCGGCGAGGCGGAGGAGCTGAGCCCGCTCGAACATTCCGAACGGCTCGTCGCCGCGCTCAACGGGCCGAAGCAGATGGTGGTCTATCAGGAATCGCGGCACTCGGTCGGCAACGTGCCGTCCGCGAACCTCGGCCCGTTCCCGGCGATCCTGGTCGCCGACTGGATGGCCGACCGCCTCGCCGGCAAACCGTTTGCGTCCGAGCGCTGGTACGTTACGTCGAGCGGCCAGATCGAGAAGCGGCCGTTGTAAGCAGTCATTGCGAGGAGCGAAGCGACGAAGCAATCCAGGGCAACGCGCATGTCCCTGGATTGCTTCGTCGCCGCTGCGCGGCTCCTCGCAATGACGAATGTCACAGCACCTGAAACACGTGATAGGTCGGGCCGCTGGGTTCGCGTAGGCCGGTGGCGACCGCGCAGATGCCGTTGAGCCAGGTGTATTTCTGCGAGGCCGTCTCGAAATAGGGAGTGGCGCGGAAGTAATAGAGGCTGGGCTCGACCGCTTCGCCGCGGTTGAGCCGATCGATCACATCCTTGGGTCCGTGGCGATAGCCGCGATAGGTCATGTAGACGTGCTGTTTGTCCTCGGTTTCGAGCGTGAGCCGGACGTCGAGCTGGAGCACGCCGTCGCGGCGCAGCAGCAGCCAGTCGCCGCCGCCGTCGAGCACGCGGCCTTTCATCTTCGGCCCCTCGAAGGTCCCGCCACCCACGCGCGCAATGCGCCTACTCCCGTAGGGCGTCTCGCCGAGATCGAGGATCGACGGCACCTCGAGCACGATCTTGAACAACAGCTCGGTTTTGATCTCAGCCATGGCGTTTCCTCCCTCAACCGGTATTCTACGAGGTCCTATCGGCGGCGTTCCGCTGGTTACGACGCCCGCTCCGTCGAGTCCATCGCGAAGCGCCGCATCTTCCCAACCACTGCGAGGAAACACAATGCAAGTCGGATTCATCGGCCTCGGCACCATGGGCGCCAGCATGGCGGCCAACCTGCAGAAGGCGGGCTACAAGTTGGTCGTCCACGACCTGAACCGGCAAGCGGCGTCGACGCATATCGCCAACGGCGCGCAGTGGGTGCAAACGCCGCGCGAGGTCGCCGCCGCTTGCGAGGTGATTTTCACCTCGCTGCCCGGACCGCCGGAGGTCGAATCGGTGGCGCTCGGCAAAGATGGGCTGATCGAGGGTATCGCCAAGGACGCCGCTTATTTCGATTTGTCGACGAATGCGCGCTCGCTGGTGCAGAAGGTCCACGCGGCCTTCGCCGCCAAGGGCGCGCATGTGCTCGATGCGCCGGTGAGCGGCGGGCCGCGCGGCGCCTTCACCGGCAAGCTCGCGCTGTGGGTGGGTGGCGATCGCGCCGTGTTCGACAAGCACAAGAAGGTGCTCGACGCGATCGGCGATCAGGCGCGCTACATCGGGCCGATCGGCCAGGGCACGGTCGCGAAGCTCGTGCACAATTGCTCCGGCTATGCGGTCACCGTCGCGATGGCGGAGGCATTCACCATGGGCGTGAAGGCGGGCGTCGATCCGCTCGCGCTGTTCGAAGCGGTCCGCCAGGGTGCCGGCGGGCGCAGGCGCACCTACGACGCGTTGATCGATCAGTTCCTGCCCGACAACTACGATCCGCCCGCCTTCGCGCTGCGCCTGGCCCACAAGGATGTGTCGCTCGCGACCGCGCTGGCGAAGGAGGTCGGCGTGCCGATGCGGCTCTCCAATCTCACGCTCGAGGAAATGACCGAGGCGATGAACCGCGGCTGGGCGCAGAAGGACTCGCGCGTTGTTTTGAAGCTGCAACAGGAGCGCGCGGGCGTCAAGATCGCGGTCGACCGCGGTGCCTTGCGCCGTTCGCTCGAGGCCGATCCCACCACCGCGACCGAGCCGAAAGTTTGATTGATCCGCTGCGCCTGAAACTCAGCGCGCGCCGGGGCAAGCGCGGCACGCCTCAACCAGCCGATCGCATTGCGTCGCGCCGGCGTCGCTCGCCCGGCAGGCGGCGCCGATGCGGTCCGCAAAGCGGCACAGTCGGCCGGTGTCGGAACAGAATGACAAGTCGCGCGCTCGGCTCACGAGGGCGCTCATCACGTCCGGCTGCGTCAGCAGGTCGTCGACGTCCTCTCCCGCCAGGAAGGTGTCACCCGTCACAGTGGCGATGCGCAGCGCGATCTCACGGTCGCGGATGTCGGCCGAACGCGCAAGGCGCACGAACTGCTCGCGCCGCTCCGCCTCGCTCGGCTCCTCGTGTGGCCGCAGCGTCGCGGCATCGAGCGACAGGCGGTCGAGCAGAAAAGCCTCCGGCGTCGGCTTCCGGTTCTGCCGGTCGGCAAGCTCCATCTGCGTGAAACCAAACAACGTGAGCACCGGCGGCACCATCGGCAAACCGCCGTTCGCCTGTTCCCAATAGCCGACCAGTTCGTCCTCCTGTCCGGCCCGCGTCCGGTATAATTCGTAGGGCGTGAGGCTCGATTCCCACATCTCCCGCCGCGACAGATGCCAGCGTTCGCCGATGTTGAACGTCAGGCCTTCGGCGGGCGCCGTAGGCACTTCGTCGGTAACCGCGCAGGCAACGAAAGCGGCCTGCGCCCTCCGCAGTGCGATCGCGTCCGTGCCCTTGGTGTGCGCGTTGAGGCAGCGTGGCGAGCGCAGATAGGCGATCCGTATCCACGGCCCGCGCTCGCGGTACCCGGTTTTGTGATTGCTGACGTAGATCGCGTCGAACGCGCCGAGCTCGACCAGTTGCTCCTGCCACGGCTCGCGTTTACCCCAGACCACCAGGGTGCGCGGCGGATCTTTCGGCCGCGCTACGCCCGCGAGCTCCGCGATATGTGCGCGGTGGCGCGCGTAGTCGAGCTGCCCGGTGACGAAGCCGCTGAGGTACCAGGCGAGCGGCACGGCCGCGAGAATGCTCCAGGCGATGCGCGACGAACCCGGTTGGGCCGGCTTGATGGCCAACCAGCCGAGCCCGATCACCCACGCATAAAACAGCGCGGCCGGGATGACGTAGAAAAGAATCTCCATCTCAGTAATCAGCAATCTGTGACGCGGAATCCGGCTGATTGCCTCGGGCGTTATTGTCTACATCCGTCATTCCGGGGCCCGAGCGAAGCGAGGGAGCCCGGAACCCATGAACACCGGCCAACCCGCTTCTGCACGGTTTGGTGTTCATGGATTCCGGGCTCGCCGCTTCGCGGCGCCCCGGAATGACGAGCGAATAATCATCCGGGCTTGCAAGGTCGCCGATCACCGACTTACGTTGTTCCGCATCCAATCATCCAGCAGCCGCGCGATTTCGAGATTGTTCTTCTCGAGCATCACCATGTGGCCGTTGCCGTGGATACCCTTTTCGGCGAGTGGCACATATTCGACCTTCATGCCCGCCTGATTGAGGTACTTCACGGTGCAGTGGTCGTAGACGGAATGATACGAGGCCTCCGCCGCGACCACGACGGCCGGAATATTCTTCAAGTTCACGAGCTGACGCGCCGGCGTCTTTTGCATCCAGCAAACGAACAGGTCCGGCCCATCAGACGTTTCGTCGCGCACGACGGCGAGTTCCGCGGGATCCTTGACCGGCGGATCATAGGTGAGCGGAACGTCGGCGACGCCCCAGGCGCGGCCCTTGCCGCTGCTGATGATGGTGTTCTCGAACGGCGGTCCCGACGGCTCGATCGCCACGATGCCTTTCACCAGCGCCGGCCGTGCGTCGGCGATCAGCCAGCCGAACGGTCCGGATTGCGAGTGCGTCAGGATGATCGCCGACCCGATCTTGTCGAGCAGCGCCGCGCCGGCCGCCTGGTTGCGCAACTGAGTTTCCTCGTTCGAGATGACCGTCTCGACCTGGGTCGCATAGAAAGCATCAAATATCGGGTCGCCGTGGCGGCCCTTGTTCTCGCCTTCGCCCGGCCATTGCGTGTGTTTCTTCGCTTGCGGCCAGGTGCCGGTGCGCTCGATCGCGGTGAACTGGCCCTCTTCCTGCGGCGCGGTGAACATGCGCGTCGCGCCATCGCCCGGGTGCGCGGCGGAGCGACCGCGCATCGGCTGGTCGACCATGTAGACCACGTAGCCCTGCTCGACGAAAAACTCGGCCCAGCCCTTGCGTCCGTCCGGCGTGCCCATCCAGTTGGTTGCGGTCTGCGCGGCGCCGTGGATCAGCACGAGCGGGTAGGGACGGCGGACGTCCTTGGGCGCCAGCACCTCGACATACATTTGCCCCTGCATCGTCTCCTTGCCGGGATCGCCGACGTAGCGGCCGCCGACGTAGAAATAGCCGCGCGCGGCGACCGCCGATTGGTCGACAGTCGGCACCGGCAGCCGCGGCGGATCGGCTGCGGCGCCGTTCGGCGCGATGGCACAAACAAACAGAACTGACGCAATGTTTGCAGCAAGACGGTAGGGCGATGACGACATCATGGCGCTTCCTCGATTGGCCGGTTGATCCGGCGCGTGATAATACAAGAGCAGAGTACGAACGATTTCCTCAGGGGGAGCCGCGCATCAACTGTTCGAGGCCCGCTGCGCTCGTAACAGCCGGGTGCCAACCTAGGTGCACCAACGCTGAAGGAACTGCCGTCAGGGGGGCGGCGAGACGTTCATACGCCTCCTCGCGGCCCGCGGCTCGCAGCATGGCCTTGAGTATCGGCGGAGGCATCGGAACCAGCCCCGGTCCGCGTCCCAACCCGCGTCGCATGGCCGTGATCATTTCCCCGACCGTGAGTACGCCGGGGTCGGCGACGATCAGCGGGCGCCGCAGCGTACCATCGACCTTGAGTACGCAATCGATTGCGTCGGCGAGGTTGTCGAGCGAGAGCAGCGAGCGCCGGGCGGCGAGCGCGCCTAACGGCAGCGGCCAGGGCGAGCGCGCGAGCTGGATCAGCCGCGCCATGTTGCCGGTCACGCCGGGGCCGTAGACGGTCGCGAGCCGCAAGGCCACCCAGTCGAGCCCGACTGTGGCCAAGCCTTGCTCGGCCGCGAGCTTCGAACGCCCGAATGCATCGGTCGGCTGCGGCTCCATCTTCTCGGTGAGCGGCCGCGGGTCGGTAGGTCCCGATTGCGCACGGAGCGAGGAAATGAAAACGAACCGCCGCACGCCGGCCCGTTGCGCCGCGCGCGCCAAGCCAATCGTCGCCTCGACGTTGAGCACGCGGTAGTCGTCCTCCGGCCGGCCTGATGCCGCGACCGACAGGCCGGCCGAGTGGATGATCGCGTCGACGTCGGCGAGCGCCTGCGCCATGTTCTGCGGCCGCGCGATGTCGCCGATCACCGCGCTGGTGCAATCGGCCGGCAGGATCGTCGGCCGCCGCAGCAGCACGCGTACCTGATAGCCGCGCCGCGTCAACGCGCGCAGCAGATGCTGCCCGATGAACCCGGTGCCGCCGGTCAGTGCGAGGCGGGCGTTGGCCATGCGCGTTGCACCAAATAAACGAGATTACCCGCTTCCCCACACCTCGCGCGCCACTTGGACGATGCGCGCGAGCTTTGCTTCCTGGTCCGCTTCGCTCAGCGGATTGCCCTGGATCGAGCTGGCAAAGCCGCATTGCGGGCTCAGGCCGAGCTGTTCCAGCGGCGCAAACTTTGCCGCCTCCTCGATCCGGCGCTTGAGGCCCTCGACGCTCTCGATGCGCGGATCTTTGGTCGTTACGAGCCCGAGCACGACCTTTTTTCCGCGCGGCAGCAGGCGCAGCGGCGCGAACGAGCCGGCGCGCGGCGTGTCGTATTCGAGGAAATAACCGTCGACGTTGATCCAGTTGAACAGAACGTCGGCGACCGGGTCGTAGCCGCCTTCCGCCATCCAATTGCCTTCGCGGTTGCCCCGGCACTGGTGCAAGGTGACGGTGACGCCGTCCGGCAGCGCGGCGATCACCTGGTTGGTGCGTTCGGCGTATTCCATCACCAGCCGGTCGGGATCGTTGCCCCACTTTTGCACGGTGGTGCGGTAGAGCGGATCGCACAGCATCGCGAAGCAGGTGTCGTCGAACTGGATGTAGGTCGCGCCTGCCGCCGCCAGCGCCGCGACCTCCTGGCGATAGGCGGCGACGACGTCGTCCCAGAATTGCTCCACGTCTTTGTAGTGACCCTCGCGCACGCCGTGGTCGCCGCCCGCGTGCATGTGCAGGATCATCGGCGCCGGAATGGTCACTTTCGGCGTGCGGCGCGTATTCGCCTTGAGGAACGTGAAGGCGCGCACGATCGGGCTCTCGCGCCAGCGGATCGGCCCGTTGATCCACAGCCGTGAGGCGGCCTGCTGCACGCCGCTTTGATTTCGCCACACCACGTCGCTGTTGCCGGCGCGATCTGCCGCCAGTCCGTCCCAATTCATGATCAGCTCGAGCCACCAGCTGCGCCGGCGGAACTCGCCGTCGGTGACCGCGTTTAGCCCCGCGCGTTCCTGCATGGCGATCGCGGTGCGGATGCATTCGTCTTCGACCCGCCGCAGATCGGGATCGTCATGCGGGCCGAGGTGCCGGTCGGCGGTCTGCGGGCCAAGCTGGCGCTCGCGCGCGAGTTTCAAGCGCGGCGGCCGCAGCAGGCTGCCGACGTGGTCGGCCCGGAAGGGCGGGAGGGGAGCGGTATGCGTCCTAATTTTGCCAGTTCCCGCGCGAGAATTTATGGTACCGCGTGCCGGCTTTGCCCCGGGCCGGCAGCGTTGCGTAAGGTGGGCGAGGTAGCCTCCATGCCGAACTATCGCACGTTTGCGTTCGCCGTCATCCTGACCGGCGCCTCTGCTGCGGGCGCCGCGGCTCAGGACTGCGACCGTTATGCGTACGGGTGCCGCATTTATCCGCAGCCGGGTTATGCGCAACCGCAGCCGGGATACGCCCAGCCGGGGTATGCGCAACCGGGGTATGCGCAGCCCCAGCCCGGTTATGGCTACCAGGGTTATCCGCGTTACCAACAAGCCTATCCGGGCTATCAGACCTATCCAGGCTACCAGGCCGCCCGTCCGTATTACGGTTCCCGCGAGCCCTATGACTTGCCTTACGCCGCGCCGTCACCCTACGAGCAAGGCTACGGGTCCCGGCAGTACGCCTATCCGCCGGATGAGCCGCAGCGCGCGGCGCCTTCCGTCGCTCGGCCGAGCGAACCCAATCCGGCCTACCGTCAGGATCCGGCGCTGGCGCGCCGCTTCGCCTCGCTTTATGGGCCGGGGTCAGGCGAAGCCCATGCGCTCCCGACCGTGCGCATGGCGGATGTCGATCCCGCCTTCATTCGCATGACCGTGAGCTATCGCACCGGCGAAGCGCCCGGCACGATCATCATCGATCCGCAGAATCATTACCTTTATCTGGTGCAGGAAGGGGGGCTCGCGATCCGCTACGGCGTCGGCGTCGGTCGCCAGGGCTTTGGCTGGTCGGGCACCGCCAACGTGCATAACAAACAGGAATGGCCCGACTGGTACCCGCCTAAGGAAATGCTTGAGCGCCAGCCCGAGTTGATGGCGCACATGAGCGAGTTGCAGGGCGGCCTCGGCATGCCGGGTGGCACGCGCAACCCGCTCGGCGCCCGCGCGCTTTATCTGTGGCAGGGCAACAAGGACACGCTCTATCGCATCCACGGCACGTCGGAGCCGTGGACCATCGGCCGCAGCGTCTCCTCCGGCTGCATCCGCATGATCGACCAGGACGTGATCGACCTCTACGAGCGCGTGCCGGTCGGCGCCAAGGTGATCGTGCTGGGCAGCGGCGGGGTGGGGTAGGGCACGTCGTCATTGCGAGCGAAGCGAAGCAATCCAGGGCAACCGGCACCGCGCTTGTTGCTCCTGGATTGCTTCGTCGCGCTTTCGGCGCTCCTCGCAATGACGAGATAATCGGAGTGACGGTGTCCTATGGGCTAATTAGTTTCAGCATGTTGGTAATGGCGTCATGAAGCACTTTGAGTAGTGCATTGCCTTCGGGAGCACCAGTGAGAGTAGCAGTCGAGCCTAGCAAATTGTAAGCGCGTTCGAAGAACCCGAAACCCGACAGAAGCATTCTCTTTTTTGCACTGACAGGCGGAGTAGGTGGCATAATTCTATCGTCGTCAGTCACGACAACAATCGGCGGTGGGAGTTCGGCGTTAGTTTCAACAGCTTGTTTTGTGGGCGTAGGAGGCGCTACCGGAAGACTCGCGATGATCTTGGCGTATTCCGCAAGTTTGTCGACGATCTTGACGAAGTCGTCGGTTGCTAAACCGGCCTTATTTGCTTGCAGACTAGCATCAGCGACATCTTGGAACGGTGCACTCAGCCGGAGGCCTGCCGCGCTAGTTTCATCCACGCTTGTCCGCGCGTAAAGTTCCTCGCGCCTCAGATCGAGCGGAAAATATTTTATAAAGAGAGCGTGATTTTCCATGAAAAGTTGGAAAGCGGCTTGCATTCCTTCAGCGAGCCATTCTCGGGCAGCACCAGTAGCTCCAACAGAAGCTTCGATGATTGCTGCCATATCCTTTAACAAACCCAATAACGGTTGGACACCACGCGCCCTGAGCTCATCGTCATAGCTGGTTAGGGTTGTCTTTAGATGCTTCGGCGCATTTCCAGGTAGGTCGCTTAAAAGAATTTTTATGAGCGCGCGCTGACGGATAGGTAGTTCAGGAAGATCATCATCGACGACAGGTACGTCGTACTCCGAATTCGGTCCAGCATTGAGCCGTCCGTCCGGGGCAAGAGAAGGTGCCGGGCTAGCCGCATCAGCAAGTTCAGCACGGACTAGATCGATCTGAACCTCATGAGCACCCAACAGCTCAATGTAGACCTCGCTCAAAAGTTCAGCGTCGAGCAGGGCCCCGGTGTGCGCCCTGAGTTGTCGATACCATAGCGCGCGCACAGATCGTCGAGCCGGTTCGATGCGCCTGGATACCGGCGTCGCGCCAAAAGCAGAGTATCGACCAGCCGGTCGCGCGCGATCAGCGGCTTGCCGACCCGCTCAAGCTCGGAATTTAGGAAAGCGGCGTCGAAGGCGGCATTGTGAATGACGAGCGGAGCATCGCCGATGAAAGCGAGCAGATCGTCAGCGATGTCAGCAAATCGCGGCTTGTCCTTCAAAAACTCGGCCGAAAGCCCGTGCACCTCGAAGGCCGACGCTGGCATGTCGCGTTCGGGATTGATGTAGCGGTGGTACGTTTGGCCGGTCGGGATGCGGTTGAACAGCTCGATGCAACCGATCTCCACCACCCGATCGCCGGTTAGGGGATCGAGCCCGGTGGTTTCGGTATCGAGGACGATCTCGCGCATGGGCGTGGGGACGTATTTCCCCTGCTGTTTATCGATCGGAATATTGCCCGGCAACACCTTGCCTCAACTTCCACGCGGGCATGGTCGCGTCGAAATGCATTCATGCGTGGCATCTCAGGGGACAGGCCGGGGGTCGCCCATGCGGGGCTACGTTCACACCTGCAAATATTTCGCGCGCACCGTCGAATCGCCGGCGAGCTCGCCCGAGGTCCCGGTCCACACCACGTGGCCTTTTTCGATCACCACGTGGCGGTCGGCGAGCTTGAGCAGCGCGTCGAGATGCTTGTCGACCAACAGGATCGCCTGGCCTTCCGCCTTCAGGCGCGAGAGGCACGCCCAGATTTCCGCACGCACGAGCGGCGCCAAGCCTTCGGTCGCCTCGTCGAGGATCAGGAGCTTCGGGTTCGTCATCAACCCGCGGCCGATCGCCAGCATCTGCTGCTCGCCGCCGGAAAGCTGATGGCCGTAGTTGCGGCGCCGCTCGGCGAGCCGCGGGAAGAACTCATAGACGCGCGCGAGCGTCCAGCGCTCGCCCGACCGCGCCGCCGCAGTCGCCACCAGGTTCTCCTCGACCGTGAGGGTGGGAAACACCTGCCGGCCTTCCGGCACGAGGCCAATGCCGGCCTGGGCGACGCGGTAGGGCGGCAAGCCGGTGAGCGCGGCCTTCTCGAACGTCACGGTGCCGCCGGCCGGCGGCAGCAGGCCCATGACGGCGAGGATCGTCGTGGTCTTGCCCATGCCGTTGCGGCCGATCAGCGTCACCACCTCGCCGGCGCCGACCGCGAAGCTCACGTCGAACAGCACTTGGGCTGGTCCGTATCCGGCCTGGAGATGCGCGACGGAGAGCAAGTCGGAGGACGGACGACGGACGACGGACGACGGATGTGCGCTTCCTTCATCCGTCCTCTGTCCTCCGTCCTCCGTCATCTGAATCACTCCATCTCGTCGCCGAGATAGGCCGCCGCCACCTTAGGATCGGCGCGCACCTCTTGCGGCGTGCCGCTCGCGAGCACGCGGCCGTAGATGAGCACCGAGATGCGGTCGGCGAGCGCGAACACCGCCGTCATGTCGTGCTCGACCAGCACCATGGGAAAGCGGCCCTTGAGCCCGCGTAGCAGGCCGACGAGGCGCGCGGTCTCCTCGCGGCCGGTGCCCGCCATTGGCTCGTCGAGCAGCAAGAGCTTCGGCGCCATGGCGAGCGCCATCGCGAGTTCGAGCGCGCGCTTCTCCCCGTGCGAAAGCTGCGCGGCGGGCACGTGCGCGCGCTGGCCGAGCCCGACCTCGCCTAGCGCGGCGAGCGCCGGCGCGTTGAGCTCGTCTTCCTCGGCGGCGCGGCCGAACATGCTGAGACTCGAGCCCGAGCGCGCCTGCACCGCGAGCGCGACGTTTTCGAGCGCGGAGAACCCCGGCAGGATCGAGGTTACCTGGAACGAGCGCGAGAGGCCGGCGACGGCGCGCGCGTGCGCCGGCAGCGCGGTGACATCGCACCCCGCAAATAGGATCCGACCGGCATCCGGCGAAATAAGCCCGGAAATCTGATTGATCAGCGTGGTCTTGCCGGCGCCGTTCGGCCCGATGACGGCATGCAGCTCGCGCGGCATGACGTCGAACGTCAGGTCGTCGGTGACGACGAGCGCGCCGAACGACTTGCGCAGGCTGCGCACCGCGAGCACCGGTTCAGGCATCGTTGGTTCCCGCGAGCCAGCCATAGAGCCCGCGCTTGGCGAACAGCACGATCGCGAGCAGGATCACGCCGAGCGCGAGCATCCAGTGCTCGGTGAACCCCGACAGCAGCGACTCGAGCCCTAACAATGCCGCGGCGCCGAAGACCGCGCCGGCGAGCGTGCCGATGCCG
>JAFAUQ010000067.1 GCA_019243195.1 Hyphomicrobiales bacterium
CCAAGAAGCTGCTGAGCGAGGGATCGTTCTACGGCGCGGTCGTCGTGTTGGTGACGTTTGCGGCTTTCCCGTTCTATTGGATGCTGATCACCACGTTCAAGACGGACGGCGACCTCTATAATCTCAAATCCAATCCCTACTGGTTCAACGCCGCGCCGACGCTCGAACATATCAAATATCTGTTCGAGGAGACGCTGTTCGTGCAGTGGATCGGCAACACGGCGCTGATCGGCGCCTGCGTGGTGGCGATCACGCTCGCGGTCGCGCTGCCGGCGGGCTACAGCCTCGCCCGCATGCCCGGGCGCAGCGCCGAGAGCCTCGGGATCGGCATTTTCCTCACCTACCTGGTGCCGCCGACCCTGCTGTTCCTGCCGCTCTCGCGCGTCGTCGCCATCCTCGGGCTGCAGGATTCCCTGTGGTCGCTGGTGCTGGTCTATCCGACCTTCACGATTCCGTTCTGCACCTGGCTGTTCATGGGATTCTTCAAGTCGGTGCCGCGCGAGATCGAGGAGGCGGCGGTGGTCGACGGCTGCACCGTCCTGGGCGCATTCGTCAAAACGGTGCTGCCGCTCTCGGTGCCGGGCATTCTCACCGTCGTGATCTTCGCGTTCACGCTCACCATGCAGGAGTTCGTGTACGCGCTCACCTTCATCTCCTCCTCGGACGAGAAACCGGTGACCCTCGGGGTCGCGACCGACCTCATCCGCGGCGACATCTTTTACTGGGGCGAGTTGATGGGCGCAGCGCTGATCGCCAGCGTCCCGGTGGCGATCGCCTATAATTTGTTCCTCGATCGGTTCATCGCCGGCATCACCGGCGGCGCCGTGAAGGGGTAATCACTCCGCCGTCATTCCGGGGCGCGCCGAAGGCGCGAGCCCGGAACCCATGAACACAGAGCAAGCCAATTTGTCCGCGGCCGGTGTTCATGGATTCCGGGCTCGCCGCTGCGCGGCGCCCCGGAATGACTGCCGAGTTTGCTACTCATCGATCACGCTCACGTGGGCGGCGACCACGTACCAGCCGTCGGGAAAACGCACCCAGGTCTGCATCTGGCGGCCGATTTTGCCGGGCGTGCGGTGGAACAGGGTCGAGGCGACGCCCAGGTCGCGGCCGTAGGTGGTAATCACCGTGCGCGAGATGGTGCGCCCGATCCCGACCGGCGAGCGCGCCGCCCGGAAGCCCGCGATCTCCGCGTGCCCGTAGAGATTCTCGCCCACGCCGTAGCGGATGGTGCGCGGGTCGTCGCGGAATATTTCATTGAGCGTCGCAACGTCGTTTGCCATCAGCGCGCGTTCGTAGCGCTGGAACGCGGCGGTGACTTCGGCGACGATGTCGGGGAGATCGACTTCCATTTCCCGGCTCCTAGCAACGGCGAATAGCGAGTAGCGAGTAGCGAGTAGCGAATAGAAAGAGAAGCAAGCTCGCTTCACCATTCGCTATTCGCCATTCGCTATTCGCGGTCGCGGAGCTTTGGCGACTCCAACCTGCTCCAACGTATGCGCCACCGCCAGCGCCACCTCCTCGCGCCAGGGCGCCGCGATGATCTGCACGCCGAGCGGCAGTGGATCGAGCGGCACCGGCACGGCGACGACCGGCAGGCCGATGAAGGAGATCGGCTGGGTGAAGATGCCGAGGTTGGCCCGGACCGGCGTCTCAACGCCGTCGAGCGCGAACATCTGCTGGCCAATCAAGGGCGCTGGGCCGGGCGTCGCCGGGGCAAGGATCACGTCGACATCAGCAAACAATTCGAGCACCCGCGCCCGATACCAGCGGCGGAATTTTTGTGCGCTCTGCACCAGCGCCGCCGGCACCAGCGCGCCCGAGAGCAACCGGTCGCGCACCGCCGGATCGTACTCGTTAGCGCGCGTGCGCAGTCGGTTCAGGTGCACGCTCGCGCCTTCGGCGGTGGTGATGACAAAGGCGGCGGCGCGGGCGCGGCCCGCTTCCGGCAGCTCGAGCTCGCGCGCGGCGCCGAGCGCCTGCGCGACGCGTTCAACGGCGGCGACCGACTCGGGCGAAGCGCCGCGGCGGAAGTAGCCGCCGGCGACCGCGATCCGCAGCCCCTTGGTGTCGCGGGTAAGCGCCCGCAGCGACGGTTCGACCGGCCGCCGCGCACACACCGGATCATCGGGATCGTGCCCCTGCATCGCGTCGTAGCTGAGTGCGAGGTCGCGGGTCGTGCGCGCGAGCGGGCCTACGTGGTCGAGACTGCCGACGAATGGAAACGAGCGCGCGCGCGACAGGCGCCCGTATGTCGGCTTGAAGCCGAACAGCCCGCAGAATGACGCCGGCACGCGGATCGAGCCGTTGGTGTCCGAGCCGAGCGCAATCGGCACGAGCCCGCCGGCGACCGCGGCGCCGGATCCGCCGGAGGAACCGCCGGTCATCCGCGTTGTGTCATGCGGATTGCGCGACGGGCCGTCGTGCACATTCTCGCCGGTGAAGTCGTAGGCGTATTCGCCCATGTTGAGAGCGCCGACGAGCACCGCGCCGGCGGCTTCCAGCCGCTCGATGAGCGTCGCGTCGCGCACAGCGGGCGCGCGGTCGCGGTTGATCTTCGAGCCGGCGAGCGTCGGCAGGCCCGCCACGTCGAACAAATTCTTCACGGCGAACGGCACGCCGGCGAGCGGCCCGAGCGGCCGGCACTTCGCGCGCGCTTCGTCGAGCGCGCGCGCCTTGGCGCCGGCGCGTTCGGCAACGACCGCCGTAAAGGCGTTGAGCGCCTTGCGGGCGGCGATGCGCGCGAGCGCGGCTTCGATCACCTCCGTGGCGCTGGCGCGGCCGGCGGCGACCGCGGCCGCGATCTCGCCCGCCGATGCCCAGGCGAGGTCGACCCGCGCGTCCGATGCCACGTCCGCCATGACGTTCACGCCTCGAACACCGGCGCCGCATCCGCCTCGTCGGGCAGCGGAAACGCGGCGACCACGGCGGCAAGCCGCAGGGTCAACTCCAGATTGGCGCGCAACTCCGGCTGCCAAGCGGGATCGATCGGCAGCTCGAGCACGCGCGCCGCGGCGGCGATGTAATCGTCGAGGGGGGCGGGATCAGGCATGGATGGTTCTTTCATCGCGTCATTGCGAGGAGCGAAGCGACGAAGCAATCCAGGGCGTCACGCGTTGCCCTGGATTGCTTCGCTTCGCTCGCAATGACGTTTTGCACCGCCGTGCGTGGGACCTCAAGCACCACCGGCGGCGAAATGACACGCCACTTCGCGGCCCTCTGCGGCACGGCGCAGCGGCGGCATTTGCGTGCGGCAGATATCCGCGCCACGCGGGCATCGGCCGTAGAAGCGGCACACGTTGGGGTCGGGATCGATCGGGCTCATCGGCTCGCCGGAGAGGCGCAATTTCGCGAGGCCTATGCCGTCGAGCCGCGGCACCGCAGCAACCAACGCCCGCGTATAAGGATGAAGCGGATAGTCGAAGACGGCGCGCGCGGGCCCGGCCTCGACGATCTTGCCGAGATACATCACCAGCACGCGGTCGCACAGCAGGCGCACGACGCTGAGGTCGTGCGAGACGAACAAATAACTCATGCCCAGCTCGGTTTTGAGCCGTGCCAGGAGCTTCAGGATCACCACCTGAACGGAGACGTCGAGCGCGGCGGTCGGCTCATCGAGCACCAGCAGTTCGGGCTCGACCGCAATGGCGCGGGCGATGCCGACCCGGGCGCGCTGGCCGCCGGACAATTGATGCGGATAGCGCCCGAGGAGCTCGGTCGGCAGCCCGCATTGCCTCGCAGCCTTGTCGACTGTTTCAACGAGCGCCAGGCCCGATAGATGTTTGAGCCGGCGCACCGGATCGGCGATGGCGTCGAACGCGGTGAAGCGCGGATTGATGCTCTCGCCCGCGTCCTGAAACACCATTTGGATGCGTCCGCGGTCGCGGTCCTTGGCGAAGTCGCGCGCGGGAACCAGCGAGAGATCGCGCGTTGAAAAGCGGATGCTGCCGGCAGTCGGATCGAGGAGGCGCGTGAGCGCGCGCACCAGGGTCGACTTGCCGCAGCCGGATTCGCCGACGAGGCCGACGGTCTCGCCCTTGGCGATGGTGAAACTCACGTCGTCAACCGCGTGCACCTGCGACTGCTCGTCGGCGGCGCGGGTGAAGCGCCGGCGCAGATTTTTAAGCGTGCTCCCCGACGCCGCTACCGGGAAGCGTTTGCTCAGCTCGGCTACATCGAGCAGCGGCGTCATCACAGCGGGTTCCAGCAGGCGACGAAATGCTCGGCGAGCGCCGGGCGCGGCAGCGGCGCGTCGCAGCGCTCGACCTTGCGCGGGCAGCGTTCGGAGTAACGGCACGGTGGCAGATCGGCGCGCCGCAGATCGGGCAGCGATCCTGGAATCGAGGCGAGCGCGTCGAGGCTCGCGGCGGAATCGGGCGTCGCCGCGATCAGCTCCGCCGTATAGGGATGGCTCGGGCGCGCGATCAGCGCGCGGGTCGCCGCGTTCTCGACCACGTGGCCGGCGTGCATCACGACGACGCGGTCGGCACGCTGGCCGGCGAGCGCAAGGTCGTGCGTGATGAAAATCGTCGCCATGCCGCTCTCGCCGGCCAGCTCCGCGATGATGTCCATGATCACCGCCTGGGTGGTGACGTCGAGCCCGGTGGTGGGTTCGTCGGCGATCAGCAGCGCCGGCCGGGCGGCGAGCGCGATTGCGATCATCACGCGCTGGCACATGCCGCCGGACATTTCGAACGGATAGGCCTTGGCGCGCCGCGCCGGATCGGTGATGCCGACCGCCCGCAGCAGATCGACCGCGCGCGCGGGCGCCTCGACGCGCGGCACGTTGCCGTGACGCATGAGCACGTCGGCGATCTGCCGGCCGACCGGGCGGATCGGGTTGAGCGCGGTGCGCGGGTTCTGAAAGATCATCGCGATCTCGCGCCCGCGCACGTCGGCGAGCTGGCTCGCGCTTGCGGAAATGAGATCGAGGCCGCCGAGGACGGCGCGGCCGGCGGTGATGCGGCCGGCAGGATCGAGGATGCCCATGAGCGCGTAGGCGGTGACCGATTTGCCGGAGCCGGATTCGCCGACGATCGCCAAGGTCTCGCCCTTGCCGACCGCGAAGCTCACGTGCTCGAGCGCCTTGACGACGCCGGAGCGCGTGCGGAACTCGACCGAAAGGTCCTCGACCGCGAGCGCGGGAACAGCGGTCACGTGCGCCTCCGCGGATCGACGATGTCGCGCAGGCCGTCGCCGAGCAGATTGAAACAAAACACCGCGACCATCAGGGCGAGGCCGGGAAAGAACGCGATCCACCATTCCCCCGACACCATGAAGGCGGCGCCCTCGGCGACCATGATGCCCCATTCGGCATCGGGCGGGCGCACGCCGAGCCCGATGAACGACAGGCCGGCGGCGTTGAGGATGGCGTAGCCCATGGTGAGCGACATCTGCACCACCAAGATCGGAAACACGTTGGGAAGTATTTGAAACGCGAGAATGCGCACGTCGCCGTTGCCGGAGAGGCGCGCCGCCTCGACGAAGCCGGCCTCGCGCCGCACGTTGGCCTCGGCGCGTGCGACGCGGGCGTAGAGCGGGAAGTTCACGATCGCGGTCGCGATCACGATGTTGGTCACGGTGTTGCCGAGCGCCGCGACGATGCCCATGGCGAGCACGAACAGCGGGAACGCCATGATGGTGTCGGCGACGCGGCCGACGATGCGATCGATCCAACCGCCGAAGAAGCCGGCAGCGACGCCGGCAAGTCCGCCCATGACAAACACGAGCACGACCGACCACACGGCGATGCCGAAATCGAGCCGCGTCGCCACCACCACGCGGCTGAAGATGTCGCGGCCGAGCTGATCGGTGCCGAACCAATGGCGCAGCGACGGGCTTTTCAGCGCCTCGACGGTGTCGCTCGCTAGAGGATCGATCGGCACGATGTAAGGGCCGACAAGGGCGACGAACACGATCAGCACGAACAGCGCGAAGGCGAGGCCGGTGACCGGGTTCTCACCGATGACGTAGCGCGCGTGGCGCACGGTGCCGGCGAGCGCGGTCATGAAATAAACTCGCCGTCATCCTGAGGAGCATAGGCGGCCTTCGGCCGCCGTTCTTGATTTGAAGAACGCCGACGCGGAGCGTCGGCTATGCGAAGGCCGGCGTCTCGAAGGATGGAAACAAACTCGGTGCCTGTGGCCATCCTTCGAGACGGTTGCACGCAAACGCGCGCGACCTCCTCAGGATGACGGTTGTGTTTGCTGCTCGGGCCTATCATGCGTCGATCCTCACGCGCGGGTCGATCAGGCCGTAGAGCACGTCGATCATCAGATTGAGCGCCACGTACATCACCGCCATGGTGAGCACGAAGCCCTGCACCGGCGCGAAGTCGGAGGCGATCAGCGCCTCGACCGCAAACGAACCAATGCCCGGCCAGGCGAACACTTTCTCGACCAAAACGTTGGCGCCGAGCAGGAAAGAGAACACCATGCCGAGCGTGGTGACGACCGGCAGCATGGCGTTGCGAAACGCGTAGGTGACCGTGATGGTGAACGGGCTCAGCCCCGAGGCGCGGGCGGTGCGCACGAAATCGGAGGAGAGTACGGCGAGCATGGACGCCCGCGTCATGCGGGCGATCGGCGCGAGCGAGAAGATGCCCAAGGTGAGCGCCGGAAGCACCAGCTGATTGAGGCTCGCCAGGAAAAGCTCGCCGTTGCCCGCGATCAGACTGTCCATCAGATAAAACCCGGTCACCGGCGGCGGCGCGCTGAAGAAAATGTCGAGGCGGCCGAGCGGCGCCGGCGCCCAGCCGAGCAGATAGTAAAACACGTAGACGAGGATCAGGCCGGTGAAGAATACCGGCAGCGACACGCCGGCGGTGGCGACGACGCGGCAGGCGTGATCGATCAGCGAGCCCGGCCGGGTCGCGGCCAGAATCCCGAGCGGCACCGCTACGCCCATGGAGACGATGAGGCCGAGCAGGGTTAGCTCGGCGGACGCCGGCAGCCGGGTGCGGATTTCGGAGACCACCGGCTGGCCGGTGGTGAGCGAGGTGCCGAGATCGCCGCGCGCGAGATCGCGCACGTAGCGCACGAATTGCTCGGGCAGCGATTTGTCGAGGCCGAGCTTCACGCGCACCTCTTCCACCGCCTCCTTGCTGGCGGCGGGGCCGGCGAAATAGGCGGCCGGATCGCCGGGCAGCGCACGCGTGAGCAGGAAGGTGACGATGACCACGCCGATCAGGCTCGGCACCGCCATCAGCAGCCGCTTGAGGATGAGGGTAGCCACCGCGGCTCTCTCACGCCTCGTCATGCCCCGCGAAAGCGGGGCATCCAGTAATCGGTGCCTTACAAATTGAGTCGCGGCTGCGCACTATTGCTTACCCTGTGGTTACTGGATCGCCCGCTTTCGCGGGCGATGACGAAGCGGAGATGTCACCCCTTCGCGAGCGAGCGGTAGTCGAGGCGGCGGTGGAACCAATAGCGATAGCCAGTCATGCTCTTCTGCATCGCGACGTTGAGATAGGGCTGATAGAGCGGCACGCGCGGCACGTCGCGGAAAGCCAGCTCGACGAAGCCCTTCACGTCCTTGGCGTAAGCCGCGGTGTCACCCGCCGCTGCCGCCGCGCGGGCGCCGTCGATGAGCGCGTCCATGTCCTTGTTCTGATAGCTCATCGTGTTGAACACGGCGTTCTGGCCGTGATAAGCCCAGAAGAAGAAATATTCCGGATAGTCGAGCCAACCCGAGAACACGTTGGCGATCAGCGGCAGCTCCTTCTTGAGCAGCTCGTTGCGCCAGTTGGCGCCGGGGATTTTGTTGATCGTGGTCTTGATGCCGACTTGCCCCAGGCTCTCCTGCACCAGCACGCACAGCGGCTCGTTGACCACGGCGAAGCCGAGATCGAACGAGAGCGTGGTCTCGAACCCGTTGGGGTAGCCGGCTTCGGCAAGCAGCGCCTTGGCCTTGGCGAGGTCGGTGTTATAGGGGTGCGGCTGCGGCCAGGCGGTCGAAAGCGGCGCCTCGGCAGCCGCGCCGAACATCGGCTTCGCCTGGCCGAACATCACCGCATCGAGCGCTTTCTGATAGGGAATCGCGTAGGCGACCGCTTGGCGGACCTTGAGATTGTCGAACGGCGGCTTGGTCACGTTCATGCCGATGTACGCGATGCCGTTCGAGATCGGCGTCGACACGATTTTCAGCTTCGACTCCTGCTTCATTTCGGCGAAGTCTTTGGGCGGCAGCTCAAAAGAGATATCGGCATCGCCGCGCTCGAGCAGCGCCCGCCGGTTGCCGGCGGACGGCACCATGCGCCAGATCACGCGCTTGAGCTTGGGCAGCGGACCGCTCTTCCAATCTTCGTTGCGCTCGTAGATCAGCTCGGTGCCGGGCTGCCACTTCGTCACCCGATAGGCGCCGCCACCCGCGGTGTTGGTCTTGGTGTAGTCGAGGCCCCACGGATCGTTCGGCCCCGCCTTCGACTTGATCAGCTCGGAATGAAAGATGCACGGCACCACGACAGCGAGGTCGGGAACGGTGAGTTTGTCCTTGCGGATGAAATCGACCCGGAAGGTGTGATCGTCGACGGCGACGAACTGCTCGGGCTTTTCCAGCGAGCCCGCCTTCATCTGGAAGGTGGGGAAGCCGCCGACCGTCACGGCGCGGTCGAACGACCATTTGACGTCCTTGGCGGTGATCGGCGTGCCGTCGTGGAACTTCGCGTCCTTGCGCAGCTTGAACGTCGCCGAGGTGTCGCCGATGGTCCATTCCTCGGCGAGCTCGGGCGCGAACTTGTCGCGATCGTAATATTCCGAGCCGTCGCCAACCGGCTTCATGGCGTGGCTGATGAGCCGGTCGTAGCAGTTCCACGACACCTCGTAGCTCGGCACGATCGCGCCGACGGTGTGGATG
>JAFAUQ010000124.1 GCA_019243195.1 Hyphomicrobiales bacterium
CCTATCGGCAATCGGCCGCGACGCTCAACCTGCTGCGCGCCTTCGCCAAGGGCGGCTATGCCAACCTCGCGAGCGTGCACCAATGGATGCTCGGCTTCGTCAAGGACAGCCCGCAGTCGCGCCGTTATGAGGAACTCGCCGATAGCATCTCGAATGCGCTCGGCTTCATGCAGGCGTGCGGCCTTGATCTCGAGGATCATCCCGAGCTCAAGACGACCGACTTCTACACCTGCCACGAGGGACTGCTGCTCGGCTTCGAGCAGGCGCTCACGCGCGAGGATTCGACGCTCCCGCCCGGCAACTGGTACTCGACATCCGGCCACATGCTGTGGATCGGCGACCGCACGCGCCAGTACGATCACGCGCACGTCGAGTATTTCCGCGGCATCAAAAATCCGATCGGCCTCAAGTGCGGGCCCACGCTCGAGCCCGACGACCTGCTGCGGCTGATCGACATTCTCAGCCCCGAGAACGAGCCGGGGCGGCTGACGCTGATCTGCCGCTGTGGCGCCGGCAAAGTCGCCGACCGCCTGCCGCCGCTCATCCGCGCGGTCAAGCGCGAAGGCAAATCGGTCGTGTGGACGTGCGACCCGATGCACGGCAACACCATCGCCGCCGCCAACGGCTACAAGACGCGGCCGTTCGATCTGATCCTCAAGGAGGTGCAGAGCTTCTTCGCCATCCACGGCGCCGAAGGCACCTACGCGGGCGGCGTGCACCTGGAGATGACCGGCCAGAAGGTCACCGAATGCACCGGCGGCGCGCGCGCGATCACCGACGCCGACCTTCAGAGCCGTTATCACACGGTTTGCGATCCGCGGCTCAACGCGGAGCAGTCGATCGAAATGGCGTTCCTGCTCGCCGACCTGATCAAGCGCGAGCGCGCGGCGCACCCGAAGCCGCTCCCGGCCGTCGCCGCGCTGTAACGCAGCCGTCATTGCGAGGAGCGAAGCGACGAAGCAATCCAGGGGCGTCACGCGCCGCTCTGGATTGCTTCGGCCCTGCGGGCCTCGCAATGACGGCGCGTGGGGCAGCGCCCGTCGCAACGAGCGATTAACGCTCACCGGGTAAAGAATGTGCCGGAATCGACCGCTGGGGCATCTCGTGGATCGGTTTTGGCGCGCGACCATCAACACGTGGAACGGCCTGCTTGCGGCAACGCGCAGCGAAGCCGCCTTCCGCGAGGAACTGGTCGTCATGGCGGTCGCGGTGCCGCTCTCCTTCGTGGTTGCGCCCGGCGCCTGGCACCGCGTCGTCCTGATCGCCGTCGTCCTGCTCGTCCTTGTTGTTGAACTCCTCAACACCGGACTTGAGAAGCTCGCCGATGCCGTCACCACCGCGCCCGATCCGGCGATCGGGCGCATCAAGGACATGGGGTCCGCCGCCGTCGGGGTGGCGCTGCTGATCGCCGGCATCACGTGGCTCGTCGCCATCGCCGAGCGCATCGGGATTTGGTGAGGGCTTAACGCGATTGCCGGCCGCCAGCCCCGCGGCTACATCTTTAATATGAACAACCGCCCGGTCGACCGGCTCGCGATCGCGCTTGCCCAGCTCAATCCGATCGTCGGCGACATTGCCGGCAACGCCGAGAAGGCGCGCCGCGCGCGCGCCCAGGCTGCCGCCGAAGGCGCCGATCTCATCATGTTCACCGAGTTGTTCATCGCCGGCTATCCGCCGGAAGACCTCGTGCTCAAGCCGAGCTTCCAGGCCGCCTGCCGAACCGCGACCGAGGCGCTGGCGCGCGAGACCGACGACGGCGGGCCGGCGATGCTGATGGGAACGCCGTGGGTCGACAACGGCAAGCTCTATAACGCCTATCTCTTGCTTACCGGCGGGCGCATCGCCGCGCTCCGTTACAAGGTCGATCTGCCCAATTACGGGGTGTTCGACGAGAAGCGCGTGTTCGTGCCCGGGCCGATGCCGGGCCCGGTGGTGTTCAAGGGCGTACGCATCGGCATTCCCATCTGCGAGGACATCTGGGGTTCCGAGGTCGTCGAGTGCGTGGCCGAAACCGGCGGCGAGTTTTTGCTCACCCCCAACGGCTCGCCCTATTGGCGCGACAAGACCGCTCACCGGCTCAACATCGCGGTCGCGCGCGTGGTCGAAGCGGGGCTGCCGCTGGTTTATTTGAATCAGCTCGGCGGCCAGGACGAACTGGTGTTCGACGGCGCCTCCTTCGTGCTCAACGCGGACCGCACGATCGGTGCGCAACTGCCCGCGTTCGAGGAATGCGTGGTGGTCACCCGTTGGCAGCGCGAGACGAGCGGCTGGCGCTGCGTTGACGGTCCGCGCGCAACCCTCGTCGAGGGCGACGAAGGCGACTATGCGGCCTGCGTGCTGGGCCTGCGCGATTACGTCGATAAGAACCGCTTTCCCGGCGTCGTGCTCGGGCTTTCCGGCGGCATCGATTCCGCGCTGTGCGCCGCGATCGCGGTCGATGCGCTCGGCGCCGAGCGGGTGCGCTGCGTGATGCTGCCCTACCGGTTCACCTCGCGCGATTCGATCGAGGATGCCGCCGCGATCGCCAAGGCGCTCGGCGTCGCCTACGACGTGGTGCCGATCGAACCGGCCGTCACCGGCCTCGAGCAGGCGCTCAGCACGGTGTTTGCCGGCCGGCCGCGCGATGTGACCGAGGAGAACCTGCAGGCGCGCGTGCGCGGCGTCATCCTGATGGCGCTCTCCAACAAGTTCGGCCTCATGGTGGTGACGACCGGCAACAAGTCGGAAATGTCGGCGGGTTACGCCACCCTCTACGGCGACATGAACGGCGGTTTCAATCCGATCAAGGATTTGTACAAGACCGAAGTCTATCGCCTGTCGCGGCTGCGCAACGAATGGAAGCCGGTGGGCGCGCTCGGCCCCGCCGGGGCGGTGATCCCGGAGAACGTGATCGTGCGGGCGCCGACCGCGGAGCTGCGCGAAAACCAGAAGGACCAGGACACGCTGCCGCCCTACGACATGCTCGACCAGATTCTCGAACGCCTGGTCGAGCGCGAGGAGCCTATCGCCGACATCGTCGCGGCCGGCTTGCCGCGCGAGCTGGTGATGAAGGTCGAGCGCATGCTCAACATCGCCGAATACAAACGCCGCCAGGCGGCGCCGGGCGTGAAGGTGACGTTGAAGAATTTCGGCCGCGACCGGCGCTATCCGATCACCAACCGCTTCGCCGATCCGGGCACGCCGCTGCCCGAACCCGACGCGACTTTGCTCAAGGCGTCGGCGACCGCAAAGACCGAGGCGTTCGACTTTTAGCGAGGGCGTGATCCCGAAAAGTGGGTACCGGTTTTCGGAAAAAGATCACGCCCAAACGAAAAATGGCCGCGTCAGCGGCCACCGGCCTGGACCTTGGCCCAGGTGTCGCGCAGCCCGACCGTGCGGTTGAACACGGGCCGCCCAGGCTTCGAATCCGGATCGCGGTAGAAATAACCCTGCCGTTCGAACTGCACCGGCGCGTCGGCATCATCGGCGGCGAGCGCGGGCTCGATCTTCGCGTCCCCGATCACCTCGAGCGAGTTCGGATTGAGATCGGCGGCGAAGGCGCCGACGTTGGGATCGGGCTTGCTGAATAGCTGATTGTAGAGGCGCACTTCGGCGCTCACCGCGTCGGCGGCCGAGACCCAGTGCAAGGTTGCCTGCACCTTGCGGCCGTCCGGCGCGTTGCCGCCGCGCGTCGCCGGATCATAGGTGCAGCGCAGCTCGGTGATCTCGCCGGCGGCGTTCTTCACCGCCTCGCGGCAGGCGATGAAATAGGCATAGCGCAGCCGCACCTCGCGCCCGGGCGACAGCCGATAGAATTTCTTCGGCGGATTTTCCATGAAGTCGTCGCGCTCGACGTAAAGCTCGCGGCCGAAGCGGATGCGTCGCGTGCCGGCGGCCGGATTGTCCGGGTGATTGACCGCCTCGAGTTCCTCACTCTGGCCTTCCGGATAATTCTCGATCACGACCTTGAGCGGCCGCAGCACAGCCATCCGGCGAAGGGCGGTGCGGTTGAGCACCTCGCGCACGGCGTGCTCGAACATGCCGATGTCGACGACGCTGTTGGCCTTGGCGACGCCGACGCGGCGCACGAACTCGCGGATCGCCGCCGGTGGAATACCGCGCCGGCGCAAGCCCGCGATCGTCGGCATGCGCGGATCGTCCCAGCCGGCGACGTGCCCGTCGCGCACCAACTCGATCAGCACGCGCTTCGAGAGCACCGTGTAGGAGAGATTGAGCCGCGCGAACTCGTACTGGCGCGGTCGCGAGGGCACCGGCAGATTCTCGATCAGCCAATCATAGAGCGGCCGGTGATCCTCAAATTCCAACGTGCAGAGCGAGTGGCTGATGCCCTCGATCGCGTCGGACTGGCCGTGCGCGAAATCGTAGCTCGGATAGATGCACCACTTGTCGCCCGTGCGGGGGTGCCTCGCGTGCAGAATGCGGTAAAGCGTCGGATCGCGCAGGTTGATGTTGCCCGAGCCCATGTCGATCTTGGCGCGCAGCACGCGGGCGCCGTTGGGGAATTCGCCGGCGCGCATGCGGCGGAACAGGTCGAGATTTTCTTCGACACCGCGCTCGCGGAACGGCGAGTTGCGCCCCGGCTCGGTGAGCGTGCCGCGGCTCGCGCGCATCTCCGCCTGGGACTGATCGTCTACATAGGCCTTGCCGGTGCGGATCAGATGCTCGGCCCATTCATAGAGTTGCTCGAAATAATCCGACGCGTGATAAAGATGATCGTTCCAATCGAAGCCGAGCCAGCGCACGTCGCGCTTGATCGCGTCGATATACTCCTGCTCTTCCCGGGTCGGGTTGGTGTCGTCAAAGCGCAGATGGCAGCGGCCGCCAAACTCCTGCGCCACGCCGAAGTTGAGCGCGATCGACTTGGCGTGGCCGATGTGCAGATAGCCGTTCGGCTCCGGCGGAAAGCGGGTGATGACTTCGGCGACGCGGCCCGCCGCCACGTCGGCCGCGATGATATCGCGGATGAAATCGCGCCCCACGTCGGCATCGAGGGCTTCGGCTGCTGTCATGCTTGGAGCGCTCCGGCGCGGTTCTTCCGCGCGCGCCTATGTGGCAAATCCACACCGCGCCGCCAAGGGCGGCCCGCTACGCATCGCGCGAGCTAACTTGCGAGAAGAAAGCGGTTATCGGCCCGGCACGAACTGCGGACCGACCGAGCGGATCGTGCCCTTCTCGGCGGCCTCGGGCGAGGGTGACGCCGGCGTCGTCTGAGCGGCCGGCTGCAATTGCGCCGGCTCGGCCGCGCCCTTCTTGCGGGGATCCTGCTTCGACTGTTTCGCCGCCGGTTCGGACCTCGGCTGCGCCAGCGCCTTGGCGCTTTGGTCGGTGACGACGATGTCGCCGCGCTCGACCGTGAGATCGCGGCCGAGCGCCTCGGCCCAGCTCTGGCCGGGCCGCCGGCAGGAGCAGGCCGGATCGACCGCTTGGCGATAATGGAATGCGTTCGGCAGGTCGCGATACGCGCGGCCGCTGATCGACACCGACTGGTTCACGTCCTCGCCCGGGTTTCGGTGGGTGAACAGCATCACCTCGGCGTTCGGGCAGGTGCGCTGGCAGGCGCGTTCATCGTCGGGAAACCGGCTCGGCACGGTCGAGAACGAGATGGGGTAGTAGAAACCGTCGCAGGTGCGCACGCACAGCGTCCGGTAGGTTCCGGTCTGCGGCAGGTCGGTGCTGCCGGGGTAGGCGCCGGGCGCGGGGTTCGGGGCGATATTGCCGCTGCCGAACAGGGCCTCGAAGAAGTTCTGCGGGCGCGGCGGCGCGGCGGCGCGATATTGCGGGCCGCAGTCGTTCTGGGCGAGCTGCATCAGCACGGCGCGCCGCTGGTCGCCGCGGTCGGGCGTGTTGCCCTGCAGGCGCTGCAGGTCGCCGGTGGTGCGGTCGAGATCGCCGCGCACCCGCTGAATGCGGCCGTTGACGTCGGCGCATTGCGGCGACTGCCCGCCGAACAGGAAGAAGCCCGAACTCTCGCACCCATTGCGCCGCGCGACCGCTTGGAGCCGGTCAAGCTCGGCCTGCTGCTGGCGTGCCAAATCCTCGGTGCGCTTGATCTGATCGGCACGCGCGGGATCGGTCGCCCCGCGGTCGATCATGGCGAGCTGGCTCTCGAGCCGCACGCAAACCTGATTCGCGGCGGGCGGCGCCGCGCCATACTGCGGCTGGGCGCCGTAGGGCGGCGGCGGAACGCCCTGCGCCAGCGCATTCGCGCCGGCCGCAACAAGCGCGACCGCGGCCGCAACCAGCGTTTCGGTCAGTCGCAGGCCCATCCTCGCTCCGGAATCCCGCCCGACGGGCAATCGGACGATGAAGCGCACCCGAACGTGACTAAACTGTGGAGACGGGCTCAACGTGCCCTGGAGGGTCATTTGCCGCGCGCGGCATCGTGCAGGTTCCACAACACGCCGGCAATGATCAGCGCGGCACCGGCGAACACCATCGGGTCGAGCGCCTCGCTGTAGAACCACCAGCCGATCAGCGCGATCAGCGGCAACCGCAGGAAATCGAGCGGATAGACGACCGTCGCGTCGCCGTAACGGAAAGCATTGGTGAGGCACAGGTGCGAGGTCAGACCTGACACGCCAATGATGATCACCGGCAGAAGATCGCCTGAGCCAAGCTTGCGCACGAACAAGAGATCGCTGCCGGCGAGGTTCATCGGCAGCTGCATTACATTCATCCAGAACAGGATGGCGAAGACCGTTTGGGAGGAGATCAGCTTCTTGGTGCAAATGGCCGACCCTGCGAAGGCGACCGCTGCCGCGAGCACCAGGAGCGAAGCCGGCTGGAAGCCTTCGACGCCGGGCCGCGTGATCAGCACAATGCCGGCAAGCCCGAGCACCACGACGCCGATGCGGCTCGCGGTCATCCGCTCTCCCAGAATGAGCACGGCAAAGAGCGCGACCCATGCAGGCGTAGTGAACTCGAGCGCAAACACGGTCGCGAACGGCAACAAAGTGAGGGCGAGCGACCAGGCGAACCCCCCGGAGAAGCTGAGCACGTTGCGGGTCGCCTGCAGCCAAAGCTGGCGCGTGTTGAGCTGAAGCCGCAGTTGCGGCCGTGCCAGCGCCAGCGCCGAGAGCACGACAAGGCCGGTCGCGGTGCGGATGCTGAGAATTTCGAAAATGCTCAGCGTCTTGCTGAGCGCACGGATCGAGGGCGCCATGGCGGTGAACGACAGGAGCACGCCGCTCATCCACAAAAGGACGCGTACGACGCTGTACTGGGTCGCGGGCGCGCCGGAACGCACCGCCGCATTCCCCGGCGAGGAAGTTTCGGAAATCGACCTTACTCCGCGTCGGGCTGGTTCTCCGGCCGCGCCTTGTCGAATGCGGGAAGCTCTTGGCAGGCTTCTTCGGCCGCAATGATTTTGGGAAATGCATCAAGTGGGACTTTGAATCGCTTGGCGTTGGCGACCTGCGGTACGAGACACACGTCGGCGAGCGTCACCGCCGGCCCGAAGGCGTAGGGGCCGGGCTTGATCAGCGCCTCGATCGCCGCGAAGCCTTCCAGGATCCAGTGGTGATACCAGCCGCGTACCGCGGCCTGGTCCTGCTTGAGCGGATCGCGCAGATAATTGAGCGGCGCGAGATTGTCGAGCGGGTGGATATCGCAGGCGACGATGTCGGCAATCGCGCGCACATGCGCGCGCGAGCGCGCATCGGGCGGCAGCAGCGCCGGTTCCGGGAATGTCTCCTCGAGATAGTTGATGATCGCGAGCGACTGCACCAATACCTCGCCGCCGGGCAATTCCAACGCCGGCACGCGCATTTGCGGGTTGACCGCGCGATATTCCGCGCTCTTGTGCCGCCCGCCGTCCTTTTGCAGATGGATCGGCACCGTCTCGTAGGCGACGTCCTTGAAATTGAGCGCGATACGTACCCGATAGGCCGCCGAGGACCGGAAGTAGGAATAGAGCTTCACGGCGCTTCCTCTTGTTTTGTGGGCCGCAGGACCATGGCGGAAGTTTCCCACCCGCGCAACGTCGCCCGACTGCTATGCCTTTCTTCGCATTGACATTGCGATTTGCGCAACTAACGTCCTGTCAGATCAGCAAAAACATCGGGAGGAGCCGTCATGAGCACCCATGACATGCTGGACCGGCCAGCCACGCCGGCGCGTGCCCGTTCGGCGCGCTCGCAAGCCGCGGCGCCGCGCTACATGTCGGGCTTCGGCAACAGCTTCGAGACCGAGGCGCTGCCCGGCGCCTTGCCGATCGGCCGCAATTCGCCGCAGCGGGTCAACTATGGGCTCTATGCCGAGCAACTGAGCGGCTCGCCGTTCACCGCGCCGCAGGCGACGAACCAGCGCTCATGGCTCTACCGCATCCGGCCGACGGTGCGGCACACCGGCCGCTTTCGCCGCGTCGACAAGGGATTGATCCGCACCGCGCCGACGCGCGAGGACGATGAACTCCCGCTCGGCCAATTGCGCTGGAGCCCGATCCCGGTCCCGCAGGACAAGCTCACATTCGTCACCGGCCTGCGCACCATTACGACCGCCGGCGACGCCGAGGCGCTCGGCGGCATGGCAAGCCACGTCGCGCTCGTGACCCAATCGATGGCGCACGAACACATGTTCAATGCCGACGGCGAAATGCTCGTCGTCGCGCAAGAGAACGGCCTTCGCTTCCGTACCGAGTTCGGTGTCATCGAGATTGCGCCCGGCGAGGTGTGCGTGATCCCGCGCGGCGTCATCTTCCGGGTCGAACTCACCGGCGGCCCGGCGCGCGCCTATGTTTGTGAGAACTACGGCGGCGCCTTCACTTTGCCGGACCGGGGACCGATCGGCGCGAACTGCCTCTCCAACCGCCGCGATTTCGAAACACCGGTCGCCGCCTATGAGGACCGGGACGACCCCTGCGCGCTATTCGTGAAATGGGGCGGCGAACTCTATCGCACCGATATCGACCATTCGCCGCTCGACGTCGTCGCCTGGCACGGCAATTACGCGCCCTACAAATACGACCTGCGGCGCTTCTCGCCGGTCGGCGCCCTGCTGTTTGATCATCCCGATCCGTCGATCTTCACTTGCCTGACCTCGCCGTCGGAAACGCACGGCACTGCCAATATCGACTTCGTCCTGTTTCCCGAGCGCTGGTCGGTGGCGGAGAACACGTTCCGTCCGCCCTGGTATCACCGCAACATCATGTCGGAGTTCATGGGCCTCGTGTACGGCGTCTATGACGCCAAGCCGGAGGGCTTCGTGCCCGGCGGGATGAGCTTGCACAACATGATGCTGCCGCACGGACCCGACAGCGATGCCTTTCGCCACGCGAGCCAAGCGGAACTAAAGCCGGTGAAGCTCACCAATACGTTGGCCTTCATGTTCGAGAGCCGCTTCCGCCAGCGCGTCACGAAATATGCCGCTACCAGCGAGGCGCGACAGGACGACTACGCCGATTGCTGGGCCGGCCTGAAGAAACATTTCGATCCGGATCGGCGCGATCCCACATAGGATGAAAAAATCGGAACGCCGTTCAATCGGGACCACAACAAATGACCATCACCAAGCTCGACCATGTCCAGTTGGCGATCCCGCCCGGATCTGAAGATAGCTGCCGGCCGTTCTACGTCGGCCTGCTCGGCATGACCGAAGTCAAAAAGCCCGACATCCTGGCGAAGCGCGGCGGACTCTGGCTGCGCAGCGGGCCGGTGGAAATTCATCTTGGCGTCGAGGCGGACTTCCGTCCCGCCCGCAAGGCGCACCCGGGCCTGCGCGTTTCCGATCTTGATGAGCTTGCGAAGCGGCTCGCCAGCGCGGGCTACGCGCCCAAGTGGGACACGGACCTCCCGCACATCCGCCGCTTCCATGTTTCCGATCCGGTCGGCAATCGCCTGGAGATCATCGAGGAGGCGAACCAGGCCGGCCACGCGTGATGCAGGATTCGGCTGATTGATTCGGGTCTTCACACCGTCGTCACCCCGGGGCCCGAGCGAAGCGAGGGAGCCCGGGGTCCATGAACACAGGCAGAGCCAGTTTTGCATGGTCCGGTGTTCATGGTTTCCGGGCTCGCGCCTTTGGCGCGCCCCGGAATGACGACCCTCGCATTCGCGCGGGTCGCTCCCCATATCGGCTGCGGTCGAAACGGGAGAGGCGGCATGCGCCATCGTTTGTTCATCGCAAATCGCTGTCGTTGGTTTGTCGCGGCAGTGCTCGCGCTCGTGCTGGGCGCCGGTATCAGCTCTGCCGTGCGCGCGGCCGACGAGCCGGATCTCATCTTCCGCAAATCGACCGTGTTCAAATGGCTCACGCCCAACGACAAGCTCGCGACCTATGCGATCGACGATCCCGAGGTCGAGGGCGTTGCGTGTCACTTCACGGTGCCCGAGCGCGGCGGCGTCAAAGGCTGGCTCGGCATCGCCGAGGAAGTCTCCGACATTTCGCTCTCGTGCCGCCAGGTCGGACCCATCCAGTTCAAGAACAAATTTGCCCAGGGCGAGGAGATGTACCGCCGCCGCCGCTCGATTCTGTTCAAGAAGATGCAAATCGTGCGCGGCTGCGACACGAAGCGCAACGTGCTCGTTTATGTCGTCTATTCCGACAAGCTGATCGAAGGGTCGCCGAAGAACTCGACTTCGAGCGTGCCGATCATGCCGTGGGCATCATCCGAGCCGCCGCCGAAATGCGCCGATTGGCTCGAGAAGTGACGGACGAGGTGACAGGTACTTGGCTGCCCACAGGCCAGGCGGCGCCTAAAATTTGCGCTTGCGTGGCGGTCCGCCGAATCGTTTAACCTGCGGTCAAGGGCGACCGTCCTCGAAATTCGTTCGTATTGATGGCTCACGACGAAATGAGGCCAGCGCGGGCCAGCGCTCGGCCGAGGCTCGCGCGCAACCGACCCATTCTGGTCACGGCATTTACCTACCGGACATTTGCGAATTGGGAGCCCTTGTTCCGGCGGCTCAACGACCGCGGACGCGCCGTTCATACCGCGCTGTTCCCGCACATCAGCGACCCCGACCATGTGGGCCTTTTCGACATCGATTTTCCCAATGTGACCACCTGCCGGATCGGTAGCGACTTCCGGACTTGCGAGCGATCGGAAGAATCGGTCCTGGCCGGCATCGCCGATTGGACAGGCGCCGCGCGGCCGGACCTCATCTTCACGTGCAGCTTTAACGCCGGCCCGGAGAGCCGCCTGCGTGCGTCGCTCTCGCGGTTGCCGCACCGGCCGCTGGTGATCGGATTGCAGCACGGCATGAAGCACGATTGGCCGCTGTTCGAGCGATGGGACGACCGTTTCGACGTGTTCGGCACCTTTGGGCGTCTCTTCCTCGCGGAGTGCTCCGATCGCTTCCGGCGCAAGATGGTGGTCATGGGGCTACCGAAGCTCGACGCGATCGCGCGCACGCCGCTCGGCGGTCCGGTGCGGCGCATTCTCTTTGCCGGGCAGAACGAACCGTCGCCGAAGGAACTCGCGCCGTTGCTCGACGCGCTCGCGGCAAAACTCGGCGCTGAGATCATCGTGCGCCCGCATCCGGAACATCGCGAGGCGTTCCGGGCGCTGGCGCCGCTCTTTTCCGTGCAACCGCCCAGCGTTCCGCTCGCGGAGGCGCTCGCCGAAGCCGACGCGATGATCACCACCGGCAGCACCGTTGCGTTGGAAGGCTTGGTCGCGGGCCTGCGCGTTGCGGTTCTGCCGCGCCAACACGGCGACGTTTATCAGCCGGCCGGCATCGTTGCGGAAAGCCTCGCGGTGCAAGACGTGATTGCCGTATTCAATCGCTATGACGATCCGGGCTTTCGCGTCCGCATCGACGGCTTCCTGGACGCGGCGACCGGCGCGTCCGGTGGAGGCCGAACCGAAATTGCGCTTTCTGCAATCGATCGATTAGTGGGCCGGCAGGTCGCCTGATCAGAAAACACGCTCTAGCGCGTGCACTCGATCGCAACGAGTTCGTCGCAGCCGATGCCGCACGTCTGGGTCTTCGCGTTGGCGCCGGTGACATCGTCGCCATCGACCTTGCGGAACGAGCGCGCCTGGGAGAAGTCGCGCGCCTGGCAATAGGCGGTCGCGACCACGGTTCCGCAGCTCGCGCCTGTGGTGAGACAGCGGTCGACGCCGTAGCCGTCCGCGTTGCTCGCCACGATGAAGACGCGGGTCTCGGTCTGCGCAGGAGCCGCGAAAGCAATGGCGCCCGCAATGGCGCAAATGGCGATCAGGACGCGCATGGCACGCTCGTTTTGTTGCGATTTTCCCCGGCCGCGGAAGCTACGGCGCACCCGTTGAGACTTGGTTAAGTACGTGCGGATGCCCCCCGGCCCCGCGACTTTCGATTCAATTTCATGATTTCGCCCGGCCCCGCAATTGCGATATGGGCGTCGCGGTCATTTCGCGGGCGGCCGTGACATTTCGGCAACGCTTTCAGAGCATGATCCCGAAAAGTGGGTACCGGTTTTCGGAAAAGATCATGCTCAAAGAAGGAGTTAGAGCGTGATGACGATTCGAAGAAGAGTCATCACGTTCTAACGCGTGCACTCGATCGCGACGAGTTCGTCGCAGCCGATCCCGCACGTTTGGTTCTTCGCGCCGCCGCCGGTAACCTCGTCCTCGTCGACCTTGCGGAACGAGCGCGCCTGGGAGAAGTCGCGCGCCTGGCAATAGGCCGTCGCGACCACCGAGCCGCAGCTCGCGCCGGTCGTCAGGCAACGGTCGACGCCGTAACCGTCCGCATTGCTCGCCACGATGAAGACGCGGGTCTCGGTCTGAGCCGGGACCGCGAAGGCAATGGCGCCGACAACGGCGCAGACGGCGATCAGGACCCGCATGGCACGCTCGTTTTGTTGCGATTTTCCCCGGCCGCGGAAGCTACGGCGCACCCGTTGAGACTTGGTTAAGTACGCGCGGACGCCCCCCGGCCCCCGCATCGCGATTCAATTTCATGATTTCGCCCGCGCCCGCAATTGCGAATTGGGCGTGGCGGTCATTTCGCCGGCGGCCGTGACATTTCGGCAACGCTGTATGGCGCGCGGGCTTGACGAATAGGGCGGAAATGCCCATTGTCCGCCGCCATGAACGGCCTTAACCATATCTGCGGCATTTGCCGGGAGATTATTCGCTAGCGACAGCTCGCTGGCTGCGGCCGTCTTTTCCCTCAATAGACGAAACGGACGCCCGGCCAGCAGCCGGAGAACGTCCGATGGAACTCAAGCTCTACGACACGCTCACGCGCGAGAAGCGGGCATTCGAACCGCTCGATCGCAACCGCGTGCGCATGTACGTGTGCGGGCCGACGGTTTACGACTTCGCCCACATCGGCAACGCGCGGCCGGTGATCGTGTTCGACGTGCTGTTCCGGCTGCTGCGCCACCTCTACGGCGCCGAGCACGTCGTCTACGTGCGCAACATCACGGACGTCGACGACAAGATCAACGCCCGTGCGGCCGAGCGCGGCGTTCCGATCCGCGATCTTACCGAGGAGACTTATCGTAATTTCAAGGAGGACGTGGCGGCGCTCGGATGCCTGCCGCCGACCGTCGAGCCGCGCGCGACCGAGTACATCAGGCGGACTGATGGCAAGCTCGATATGGTTACGCTTATTGAACAATTGGTGAGAAATAAAAATGCATATATCGCTGACGAGCACGCATTGTTTT
>JAFAUQ010000049.1 GCA_019243195.1 Hyphomicrobiales bacterium
TGCAAGGGAACCAATCATCTGGCCGGAGACCAGAAGGGCAATGACCGTTGCGGCGCCCAGACGCGGCAGCAACAAAATCGAAATCGCGATGTAAATGGCCCCAAAGATGCCGCCCGACCAGGAAATCCAGTGGCTGCGCTGGACCAGTTCCGACGGTGGCCACGATTCTCTCAACAACAGGGCCATCACCAGCATTGCAGCCGTTCCCCCGAGATAACTTACGAAACCGGCCCACCACGCCGAGCCCAGTTCAACTCGCAAATTTGCGTTGACGCCCTGCTGAAAGACGAAGCTTACTCCAGCGCTAAAGGCGAGCAAATATCCGGCAACCAAACCGACATGGCCCACTTTGTCTGTCCTTCACTGCTGATTGAGACGAACAAGCATGCTTTATCGCCAAGTGGCTCGCTTTGTTGGCGGCCCGCCCATCGATCAGACGTGCCGGCCAACGGCGACTGGCTTCAAGCCTTCCATAGAAAATTGCAAGGATGCCTCGTGGGCAGCCAGGGCGACGGGAACCAAATACCGCGTCCGGCGTTTAGCGCGCGTCGCAACGGGACAATGGCACATGCGCGGGCAGCGGGGTTTGCGCATCTCCTTGGTTTTATGCGCGATTTTCTTGACCTTGGCGAGCGCCGCTACTCCGGCGGCCGCCGAGTCCGGCATCGCGGCCGTCTATTCCTATCACGGCGGCCGCACCGCAAGCGGCGAACGCGCGCGTCCGGCCGAACTCACCGCCGCGCACCGGACCCTTCCTTTCGGCACCCAGGTGCGGGTCACCAATCATAGCAACGGCCACACGGTGGTGGTGCGCATCAACGACCGCGGCCCGTTCACTCGGGGACGCGTCATCGACCTCACGCCCGCCGCGGCCGGCAAACTCGGATTTTCCGGCCTCACGCGCGTCACTCTGGACGTGATAGAGAAGAAATAGAATCCGCGAATCTATCGGCCGCGCGGTAAGCAGTTGTGCCGCCAAAGCCCGTTGTTCCCCAGGTGGCGCGTTTTGTGCTGCCCACGCATCATGCGACCGCCTCGAGCGCACCGACAAACAATCGGGCAGAGTCCTGCCAGGTGGGGAGCCGCGCCGCGGCGGCGCGAGCGTTCGTGGCGAGCCGCCGCCGTTCGGCCGGATCGCCGATCAGGCGGCGTAATGCCCCTGCTAATGCGCCCGCGTCCTCCGGCGGCACCAGCAGGCCGGTCCCCGCCGGCACCGTTTGCGGGATGGCGCCGGTCAGGGTGGCGACAACCGGAATCCCGTGTGCGATCGCTTCCGCGAGCGCCATCCCGTATCCCTCGAAACGCGACGCCAGCACAAACACGTCGGAGGCCAGGAACAATTCATTGACGCGCGCGGGCGGCACGGCGCCAAGCACCGCGACGCGGTCACCAAGGCCGCGGGCCGCGATGTCGGCATCGAGCCGCGCGGCGGTGGCCGGACTGCGGGTCCGGTCGCCCGCGATCGTCAGCCGCCAAGGCATGTCGATCAGTGTGGCAAGCGCCGTGATCAGCAAATCGTAGCCTTTGACCGGGACGACCGAACCGACCGAGAGAAGGCGAACGATGCCGTCGGCGCTGCCGGGCGCCGGCGCAACGGGATCATTGCCGGGCCGCACGACGCTGACGCGCCCACACGGAACGGCGTAATCGTCCATGACGATCCGCGCCGTTGACTCACTGGTGACGACGACGCGCGCGGCAGCCGCGAGCGCGGCGCGCTCGCTCGCGCGGAAATTATCGGCCTGCGTCGCATCGAGACCGGGGTCGAGCGCAAGCGGCTGGTGCACCAATGCGATGAGCGGGGTACGGCAGCGCAACGCGCCGGCCTCGGGCAGCGCGCCGAAGGCAAGTCCATCGAGGACAACCGGATAGCCGGCCGGCACCGCGGATAGTCGTGCCAGCGCGGTCGCCCGCTGCGCGCTGCTCGGGAAGGGAAACGCGCCGCCTATGTCAGCAACGTCCACATGCCAACCGAGTTCGCGCAGTTCCTGGATGATGCGCCGGTCGTAACGATAACCGCCGGTCGGCGTCGCGAGATCACCCGGCACGGCGAATGCAAGATGCGGTTCATTGGCGGGAGATTTGCGCACAGTGTGGATGCGTGCTCGATGTTTGGTCGTGCATCCAAACAGCAGCCTGGTGTTACTGCGACGAGCTCCTTCGTCCAACGCGGCCATCGGCCAGGCTCCGCGGGCTCCCGTGCTGAAAACCGGTGCCGTCGCACTTGGTTCCTGCGGGCTCGCGCAACCCATGTCTGTTCTGTCGACTCGCAGACAAAGATTTGCTGCCACGGAGCACCGTTACGCCGCCGCGTAGAGCGAGCGAGTACCCCGACGGTCGCCCCTAGGCGTTGGCTGATCGAGGCTGTGCGCCGCTTTCCCTCCCCGTTCGAACCGGCAATATTCCGCGACTGAAAGGCGAATGATTATGACCGGGCGGCGGCCGGAGATAGCGAACGAGATCAAATGCTTTTCGCGATTTTGTGAGGCGAAAGGCCGAGAAACTCGGGTAGTTTGCCGCCGCCTGTGATGCACATCCCGAGCGGGAGGACGGCCCCTGAACGATTCGCACGACCCCGCAGGGGCCCCGATCCTGCAGCGCAAGCGTTACGGCGTGGCGTCCGCGTTCACCCCGGAAGGCCTGCTGCGGGAAGCGCGGCGGCAGAAAGGCATCGCGCCGGCGAGCGTGCCCGCCGTGTGCATGCTCGACCCGGACGGCGACATCGTCCGCCAGCTCACGCGCGCCGGCCGCGCGCGGCGGGACGCCGGCTGGGCCTGCTATCACACCGAGCTCTATCGCTTTGCCGACGGCGCGCTCGAAGTCGGCCTGATCGGCTGCGCCGTGGGCGCGCCCTTCGCCGTGCTGATCGCCGAGCAATTATTCGCGTCCGGATGCCGCCTTCTCATCAGCATGACCTCGGCGGGACAGCTCGCGCCGCTGCGGCCCCCGCCCTATTTCGTGCTGATCGACAAGGCGCTGCGCGACGAGGGTACGAGCTATCACTATCAGCCGCCGGGCGAATTCAGCCACGCCGACGAAGGCCTCATCGCGCGCATGGATGGCGCCTTCGCCGGCCTGCGCGTGCCGGTCGAGCGCGGCGCCACCTGGACGACCGACGCGCCGTTCCGCGAGACCGCGGAAACGATCGCCGCCATGGGCCGCGAAGGACTGCTGGCGGTCGAGATGGAAGCGGCCGCGCTCTACGCCTTCGCGGCCGCGCGCGGAAAGCCGGTGCTGTGCTTTGCTCATGTCACCAACCAGATGGCGCAGAGCGAAGGCGATTTCGAAAAGGGCGAGGCCGACGGCACGATCGACGCTCTCGCCGTCATCGGCGCGGCCGCCCGGGCGTGGCTTGCGAGCGAGCGTTAGCTCACATACGCGGCGGCGCTGCTGACAATTCCTGGTTAAATCTTCCCGCCGCGAACATCCGCTTTGATCGCAACAGCAAACCTTCACGGCATCAATCTAACTCGCCAGCGCGGCGAACCGGCCGACGAGCGTTCCCGGCTTTGCGTACCGGCGCAGCAGCGCGTCGGCGCCGAGGCTGCGCCCGGCGGCGTAAGCCACGAACAGCGCCAGCACGATGGCGAGGAACAGATAGGTCCACGGCCACTCGGCCGGATGCCGATAAAGCCCGAGCCACAGATGCAGCGAGAAGAACACGGCGAGCAGCGCGAACAGCCGCACGCCAAACCCGAGGATCAGCGAAGTGGCGAAGGATATTTCGGCGAGGAAGACGATCGGCTGGATAAACGCCAGATACGGCAGATAAACGTCGCTCACCAGCGCGCGGTGGAAGGCGAAGGCCGCGTGCTGCGCCATTTCGCCGGTCCAGTATTGAAAGGTATCGGAGATCGGTAGCGGCAGCTTCCACAGGCAGCCCTGGAACCACATGCATCCGATCAGGACCCGGCACACGCAGGTCGTCACGTCGCGGCTGTTGCGCTGGGCGGGATCCTCGTGCCAGTTGCGCCAAGCGATCCACGCGCTCGCGATGATGAGCGCGAGAAACAGGGCGACGAAGAAGTATTTGAAGGCGCCGATGTTCTGATGGTCGTTGGTCGAGCCGATGATGAACAGCCAAGTGTCGTAGAACGGGTTGGTGCGCATGGTGGTCCCGCGACGAGTGCAATGTGATGAGAGGAGCGCAACCGGCGACGCGACACCCTACTCCGTCTCTTGGCGCATGTCCTGCCTTACCTCGACGACATCCATAATTTGACCTCCTTGGAGGCTGATGCGGCCAATGCCAGTAGGCTGTCGTAGACGCGGAGCTGCCGATCTAGGCCGCGGGCCGCTATCTCGGGCGAACCTATTGGCCGGGCACGTCTACCCGAGGATCGTCAGCCCGCACGGAAGTTTGCAACCGGACGGGATCAACCTTCTTGCGCTGTGCCCAGGCGACAAGATTGACCGGGCGATACGTTGGATCAGCGCGCCACCGCTCGAACACGCTGGCGTCGATCGTTTCGTTGACATTGATGTGGCTGCCGTCTTCCCGAACATCCGGTTCTCGGCCGATGGTGCGATAAAGAGGCGGGGAAACCATGGCGTATAATCCTGAGCCAAACGACTTGTAGGAGTCGGCAATCGGCGCTGTCAGAGCATCTCCATCCAGATCGACCTCCGATCGGAAAGAAAGTCCTTGCGATTCCGCTTTCTTCATCATCCAGCGCAGCGGAGCCTGAGCAAGGAGATCGCTCTGATAGCGCCCCCAACATTGGCATGCGCACCGACAAACCAGCGCTGCTCAACGCTGGAGAGCGGGCGCGGCGGCGCGACGACCGCATTCTGATCTTTCGGGTAGCGAACGTCCCAGAGCGTGGGAGCGAAGTCATTGCGGTGCTCATCGACGGCGAGGGCGTGATAGCCGTTCAAAATATGGATGCGTAATCCTGTCTGGAGATAATCGAACGTGGAACGGCTGATGCCCGGAATATTTCCAGCCGCGAGGCCGACGGAACCGACGGTATCCCACACGCCGACTACCTTCACCTTCACGGGCTGGGAGTATTTGAGCAGCCACTTTTCCTGCTGTGTCAGATTGCCGGTATCTCCGGAGGCTTCCTTCTCCTTCAAAATCCAGATGCTTTCCGCGTCTTCCTTCTTGTAGCGATCAAACAGTTCGGTCACGCCGATGGGTGAGCCGGCTTTCAGGATGCCATCGATCGCGATCAATCCGGCCAGGCTTCTGGCCGTAAATGCGCCCCGGCTGAAACCGAAAATGAAGATTTCGTCTTCGTCCTCGTAGTTTTCGATCAGCCACTCGTAAGCCAGACGGATGTTCTCATCGATACCCTTGCCAAAGATACCGCCCAGGAAGCCGTTGACTCCCAGCTCGTAGTAGACGAGCTGAGGCCTGCCATCCATGCTTTTGGCGGCGCACAACGCCCGCATACGCCAGACGTTCGTATTACTATCGACGCTGTTCCATGTGCCGTCGAGAAAAACCGCGAGACGCTTTTGCTGCTGCTCTGCCCCTGCAAAGTTCGGCTGGTTACCGCTTTTCTCCGAAGGACGACCAATAATTACCCCGATCGCGACGATGGCCACGATGCCAAGAAAGAGCCCGATCCAGTGTGCGATCCGCTCGATCACTCGCAGGATCTTCATGGCTGGCTCCCGGCTGCATGGCGCTGGCCGACCCGCGACAGGATCGGCGACTTTGCCGGAGAATAGGCCGCCTGCTGATTCGGCACACGTCGCGCGCTCAAGTAACGCACCGGCGGCGGGCCTGCCGATGCGCGAAAGATGTTCCGCGCCGCCGGAGAACAGATGCGGCCGATTCTGATGATGGCGGTCTCGGCCGCAATCGGCTTGTTGGCGGCCGCGATCTCGACCGGCATCGGCAGCCAGGTGCAGCGGCCGCTCGCGAGCGTGATCGGCGGCATGCTGATCGGGCCGGTCTGGCTGCTGCTCAACGTGGGGCCGCCGCCGTCGCATCTTCTGCAGTTTGTCAGCCCGCCGCCACCCGCTTATGCTGGGCACGCAGTGGCGAAACCGCCGCAACACCTTCGCACAAATCCCCCTGGCAAACCGGAGGCTTCCGTCGATGATTTACGAGATCCGCACCTACACGCTGCGCACCGGAGCCGTGCCCGAATTCGAGGAACGCTATGAGAAGCGTCTGCCGGCGCGGCTCAAACACTCAAAGCTCGGCGCCTTCTGGCACACGGATTTCGGACCGCTCAACCAGGTGATCCATGTTTATCCCTACGACGACCTCGATCACCGGACCAAGGTTCGCGCCGCGCTGGCGGCCGACCGTGAGCGCAATGCGCTCCCCGGCGGCCAGGACCTGATCGTCGCGCAGGAGGCCGAGATCATGATTCCGGCCCCGTTCATGCGCCCCCTTGGCAGCCGCGATTACGGCACGGGCAATTTCTACGAGATGCGCATCTACACTTATCCCGCGGGCGCTCTACCGCAGGTGCTGGAGGCATGGAGCAAGGCTGTGCCGGCGCGCGAGGAGCTGTCGCCGTTGGCGGCATGCTGGACGAGCGAATTGGGTGGGCTCAACAAGTTCATTCACGTCTGGCCCTATAAGAGTTCCGTCGAGCGGGACCGCATCCGAGCCGAGTCCCGCGGGCCCGGCCGGGCGTGGCCGCCGCAGAGCGGCGTACGCCCGCTTCGCCAGGAGAATAAGCTGCTGATCCCGGCGTCGTTCTCGCCTGTTCGCTAAACCAAGGAATGGCAACGCCACAAGCACGGCCGATCAGGTTTGCGGCGATTGGCCTCGATCACCGTCACATCTATGAAATGACCGGCCGGCTGCTCGCACTCGGCGGCGAGTGCGTCGGCTATTGGACCGAAGGCGAGCCGCAGCCGCTTGCCGGGTTCATCAAGCGTTATCCGCACATTCCGCGCGTCAGCGACAAGCGCCGTTTACTCCACGATTCGACGGTGCAGCTGATCCTCACCGCCGCTATCCCTTGCGACCGCGCCGCAATCGCGATCGAGGCGATGCGGGCCGGCAAGGACGTGATGACGGATAAGCCGGGCTGTACGACCGTCGAGCAGCTTGGCGCACTGCGCCGAGCGGTCACTAAGACGGCGCGTTTCTGGTCGGTAACCTACGGGCGGTTCGAGACGGCGGCCGTTACGCGCGCGCTCGAGCTTGTCGGGCTCGGGGCGATCGGCCGCCTGGTGCAGACAATCGGACTTGGCCCGCACAGGCTCAACCGACACTTGCGTCCGGCCTGGTTCTTCAGGCGCGACGCATATGGCGGAATCCTGTGCGACGTCGGCTGCCACCAGATCGATCAGTTTCTCACCTTTACCGGCTCAAAGAATGCCGAGATCGTGAGCGCCTCGGTCGGCAACTTCGCCAACCACGGCGATGCCGACTTTGAGGATTTCGGTGAGATGCTACTGCGCAGCGAAAGCGGATGCGGCTATGCACGGGTCGACTGGTACACGCCCGATGGACTGGCGAACTGGGGCGACGGGCGGCTGACCGTCCTCGGGACGGACGGATATATCGAGCTGCGGAAAAACATCGACATTGCCGGCCGTCCGGGCACCGATCATCTGTTCCTGATCGACCATAAATCGACGCGCTACATCGACTGCGGCTGTGCGGAGCGGCCGTACTACGCAAATCTGATTGCCGACGTGCTGGACCGCACGGAAACGGCGATGAGCCAGAACCATTGCTTCAAGGTGATGGAGCTCGCCCTGCAGGCCCAGGCGACGGCGGCGCGGCTGGGCGGATAGAAAGCGATGGACAAGAAGATCGCGGTTCTCGGGACCGGCGCGAACGGAAGCTGCGTCGCGGCCGACCTCACCAATGCCGGGCTCGACGTGGTGGTGGTCGACCAGTGGCCCGCGCACGTCGAGGCCATGCGCGCGAACGGTGTGCATGTGACGCTGAGGCAAGGAGAAATCCATGCCAAGGTGGCAGGTCTAACAAAACGGAGACCGCACCATGCCCAAGGGCTATTGGATTCCTCACCTCGATGTCAGCAATCCGGATGGATTTCAGGCGTACCGGAGCAAGGCGGACGCGTGGCATGAGCACAACGGCTCGATGTTGCTGGTGCGAGGTGGGCGCTGCGAGGTGGCCGACGGCGAAATGCGTTCGCGCAACGTGCTGCGCCAGTTCGGTTCGTTCGACGAGGCGCTTGCCGCCTATCGCTCGCCGGAATACGCGGCCGCCCGGCCGCTTCGCGCGCCTCACGCGCAGTGCGATTTCCTGATCGTGGAGGGCTTCGAGGGCGCGCAGCCGGAACAGATCGGGACGGCTCCAGTCGCGGCGGCCCGCAAGGGATATTGGATCGCCCACGTCGACGTCACCGATCCCGAGGGGTACAAAGCCTATCAGGCGGCCAATGGGGCGCCGATCGGTCAGTTCGGCGGACGCTTTCTGGTGCGCGGCGGGCGTCAGGAGGTGGTCGAGGGTAAGCAGCGTTCGCGTACTGCGGTGCTGGAGTTTCCGAGCTACGAGGCGGCGCTCTCGTGCTACCGTTCGCCCGCTTACCACGCCGCAAAGGCACTACGACTGGGCAACGCCGAGGTTGATCTGATTGTCATTGAGGGCGTCGAGGCCGGGCACTGATAGGCCGGCCGCCGCATCGTCGTGGATGAGAAAGATGTAATCAGCCATTCCGTCATCTCCGTCGCGCGATCCAAACAATACGGCCGCCCCGGGATGGGTCGTTGATCGAGTGCTCGACGAACGCGAACCCCGTTTCGTTCAACAAGCGCGCATATTCGCCGGCGTCGAGGCTCGCATGATACAGCGGATCGCCGCGATAAGAACCAATTGCCTCGCCATGCGACAATCCGGCATTGAACATCAATATGCCCCCGATAACGGCGTGGGCGGAGAATATGGAGAACATGGCTCGCTGATCATCGGGCTTCAGGTGAAAAAAGCTGTCCCACGCCAGGACCCCGTCGAAGCGCCTGCCGAGTGCCACGGAACGCATGTCTGCATGCACCCACTGCTGGCTCGGCATTCTGTTCCGGCACAGCGATATCAAACTGGGCGAGGCATCGACCCCGGTAACCTGCAAGCCGTTGGCAACCATGCTGGCGCCAACCGGCTCGCCGCCGCCGCAACCAAGATCCAGGACGGCCGCGGCGGGAGGCAGCAAACCAATGAACCGATCGATCCAACATTTGTCATTCCAGGCGGCCGCACGGCGATCCGCATCCCACGCAAGCGCATGACGTTCGTAATGGCCGGGGATCAGGTCAGCAAGGTCACTCATGAAGATGCAATCAGCAGGTTCTGTCTCCCAAAGCCCGCGCCCGCCAAACCGTTCCTGAACTCGCCTCGGGGGACGCGGCGGTGCCCAAGAACTACCGGCGAGACGCCTACCATGGTGCCTCAACGCGCCGGGAACAACCAAACAAAGACCGAGTTGACGACCAGACGCTTCGAAAGGAGGAACCAACATGGCTACAACCGTCGAAAATCGGCGTGAAACCAGCAATCTGATCGGGAGTGATAAGGTTGAAAGCACCGCGGTATATGGTGCCGACGAGAACAAAATCGGCAACGTTCAGAGGGTGATGATCGACAAGATCAGCGGCCAAGTCAGGTATGTGGTCGTTTCCTTCGGGGGCTTTCTCGGCATGGGCGAGGACTACTACCCGCTGCCCTGGCAGAAACTGAAATACGACACTCGCCTGGGCGGTTACCGCGTCGATATGACCGAAGCGCAGCTCAAAGGCGCCCCGAAATTCAACCGGAACACAGATTGGGACTGGTCGAACCAAGCCCGCGAGCGCAGCATCAACGACTACTATAATAATCCGCTCTGAGTAGCGGAACTCGTACGGCCTCTCCGGCGTAGGAGTGGTCTGGAATGGGCCGGCGTAATGCCGGCCCATTTTTTTTCGGCCGAGCACTTCCGAACGGCTGCCGTGAAGGACACGCCTACTCAGGCACCGGGCCGCCGATTTGCCGCCATACCGGTAACGCGGCCCGGCCGCCTGGGGCGACGGTTCCGGGAGCGACGGAATGCAGGTAAAGTCACGTTATGTCGAACTTCGTCTCCGGTTTGCTGAGCGACGGCGCCGACGACGTGCGGCCGCGTGTGCGGGGCCTTGGGCTCGTTCTCATCGTCGCAAATGTAACGGCCTGGCTGTGGGCCCTTACCGCCTTTGCGGGCCAGCCGGTGCTGCTCGGCACCGCCGCCCTCGCCTATAGCCTCGGCCTGCGCCATGGGCTCGATCCCGACCATATCGCCGCGATCGACAACGTGACCCGGCGCTTGATGCAGGAAGGAAAGCGGCCGGTCGCAGCCGGGTTCTTCTTTGCGCTCGGCCATTCCAGCGTGGTGCTCGTCGCCTCTGCCGCCGTTGCGCTCGCGGCCGGCGCATTCGCCGATCAGGTCGCCGGCTTGCGCGAAGTCGGCAGCATCGTCGGGACGTCCGCTTCGGCCTTATTTCTGTTCGCGATCGCTGCCGCCAACATCGTCGTGTTGCGTGGTGTCTACCAGGCGTTCCGCCGCGCCCAGGCCGGCCGGGACATCCGCGAAGAGGACCTCGCAATGCTGCTCGCGCAGCGCGGATGGCTGGCGCGGCTGTTCCGCCCCCTCTTTCGGCTGGTGTCTCGCAGCTGGCACTTGTTTCCGATCGGCGTTGTGTTCGCGCTCGGGTTCGATACGGCAAGCGCCATCAGCCTGTTCGGGCTTTCGGTGCAGGCATCACATGAGGCCTCGGCCTGGTCGGTCCTGGTGTTCCCCGCCCTGTTTGCCGCCGGCATGACGCTCATCGATACCGCGGACGGAATCCTCATGCTCGGCGCTTATGGCTGGGCCTTCGTCAAGCCGGCGCGCAAGCTGTTCTACAATTTCGCCATCACACTGGTGTCGGTCGTCGTCGCGCTCGTGATCGGCGGGATAGAAGTGCTTGGCCTCGTCGCCGACCGGCTAGACAGCGAGCGAGCTTTCTGGCGTATCGTCACGGAAATCAACGCGAACTTCGCGAGCCTCGGCTACGCGATCGTGGCGATATTCGCCGCCGGCTGGCTGGGCTCGATGCTGCTCTACCGTCTGCGCGGCGAGGACCGCGCCCCGGCGCCGTCCGCGGCGATGAATTCAGAGTGACCGGTGTTGTGTCGGGCGGGCCAGACGTCGCATGGCGCCATGACCTAGACGCCCTCTCGTTCCGACCGGAGGGCCATCGGGGCGCCTGCATGGTTCATCGACTCGCGTTTCGAAGCCTTATGCGAATCGTGCCGACTCCGAATGCGTGCATCGCATATTTCGGCGCACATGAGCGCGCCTTTCGCGCATCCGCGCAGGCAAAGATCGGCCGCAAGGGCCTAGGCCCGGACGCGAATTTCCACCTGACCAGCCGCGACTTGACGCAAGCCTTGACCATCGCAAAATGATTTCGCCTGCGCTACAATCGCGCCCGCCCTAGTGCCGCGAACCCGAAGTTCGCACCCCGATTGCCGCGAGTCCGAATGCGAACTTCGGGTTCAAAGCGGCACTAGAATCACAGATTTGCTAGTGTCCTTCGATTCCGAAGTCGCTCCCGAGCAAGCCTCAAACTCCGGCGAACTTCGGAATCGGGACACTAGCCCGCCGAGGAGGCCTCCATGCAACCGGCACAAGCCGTTTCCCTACCGGTCGCCACCAGCCGTTCCAATACCGTTCTGCAAGCGGTCCTCGCGATGACGCTCGGATTGTTCGTCGTGTTCATGGTGGGTTTTTCCCATATCGACGCCGTGCACAACGCGACGCATGACGTGCGCCACTCCAACGCCTTCCCCTGCCATTAAAGGATGTCGGTCTTCCGCGCGATCGTCTTCTCGGCGGTCGTGGCCGGCGCCATCGTCGGGGCGGTGGTGACGGTCGCGCAGCAATTCGGCACCGTGCCGCTCATTCTCAAGGGCGAGGTCTACGAGCGGGCGGCGGATGAAGCCGCCCAGTCGGCGCAACCCACGCCGGCCGCTCACGAGCACGCCGACCATCAGCACAACGAGACCGCCTGGGAACCCAAAGAAGGGTTCGAGCGCAACGCCTTCACGGCCGCCGCCAACATCCTCACCGCGATCGGCTTTGCGCTGTTGCTCGGCGGCATTTTCGCGCTGCGCGCCCGCGCCGTGACTTGGTACGAAGGGCTGTTGTGGGGCTTGGCGGGGTTCATCACTTTCACGGTCGCGCCCGGCCTGGGTCTGCCGCCCGAGTTGCCGGGTGTCCCGGCAGCGGCATTGGGGGAACGACAGGTGTGGTGGGTCGCGACCGCGGCGGCGACCGCCGTTGGCCTCGCGTTGCTCTTTCTAAGGCGATCCCCTTGGGCCGCGGTTCTCGGCTTGTGCCTCATCGCCTTGCCGCATTTGATCGGCGCGCCGCAACTCGAGCACGTTCACACCGACGTTCCGGAAGCGCTGTCGCGCAACTTTGTCGGCATTGTTACACTCACCAGCCTTCTATTCTGGGCGTTGCTCGGAAGCCTGACTGGGATCGCCTATCGCCATTTTTCAACGTCGCAAAACAAGGGTGCGCGCGCCCTCTCGGGTTGAGCCGCGACATTTGCGGCGGCGTCTTGTTTGGCTTCCGCGCTCAGTGGTTACCCATCGGGCTCGCCGCCGTTGTGGCCCCTCCGAACGAGTGAAACTCTGCGGCATCCGATGGCCACGGCCGTGAATGCGAAGATCAGTCCGCCCGCGCATAATCCGACAATCAAAATGGTTCGTAAGCTGGGATGGTCGCTCAGGAGCGGGAAATCGAACCGATGCAGGTCACGATAGAGCCATCGGTAGCTGCGCCGCGAACGGTCGATCTTCTGTACGGTGCCATTCGTCGCATCGATATCAAACCAGTCGCTGCCGCAAATGACTCGGACGAGCGTGCCGGGCGCAAAATCGGCAATCCGGTTATATGCATCATCCGAGGCGACCAGATATGCCGGTTCGCACGAACGCTGCAAATGACGCGCGGCATCGTCGATCTCTCCGGGCCGCAGCAAGGCTTGCGGTCCACGATGCGCGATGTTTTGAAGTTCCCGTCTGTGAACTCTATCATCGAAGACAAACCAAAGCACTTCCTGAACGGGCGTCGACAGCCGCCGTATCTCGTCTGCCGACAAGGCGCTCCACCGCCCCTCCCCGATCAGCGCCGTCGTTTCCGCCGGCGCGAGCTTGCCGGATGAAAACAGCAGCCCGCCGTCCATCGACAGCCAACCGCTGAACATCCAAGTGAAAATGAAGGGCATGCATATCAGGCCGAGCCAATGATGCCAGGCTTGCCACCCGTGAAACGGCGATATGAAACGCCGGCCTTCGATCGTGAGACGCAACGGGCCGATGATGGCGCCGGCGACAACGCCGATCAGCGCCAGGAACGAGAGCCACCACAGCAGCACGCGCCACGCCGCCGCGTGGCTGCGCAGGCCGGTGAAATAGATCCAGTGGACGACGCTGCCGAGATAGTTCCATCCGCGCACATGGCGCGTCGACTCCAACACGACCTCGCCGGTGGTCGAGGAGACGTAGAGTTCGGTCGCCGAACCGTCGTTGAGCGCGATGCGATAGAGCGGCCGGTGCGGATCGTATTCGCCCGAGACCGTCCACTGATCGTAAGCCGCCAAGCCGGCGACCGCGGCCCGCGAAACATCAACACCGGGGCCGCGTGCATAGCTCGCCGCAATGGACAGCGCGGACTGTTCCGAACGGATGGCGCCGTCCGTCAGGTCGCCGGCCCGAACAGCCTTCACGCCTCCGGGGCTGGTGACGAGATAAACGGGCCCGTCGGCGCGCTCGATGAGACGCACGCGCGTCGCGCCGCGGCTGCCCGTGGCAGCGACGGCCTCAGCCGGCCCGTGTCCGACGCGCGCGAGGTCAAGGCCCATCCCGGTCAGGCGCTCCGCTTCGCCCAACGAGGACGGAAACGGCACGAAGTGCATGATGATACCGGTCGCAAACCACATCGCCAGCGGCAAACAGAACGCGACGCCGAGCCACCGATGAAGCGAAACGAGGACGCGCACCGTCGCAACTTCGCTTTCACCACCGCGCCGCGGCGGAAACCTCATAGGTGCGCGGAAAGCCGAGAAGAACCTGGTCGGGGTAGCCGGGATCGGACCATGCGGCGTAGACGGCGTTGGTGATGTTGCGCACGCGGAACCCGAAACGCAGCTTGTCGATGTCGGGCCGCGCGAAGTCCCTGCCCGGAACATCCACGAACGCATAGACATCGGCGGTGGTGTAAGCGTCCATGACGGTGGCATCGTCCTCGAACAGATAACGGTTGCCCACGTGGCGCACCGAACCGCCGATTTCGACCGGCCACGGCCAATGCTCCCAGCGATACGACGCACCGGCGTTGATGATGATCGGCGCGACGTTGGACGGCGTATTACCGGTCCACCCGTTGAAAGCAAAATTCTCGTAGACGGCGTTAGTCAGCGCAATGTTGCCCCAGAACTTAAGCCCATCGGTCGGACGCACGGCGGCGGCGGCTTCGATGCCTTTCGTGACAATCTCGCCGGCGAGCGCAAAAGTCGTGTCGGTGATCTGTACGTACACGTTGTTACGCTTGATGTCGTAGACGGACAACGTCCACTCCGCCCGGTTATCCCACAACAGTTGCTTGACGCCGGACTCGTAAATGCGGGCGCTGGTGAGGGCCAGCGAGTTCGCGGGTGAAACGGAGAAGATGCCGCCGGCGGCGGGGTCGTAAGAGGTCGCGTACATGCTGTAGAGCGTCAGGCCGGGGATCGGCTCGTAGGTATAAGCGGCCCGGTAGGAGACCGGCGTCCACGTTTGCGTGAAGGGCAGGCCGGTGGGGATGGTGCCGTCGAAGTTGGAGCCGCTGCGTGTCAGAGTGAAATCGTCGAAACGCACGCCGCCGATCAGCGCGAATGCGGGCGTAAGCTTGAGACGGTCCTCGAACGACGCCGCCACCGTGTCGAGCTGGCTGTTGCGGACGTCGGGAAACATCGAACCATAAAATCCGGGGTACGGATCGATGACCGCGACGGTGTCGAAGGGATAGGCGTTCGGGTTGCCTTCCTCCGTGAAGACGATCGAGTTTCTGCTCGCCTGCAGTTGCGCGGCAAAACGATTATCCATGCCGGCGATCTGCGAGTTCAACAGCAGATCGAGGTTGTTGCCGACCACATGCTGGTCATGCGTCACGAAGAAGCGATCGCGGTCGATGGTCGCGGTGCCGAGATTGAACGCATAGGTCTCGCTGTCGATCCAATTGCGCTGGGCTTGATAATAATAAAACTGGTCCCTGACCGTAACGCCGCTGACCTGCGTCCATTCGAACCCTGTGCGCGCCCACAGCTCGCGGGCGCCGGTGGCATTGTCGGCGACGTTATAGTTCGTCGTTAGCGTGCGCGAGTCGATGGTTACCGGCCCAATGATCGTTCCGTCGAACGTGTTGACGGCATTGCCGTGGACGACACCGCTGACCGCATTTGGACCCGCAGACGAGAGCGGAACAAGAGGTGTACCCCAATAGGCATGGCCGAAATCCTGTTTGTATTCGACCGCCACGAACGTCTGAAACGTCGGCGAGACGCGATAATTCAGCTGACCGGAGACGCTCGTCAGATCCCGATAGTCGCCGTCGATGAAGCTGTTCAGCTGCGACCCGATGACGTCGAAACGGTAATCGAGGCCCGGCAAGGTCGTGCTGCCGCCCGAGCCGAAATGCGTGCGCAGCGAGCCGAGCGAATCGAGCGAGAAATCCATCTCGTTGCGGACCGGCCCGGTCGTCGGCAGCCGGCTGACATAATTGACCGACCCGCCGATCGCGTCGAGGCCGGACATCAGCGACGACGGACCCTTGAGAAATTCGACTTGGCCGAGATTGGCCGTGTCCATCCAGCGCGAGGTGATGCTCTGGGGACCGATCGAGATTCCATTGTAGAGGACGTTCACCTCTCCATAGGTGAATCCGCGCATCGAAAAACCGGCCGGCGCGCCGGCGGAGTCCCCGGACAGCACGCCGACTGCGCCCTGCGCGGTTTCCGTCGTGGTGCGGTAGCCTTGCTCGACGATGGTTTGCCGATCGACCACTTCGACGGTCGCCGGCGTTTCCCGGATGGGCAGGCCCAGCCGCGTGGCGCTCGCCGCGACGGCGTTTCCGTTCAATGGCGTCGGCGTTGACGCCGGCACCGATCCCCCGCTGGCCGCGGTGTTCGGCGGCGACCCACCGCCTGCCGTGGCGTCCGGCGCCGGCTGCTCGCCTGACCGCCTCGGGGAAGGTCCAGGCACGGCCGGAGCGGCTCGGTCGCCGCGCGTCGATCTGCGCGGGGGAGATCGTTTTTTTGGCGCTTCGACGCGGATCGGATTGAGCGTGGTCGCCCCGTTTGTTTGTTGCGCGGGTTGCGACTGCATTTGCGCGGCCGCCGTAACCGCGCTCACCGCCGCAATCGCGATGGCCAAGACTACCGAAGTCGAGATGCGACCAACGCGCCGCGCCGGACGGCCGCCGCTGCCGGCGATGACAGGAATCACGTCACGCCTCGATGGCGAACGCGGACTCCGTCACCGCGATTTGGGCTGCTTCCCGCGCCGTTGTCGCCGTCGGACGGCAAGCGCGAAACAACCGGGCTCGCTTACGCCAGGGCACCCCGCCCGACGCGCTCGCGCGTGACCATTACCGGTGGCAGATGTCCTGGCTCGCGGGTCGCTGCCTTCGACCACCTTCCCAGGAGCAAACGCGCTCCCAGTGGCACGATTGGTCGAAGGCTAGCCGCTTACAGTTGCGGGGGCAGCCGCGGCTTGATGTGCGAGCACACGCACCGCGTTCCCTTTTGATCCCTTGCGGGAACCACCGTCAGCCATGCTGCCAACACGCAGACGAGCGGTCAAGTATTGCTGGGCGCGTCCGCCTCCAAATGATGAAGGCAATGTGCTATTTCTCGCTACAGTATTTCAAACAAACCATTTGGATTTCGCCGCCAACTCGGCGCAAATCTTCGAACCATCGGAAGCGACGCCGCTGCTGTGACATTTCAGCAACGACTGGGAAAATTCACGAGCCCTGAGATTTAGACCCACTCGTGTGATCTGCCCTCCGCCGCCCGGCTGCTTTTCACGCTCGGGCCGCGGCCCCGTGTAGACCGCGAGCGGCATGGCGGGAACATCATGGGGCGCGCCATATCTGTGGCCGAGGGGTGACACCGCCCGATAATCGATCGCCGGTCTCCGCGGCGGCCTTGATTTCGTCCAGCTAACCCGTAGCGTTATAGTATAACGTAATGCTTCCGCCGGGAACGGTGGCACGATGCGCAGGTTGCGGTCGATACGGCGCTTAGGCGCGGGCCTCGGGCTCTTCGCGCTCCTGCTTCAATTGGCGCTATCGTTCGGCCACATACATCCCGAGGATCTGCTCGCTGGGTCAGCCGCCAACATCCATGCGGTGGCCGACAAGGCGCAGCCCGCGAGCCCCGCGCAGGATCGCGACGCTCCCGGCGCGCCACATGACGACTGCCCGATCTGCGCGGCGATGCACCTCGCCGGCGCGATCGTTCTGCGGGACGCGGCCGCACTCGCATTGCCGACCCAATTCACCGTCGCGATTTTCTCAACCGACGATCTCGTTGCGGTCGTCGTTCCGCGCCGCCTGCCGTTCCAGACCCGCGCGCCTCCCATCGCCTGACATCGACGACCGCGGATGACCGGTTCGCCTCCATGCGGAGGCAGGACCGGAGCGATCCATCGCTGGGAGTTCGAATGTCAGGGGGTTAACGTGAGTATCCACGCGCATCGCGTTCTCGTTGGCGGCATTGCCGTAACGACGGCATGTCTGCTGTTTTCGTCCGCCAGTCGCATCGCGCTCGCCCAGACGGCGCTGCCGAAGATCGAGGTGGGAAAGCCCAAGCAGGCGCAGAAGCGCGCGCCGGCGAAGAAACAGGTGGCGCGCCGGCCAGCACCAGCGCCGGCAGCAAGGCCCGCCCCGGCGATAGCGAGGCCTGCGCCCGCGCCGACGCCGGAGGAGCGCCAAGCCGCGGCCGAGCAGCGCCAGGTCGCGGCCAACCGCCAGGTCGTCCAGCAGACCCAGACCTTCGACCAGCGGCGCGACAATGTCCTCCTGCCGAAAGTCGGCACCACTAACTATGAACTCAGTCAGCGGGACATCGAAAACATCCCGCAGGGGAACGCCGTTCAGCTCAGCGACCTGGTCCTGCAATTTCCCGGCGTCTACCAGGACTCGACGAGCTCGGGCGATTTCCACATCCGCAACGAGCATGCCAACGTTCAATACCGCATCAACGGCATCCTGCTGCCCGACGGCGTTTCCGGCTTCTCGCAGATTCTCGAGACCTCCTTCATCAGCAACCTGCGGCTGATCACCGGCGCGCTGCCGGCGCAATACGGCCTGCGTACGACCGCCATCATCGACATCACGGCCAAAAGCGGAACGGCGCTCTCCGGTGGCAGCGCCACGATCTACGGCGGCAGCCGGGAGACCATATCGCCGTCGTTTGAATACGGCGGAGTCGAGGGCAATACCGAATATTTCGTCACCGGCCGCTATTTCAGCACCAATCTCGGCCTCGAGAATCCCACGGGGGCCCTCAATGCCCTGCACGATCACTCGCAACAGGGCAGGTTCTTCAGCTACACGTCGACGCTGCTCGATCCGACCGCGCGTCTCGTCACCATCGCCGGTTTCTCCGAGACGAGTTACCAGATACCCAACAATCCCGGGCAGGCCGGTAACGTCGGAGGCTTCAATGGTCAATTCAACCCGGCGAACGGCTGCGTCAACCCGGATGGCACACCCAATCCGACCGCCTATACGGCTTTCGGCAAGTGCGGTTTCGATTCGAGCACCATCAATCAAAACCAATACGAGAAGAACGCCTACGGCGTCGTCGCCTGGCAAAGATCCGAAGGCAATTTCGATGCGCAGCTCGCGTATTATACGCGTTACAGCGATCTTCACTTCGTGCCCGACCCGGTGGGCGATCTGTTCACCAACAACGTCGCGTCCGATGTTTTTCGCAGCACGTTCCTCAACGGCGTTTCGGGCGATTTCTCAACACAAGTGAACGCCGCGCACACGGTTCGCTACGGCTTCTATACGCAGGGCGAGCAGACCCGCATCGCCACCGTCAGCACGGTTCAATGCGCGCCGTCGGGGTTGACATCGACACCAGCCAACTGTGCGGGCATTCCGGCCGATCCGAGCGGCCTGACGGCGACCGATACGCCGTTCAACATCACCGATATGAGCGAGAAGTTTGGCATGCAGCTCGGCGCTTATGCCCAGGACGAATGGAAGCTGACGGACAAACTCATTCTCAATTACGGCGTGCGGTTCGATCAGATCTTCCAATATGTCGACGCGAACCAGCTCAGTCCGCGCGCGAGCTTGACCTTCACGCCATGGTCGGAGACGACATTACATATCGGTTACATGCGGACTTTCACACCGCCGCCGCAAGTGCTTGGTCGAGCCCCTCCAACCCAAATCTATGACGGGACGACCGCCCAGGCGCCGATCCTCACGCCCGATCAGGCCGCCGCGATACCCGGCCAAGTCGCCGGCCAACCTCTCCGCAATGTCGGAGCGATCGAACCCGAGCGGGCGCATGTGTTCGATGCGGGCTTCGTGCAGCAACTGCTGCCGCAATGTCCGAAGCCATCCGACGGGATGCCCACCAAAGCGCCCCCGCCGGGCATAAATTGTCCGAGCCTCGAATTTGGCGCCAGCGTCTACTACAAGGTCGCCAGGGACCTGCTTGATGATGGGCAGTTCGGCCAAGCTTACACGCTCACGGCGTTCAACTACGCCCAAGCCGAGAATTACGGCGGCGAAGCAAAACTGAGATTCAGATCCGGAAATTTCTCGGCTGACGCCAATTTCGCCTATGGTCTCCAGCACGCGACGCAGGTCGTCTCGAACCAGACCCTGTTCAGCCCGGACGACCTGGCCTACATCCAGACCCATTGGATTCACACCGACCACGATCAAACCTACACGGCTTCGGGAAGGGTCGCATATCGTTGGACCGACACGCATAGTTGGCTCGACGGCACCGCGGCGAGCGCGACAGTTATCTTCGGCAGCGGCTTGCGAACGTCACCGGCGGGCGAGGTCTGCCCCAACTGCGACCATCTCCCATCGTATTATCAGATCAATGTCGGCCTGTCGCATGAGTTTGCCAATGGTTGGAACGGACTGCCGTACACGGTGCGTTTCGACGTAGTCAACGTGACCGATAACATCTACGAGATCCGCAACGGCCTCGGCATTGGCGTGTTTGCTCCACAGTTCGGGCCGCGGCGCGGATACTACATGGGCATCTCGCAGAAGATCGGGAATCCGGACAAGACTCCGGACAGCTCGCCCAATTACTACACCAAGGCTGCAGCCGCGATTGCCTACCATTGGGCCGGTCCCTATGTCGGCGCCAACTTCGGCGGCGCCTTCAGCTCCGGCGAGACCGTACTCACGCCGATCGGCAGCGACACGATCAATCCGAGCGGCGTGCTCGGCGGGTTCCAGCTCGGTTACAATTATCTCGTTACGCCGACCTGGCTGGTCGGGATCGAAGGCGAGCTCGACTGGACGACGGCTGAAGGCAAGAGCAATTTCGTCGATCCGGCCGGGACGGCGTCCCTCTCGATCACCAGCGATCACAGATGGTATGATACGGTGAGCGGCAGGATCGGCCGCGTGATGGGGCCGCTGATGGTCTACGCCAAGGGCGGCGCCGCATGGATGAATGCGGATGCCCGCATGGAGGTGAACAGCGGCCTCGACGGTTTGACCTTAACCAACACGACCAGCATCGGATGGAACGTCGGCGCCGGCCTGGAATACATGCTGGGGTCACGCTGGTCGGCAAAGGCCGAGTTCGATCATCTCGACTTCGGCAGCAGGACCTTGGGGTTCGTGAACCCGTTCGGAAACAGCGTCACCTGCCAGACCGCCGTGAACGAAGTCAAAGCCGGCGTGAACTACCACTTCGATGGAACGGGCCCGTTCTGACGGGGATGCAGCGCGTCGGATTGCCGCAAGAAATTGGCAGCATGACGCCCAAAAAGTGGGGTACCGATTTCGCGGAATACATCAATGCTCCACGGTAGAATGATGACGGGAATTTTCGTTGACCGAATAAAACGAACATCCGGCGCGCTCCTCCCAGCCCTGTGGCTCGCCGGGTGCGGCGTCGCCTTCGCGCAAGCGCCCGAGGCGCCGGCGCCCGACGTGCCGGCGGCGCTCCCGGACGTCGGCACGCTGTTGCCGCGCGATCTGTCCCCCTGGGGAATGTTCCTCAACGCCGACATCATCGTGAAGGCGGTGATGCTGGGACTCGCGTTCGCCTCCCTCGTCACCTGGACCGTGGCGCTCGCGAAAGGTCTCGAGGTCATCATCGCGCGGCGCAGGCTGCGAAAGGACCTGGGCGTGCTCGCGCAGGCGCGCTCGCTCGCCGACGCTGCGCGCCAGCTCGACAAGCGGCATACGGTCGCGAGCCTGATCGAAGCGGCGCTCGCCGAAGTCGAGGCGTCGGCCGATGCCGGCGACAAGGAAGGGATCAAAGAGCGGGTGGCGCTGCGCCTCTCCCGCGTCGAGGCCGACGCCGGCCGCCGCATGACGCGCGGCACCGGTGCGCTTGCCACCATCGGCGCGACTGCTCCCTTCGTCGGGCTGTTCGGCACCGTGTGGGGCATCATGAACAGCTTCATCGGCATCTCGAAACAACACACCACGAACCTCGCCGTGGTGGCGCCCGGGATCGCCGAGGCACTGCTGGCAACCGCGCTCGGCTTGTTCGCCGCCATTCCGGCGGTCGTGATCTACAACGTGTTCTCGCGTTCGATCGCCGCCTATCGCGCGCTCTACGGCGACTGCACCGCCGAAGTGCTCCGGTTGCTCAGCCGTGATCTCGATCGCGAAACCAGTCATCCGGCAAAGGGCCGCTGGAGCGGCACTTTGGCGGCGGAGTGAGCAAAAATGAGCGTGCGGCTTGATCACGGCGATCTCGATCTCGAGGAGGCGCACGAGATCAACGTAACACCATTCATCGACGTGATGCTGGTGCTTCTGATCATCTTCATGATCGCAGCGCCGCTTGCGACCGTCGATATTTCCGTCGACCTGCCGGCTTCGACCGCGCAGGCCCAGCCGCGCCCCGAGCGGCCGCTGTTCTTGACGCTCAAGTCCGACCTCACGCTCGCGATCGGCGACACGCCGATTGCCCGCGAGGGCCTCGCGCCGGCGCTCGATCAAGCCACCGGCGGCAACCGCAGCGAGCGCGTGTTCCTGCGCGCCGATAAGCGCGTCAGCTACGGCGATCTGACGCAAGTGATGAACCTGCTGCGGACCGCCGGCTACCTGAAGGTCGCGCTCGTCGCCGCGGAAACGGACTAGCAGGCTGCTGAAAAAGGGGTTTGGCGAGGCTTCCGGAGTGTGATTCCGTGCATGTGTCTGATTCCTTTGGGCTGGGGCATGCGATGCGCGGAGAAGATCAGCGATCGGAAGGGATATTCAGCTACGTGCGGCTGGAACAGCG
>JAFAUQ010000178.1 GCA_019243195.1 Hyphomicrobiales bacterium
CGGTTCTCCGATCCGGCGAAGCTGATGGCGAACATGCCGCAGCTCACCGCCATCCTCGACGAACTTTTCTCCGCGCAGCCAATGGCGCATTGGTATGAGGTTTTCGGCGGCGTGCACGTCACCTTCGGCGCCGTGCGCGGCCCGCAAGAGGTGATCGACGATCCGCAGCTTCGGGCAAACGACATCGTCGTTCCGCTCGAAGGCGCGGGCGGCAAGCTGACCTCGACAATCAGCAGCCCAATTCAGGTGCACGGCGTAGCCAAGGTGCCGGCGCGCCGCGGCCCCGGCCTCGGCGAGCACACCGACGAGATCCTCAAAGAGCTGGGATTTGACGCGAAGGAGATCGACGGGCTGCGTGCAGGCGGCGCCGTGCCGAAAGCAAAGGAACGCGCGGCCTGATCATCCCGCTCCGGCGGAACGACAAGCGAGAGAGAAAGCAAATGAGCGATATCGTCACTGAACGTTCCAGCGGCATCTTGCGGGTCCAATTCAATCGTCCCGAGAAGAAGAACGCCATGACCGGCGCCATGTACACGAGCCTGGCGGATATCTTCAATGAGGCCGACGAGGACGAGGAAGTCCGCGTCGTCCTCTGGCATAGCGCTGGCGACACCTTCTCCGCCGGCAACGACGTGGGAGATTTTCTCCACAATCCGCCCGGTCCGGACGCGTTTCCGCAGGGCGCCCTGATGGATGCGTTCGTCACGTTCGAAAAGCCGATCGTCGCGGCCGTGCAAGGCGCTGCGATCGGCGGTGGAACCACGATGCTGACGCACTGCGATTTCGTCTACGCGGGCCCGAGCGCGAGGTTCCAGCTGCCGTTCATCAATCTGGCGCTCGTGCCGGAGTTCGGTTCGAGCTACTCGCTGCCGTCGCGCATCGGGTATCTGCGGGCGGCGGATTTGTATCTGCTGGGAGAGCCCTTCGGCGCCGCGCGGGCGGCGGAGCTGGGCATCGTGACCCGTGTGGTGCCCGACCGGGAGCTGCTCGCAACCGCCACCCAAACTGCGCAGAAGCTCGCGGCAAAACCGGGCGGCGCCTTGCGGGCGAGCAAGCGGCTCCTCAAGCAGGGTTTCATCGAGCAAGTCAAAGCGGCCATGAAAGCGGAGGACCAGGTGTTCTTCGAGCGCGTGCGCTCGGCAGAAGCCAAGGAGGCGCTGTCGGCATTCCTCGAGAAGCGTCCGCCCAATTTCAACAAGATCGCGACCCCTGTCGCAGCGGAATAGCGCCGCGCAGGCGGCCGCGGGGCATCGAAGCGCAACTGTGAAAAGAAAGGACAGACCATGACCGTACTCGAGGCGACGAAAACAAAAGCTTCATCCGGTGCGACCCGCTCCGGCCGGCTGTTCGTTCTCGAACTGAACGCCGGTCTCATTCACACGATGAATCCCGACGGGTCCGAGAAAAAGACCATCGTGAGCAATTGCAGGCTGCCCGACGGCATCGCCGTGGATGTGGCGGCGGGGCATATCTTTTGGACCAACATGGGCGTCCCCAACCTAAACGACGGCTCGATCGAGCGCGCCGACCTCGATGGGGGGAACCGCAAGGTCATCGTCCCGCCAGGCGGCACCTACACGCCGAAGCAGATGCACCTCGAGAAGGCGAGCGGCAAGCTTTACTGGTGCGACCGCGAGGGCATGCGGGTGATGCGCGCAAACCTCGACGGCTCACAGGTCGAAACATTGGTCGAAGCCGGCCGTGGTGATGAGAACCGGCGCGATCAGACGCGGCACTGCGTCGGCATCACGGTCGATCCGAAGCTTGGGAAAATCTACTGGACGCAAAAAGGCCCCGACAACGGGGACGTGGGCCGCATCTTCCGCGCCAACATCGACCTCCCGAAGGGCGAGAGCCCGGCGAACCGTTCCGATATCGAGTTGCTGTTCGATCGGCTGCCGGAGCCGATCGACCTTGAACTCGATCTGAAGAATCGCGTCCTCTATTGGACCGACCGCGGCGATCCTCCGCGCGGCAACACGGTTAATCGCGCGCCGATCGACCAAAAGGCCGAGCCCGAGATTTTGATTACGCATCTGATGGAGGGCATCGGCATCGCCCTCGACGTGTCGGGCAACCGGATGTTCGTCACCGACTTCGCCGGCTCGATCTATTCGGCCGATCTCGACGGCAAGAACGAGCGCAACTTCCTCTACGCTCAAGGCAACCTCACCGGCATCGCCTACGCCGAGGTCTAAGCACAAACACATCGGAGAAATGACATGACCGACAAACCCATTCGCCGCATTGGCATCATCGGCACCGGCGTGATCGGCGCGAGCTGGACCGCGCTGTATCTCGCCAAGGGACTCGATGTTGTCGCGACCGACGTTGCGCCGAACGCGGAAACCGCGCTGCGGAAGTTCGTGGAGACCGCCTGGCCGGCGCTTAAGCGATTGGGCCTCTCTCCCGGAGCGTCGCAGTCGAACCTGAAGTTCACGCCCGACCTCGCGCAGGCGGTCGCCGGCGCCGACCTCGTCCAGGAGAACGGGCCCGAGCGCATCGATTTCAAGCAGAAGCTTTATGGGCAGCTCGACGAGATGCTGGCTCCTGACGTGATCATCGCGTCGAGCTCCTCGGGGCTCACCATGAGCGAGATCCAAAAGGGCGCCAAGTCGCATCCCGAGCGCTGCGTCATCGGCCATCCGTTCAATCCGCCGCACTTGATCCCGCTGGTCGAGATCGTCGGCGGAGCGAAGACGTCGGAAGAGACGATCCGGCGCGCAACGGAATTCTATACATCGATCGGGCAGCGGCCGGTGCGCCTCAACAAGGAAATGCCGGGCCACGTCGCCAACCGCCTGCAGGGCGCACTCGCGCGCGAGGTTTATTACCTCGTTTCCGAGGGTGTGGTGAGCGCCGCCGACATCGACACCGCGCTAAGCTGGGGGCCCGGCCTGCGTTGGGGCATCATGGGCAACATGATGCTCAATCACCTGGGCGGCGGGCCCGGCGGCATCGAACACTTCTTCCAACAATTCGCTCCTGCGATGACGGCTTGGTGGAAGACCCTCGGCGCACCTGTACTCAACCCGGAGACGCAGAAGAAGCTGATCGAGAGCGTTCATGCCGAGGTCGGCTCGCGCACCATCGCGGAGCTGGAAGCGGCGCGGGACGAGGTTCTGCTCGGCTTGATCGAACTGCGCAAGCGCTCGGAGGCCGTCGCCTCGCGCCAAGTCGCAGCTGAGTAACGCTGCACCACACCTTCGATCGAAAAGGAGTTTGCAAGTGAACGACGCGACGACACTGTGGACGGAAAAGCCCCAACCGGTTCTGCTCACCGAGGCAATTCGGTCCAAGCTCGCGAACCCGGAGCGCAGTTCGGCTATCGACCTGCACGCCGCCACCAATCAGGTTCTCAAAGACGTTGGGATGTCGACCGCGGATAGCGGCGGCAAACTTACCTTCTACGGCGGGGACCCGATCATCCCCAGCCCCCATCGATTTGGCACCATGGCCGCTCTCGGTCTCGCCGCCAGGTCCGTTGCCGTCGCGGCGCTGTGGCAACATCGCACCGGCGAGGGACAGGATATCGCGGTGGATGTCCGCAAGGCTTTCCGGCGCTTCTCCGGTTTCTTCGAGGGGAAATGGGAAACCGTCAATGGACGTCCCCCGGCCATGGGCGCGACTGCCAGTAACCCCTTCTACGATTTCCCGATGTTTCGCGAAACGCGGGATGGGCGGTACGTCGTGGCCCTGAACGTCTACCCCAAGCTGGCTGTCCGCGCTCTTAATTTCCTCAGGTGCAGCCCCAGCGCCGAATCCGTGAACAACGCTATCCTGCAATGGCGCGCCGAAGACTTGGAGAACGCGGCTGCAGAGGCCGGGCTTGTCATCGCCATGGTGCGCACCAACGAGGAATTCCGCAAGGAGCTTCAATACACCGAAGTCCTCTCCAGAATGCCATTGATCACGGTGGAGAAGATCGGCGAAAGCGACCCGATCCCTTTCAAAAAGGATGGAAAGAGCCCGCTCGACGGCATTCGCGCGTTCGGAATGGGGCACGTGATTGCCGGAGGCGGTATGGGCAGAGATCTCGCCTACTACGGGGCCGATGTTCTCAACATCTGGCGGCCCGACGACACCGAGATCGAATCGTTTTTCTGGGACGTCCAGGTGGGAATGCGGTCAACAATCCTGGATTACTCCAAAGAGGATCGCGCGAAATTCAACCGCCTGCTCAAGGATGCCGACATCTTCTTCGCCAACAAGCGCCCGGGCTATCTGGAGCGGAACGGGCTTGGTGCGGAAGAGCTAAGCGCGAAGAAGCCGGGGCTGATCCATGCAACCGTCCTTCTCCATGGCGACAAGGGCCCTTGGAAGAATCGTCCCGGATTCGATGAAGTCGGTGCCGCCGTATCAGGGCTGTTCTGCATCGAAGGGACGCCTGCGCATCCCAAATCGCCGCCGATCATTCCGATTTGCGACAATGTCGTGGGCTGGCTCGGCACGGTCGGCACTCTCGCGGCGCTGCGGCGGCGCGCGGTCGAGGGCGGCAGCTATCGGGTCACCGTTTCTTTGACCCGCACCGTGCTGTGGCTGCTTTCGCTCGGCATTTTCGACAGGGCCTACGCCCAGGCGACGGCCGGATCTTCCGACGAGCACGCCTACGTCGCTCCCGATCTGTTCACGGCGGAGACGCCGTTGGGCACCTATCAAGGGATGACCGACCAGGTGGTCCTGTCGCGGACTCCCGGCTCCTTCAGGACGGTGCTCATGCCGCGCGGCTCGAGCAAACCCGAGTGGCTGGCACGATGAGGCATGATCCATCAGTTCGTCATTGCCCGCGAAAGCGGGCAATCCAGTAACCACCGCCGTTTCAAATAAAAATGTGACCGGTGTTTACTGGATGCCCCGCTTTCGCGGGGCATGACGAGCCAGAGGTAAACGAAGAAAGGTGACACAATGAGCGCGATGCTTGCTGAAACTCGCCCGAACGAGGCCACCACCGTCTTGGAGACGCCGCGCCCGGAAGGCAAGCGCATCGTCATCGTCGGCGGCGGCTTTGCCGGCCTCGCCGCGGCGCACGCGCTGCGGGATGCCGACGCCGACGTCGTGCTGATCGACCGCCGCAACCACCACATCTTTCAGCCACTGCTTTATCAGGTGGCGACGGCGGTCCTCTCTTCCGCGGAGATCGCCGCACCGATCCGTCAACTCGAGGCGAGGCAGCCAAACCTCAGCGTGCTCCTGGCGGAGGTCACGGGCGTCAATCTCGCTGACCGCACGATCGAGGCATCCGCCCCAGGCGTCGGCGTCCGCAAGATCGCGTTCGATTATCTGATCGTCGCGACCGGCATGCGCCCGAGCTATTTCGGCCACGACGAGTTCGCGCGCTATGCGCCGGGACTCAAAAGCCTCAACGATGCCGAGACGATCCGGGCCAAAATCCTGGGCGCGTTCGAAATCGCCGCGACGACCGAGGACGTAGCCGAGCGCGCGCGCCAGATGACGTTCGTGCTGGTCGGCGCGGGCCCGAGCGGCGTGGAACTTGCGGCGTCCCTTGCGCTCATGGTGAAGGTCACCTTGCGCCACAACTTCCGCCGCATCGATCCGGCAAAGGCCACCATCATTCTGCTCGATGCCGGCCCCCGGGTCCTTCCGAGCTTTGCCGAATCTCTATCCCGCCGCGCGGCCAAGCACCTCGCAAAACTTGGCGTCAAGATCCAGACCGGCGTCAAGGTCGAGAAGGTCGACGAACAGGGCGTGATCGCCGGCGGAACCAGGATTCCGAGCGCGACCGTGCTGTGGACCGCGGGCGTCGCGGCTTCGCCGCTTCCCAAGTTGCTCGGCGGCAAGACCGACCGGGCAGGCCGGGCGCTCGTTGATCCGTTCCTCAGGGTCGTGGACGCGCCCGGCGTGTTCGTTGTCGGCGACGCAGCCTCACTCTTGCAGAAAAACGGCCATCCCGTGCCGGGCGTCGCGCAGGGAGCAATCCAGGAAGGCCGGTACGTCGGGCGGCTGATCGCGCACGAGCTGACGGGGCGGAAGGTCAAACATCCGTTCAACTATTTCGACAAGGGCAACATGGCCGTCGTCGGCAAGAATTACGCGGTGCTGGAGCGGGGTCGGCTGCGCACGAGCGGATTTTTGACCTGGCTGGTGTGGGCGTTCGTTCACATTCTCTCGCTGCCGCAGCATCAGAATCGCATGCGCGTGCAGCGTCAGTGGCTGTGGTCGTATTTCACCGGCCAGCGCAGCTCGCGCCTGATTCCGGAAACCAATGAACCGGGTCATTGATCGCCGCCGACCTCGGCCCCTGAGCGAATTACTCATGAAAAACCGCTGCGATTCGCGCGATGATCTGAGAAAAGTCAAATGCATGCGAACGCCGCGTCAACATGCTGATGGTCACCATCGATATCAGCGAGGTCAGCTTCACCTGATCTGATCCGACGCGCGCGGATCCACCGGCTCGTTAGCAACGATTTGGCGCGATTTGCCGGGTTTCACTCGCGCCGGCCGCGCATGCAGCTCAACTAAAGCCCCATGGGCGACCTCGATGCACTACCTGGGGCCGTCGCGATTTCTCGCAATCGCGCTGGGGTACCCGCCGAGCTCATGAACTTACGCTTGCAGCACCGACCCGCCGGAATCGGGCATCCCCGCGCGATGATCTGAGAAAAGTCAAATGCATGCGAACGCCGCGGCGATTCCACTCAGCAAGCGCCTGACGGAAAGTCTCAGCGCCAATGGCGAGCCGCTGCTTTTTGGCCTGCGGCTTTGGGCTTCCGTTTGTCTGGCGCTGTTCGTCGCCTTCTGGCTCCAGCTGGACGATCCTTTTTGGGCCGGCACCTCCGCGGCAATCGTGAGCCAGCCGCAGCTCGGCGCTTCGCTGCGCAAGGGTTGGTTCCGAATGGTCGGAACGGTCGTGGGCGCCATCGTGATCGTGGTGCTGACCGCATTCTTTCCGCAGGATCGGATCGCGTATCTCGGGTTCCTGGCCCTCTGGTGCAGCATCTGCGCTTTCGGCGCCTCGGTGCTGCGCAACTTCGCGTCATATGCGGCGGCCCTCTCCGGCTATACGGCGGCGATCGTGGGCGTTGGCACGCTGGGTGCGACCGGAGGCGCGAGCCCCGACGTCTTCATGCTGGCGATTACGCGCACTACCGAGATCTGCATCGGCATCGTGTCTGCCGGAATCGTCCTCGCCGGGACCGATCTCGGCGGTGCTCAGCGGCGGCTTGCGGCGACATTGGCCGACCTCGCCACCGGGATCATGGGGCGATTTTCCCGCATGCTGGCACTCGCCGGACCGGGATCGCCGGACGCACAAATCGAGCGGCGCGAGTTCATAAAGCGCGTCATCGCACTCGACCCGATGATCGACCAGGCAATCGGTGAATCCAGCCATCTGCACTATCGCTCGCCGACATTGCAGACGGCAGTTCTCGGCCTGTTCAGAGCGCTGGATGGGTGGCGTGGAGTTGCGACCCATCTGGAGCGTTCTTCCGGCGACATGGATCGACACGATGTGGAGGCCATCCTGCGCATCGTTCCGCCCGAGCTGCGATTGGCGCAGGAGCCGGGCTCGCCGGCGCTCTGGATGGATGATCCCATCGCTCTGCGCGCCGCTTGCGCAGGAGCGGTGCGTAGGCTGCTCGCTCAGCCAGTCGCAACGCCATCGCTCCAGCTGCTCGTAGACGAGACGGTCAAGGTGCTGTCCGGCATGTTGCAAGTGCTCGACGCTCTGGCGTTGCTCGTCGACGCTCCCGGCCAGGCGCTCCCCGACAATCGCGGCTTCCGGCTAAGCGTTCCGGACTTTCTGCCGGCTCTCGTCAATTCGGCACGCGCGTTCGTCATGACCAGCGCGGCCGCGCTTTTCTGGGTTGGCACCGCATGGCCGAGCGGCGCTTTGGCGATGGAGTTCGTCGCGATCGTGCTCGTGTTGATTTCACCATTAGGCGATCAGGCCTACCTCGCTGCCATCGGAGGCGTGGTCGCCACCGTCGGCTGCGTCATTCTCGCGGCAATCGTTAAATTCGCGGTGCTGCCGGCCTTCGACACGTTCCCGGCCTTTTGCGGCGCCATCGGCCTTATCCTCGTGCCCGTCGGCTTTGCCACGGCCCGGAGCAAGCAGCTAGCCCCTGTCTTCGCCCTGCTCGCCTTCAACTTTGTAGCTGTGCTCGCTCCCACCAATGTGATGAGCTACGACACGACGCAATTCTACAATACCTCGCTAGGAATCCTTGCAGGGGTTGCAGTCGGAGCGCTGGGATTTCGCCTGCTCCCGCAGTTGTCCCCGGCGCTGCGGACGCGCCGTTTGCTTGCCCTCACCTTGCGTGACCTGCGCCGGCTCGCGTCCGCGACCCTGCCACCGGGATTGAAGGATTGGGGCGGCCGCATGATCGGTCGGCTCGCGGCGGTGCCGGATCAGGCCGAGCCATTGCAGCGCGCGCGATTGTTGGCGGCATTATCGGTCGGCAACGAGATCTTTCAACTTCGCGACCTGGCGCCCGGCCTTGGGACTACCAAAGAGGTCGCCACTGCATTCGAGGCATTGGCGCAAGGACACAGCGCGACCGCAGTCGCGCTGCTGGGTCAACTCGACCGTCGCCTCGCTCGCAGCACCGACGCCGAGCCGGAAGCGGCGATCGCTCTTCGGATGCGTGCTCGTATCGGCGTCGTCACCGAGGCCCTTTCCGAGCATCGCTCTTACTTCGACACAGGAGCGGCCGCATGAGATTCACCGAGATCGATCTGTTTGGTGTCTACGTCGCTCCCATCTCGCTCATGCTGGTCGGCGCTTGGCTCATCACGCTCGCGCTGCGCCGAATCGCCAACCGTGCCGGCGTGCTGCACCACGTGTGGCATCCCGCGCTGTTCACCTTTGCCATCTACGTCATCGTTCTCTCATCCTGGATCCTGATGGTTGCGAGGTAATCCGTCATGGCTGTTACGGAAATCACATCAAAACGTGGCGAGGCAGCCGTTGACCACGGCCCCGCCGGGCTGCCCGTGCCGGAAGCCCGCGCCCCCGCGGACAAGACGCCCGACGAGCGCGCCGCCGAGCCGGCGCTGCTGCCGGAAGCCCGCACTCCCGCTAAGGCTCGCATGCGAATCATGCCGTTCGGGATCACCCTGGTGACGACGGCGTTGGCCGGGCTGCTCGGTTGGGCGATGTGGGACGTCTATATGGGGACACCATGGACGCGCGACGCCACCGTGCGGGCCTATGTCGTCACGATGGCGCCCGAGGTCGCGGGACGGATCGTCGAACTGCCCGTCGTCGACAACAAGTTTGTGCACAAGGGCGATTTGCTGATGGTCATCGACCCGACCAACTACACCATTGCGGTCAGCCAGGCCGAGGCGGCTGTGCAGCAGGCGCAGGCGAGCGTGCAGAACGTCGACGCGCAGCTCGCCGTCCAGGAGGCACAGATCAACGCCAGTCGGGCAACATTGGGTCAGGCGGAGGCCGTGCTGGTTTTTGCACAGCAGCAGGCGACACGCTATCAAACTCTGGCGAAAAGCGGTTATGGCAGTATTCAGAACGCCCAGCAGTTCACGTCGCAGCTGCATCAGCAGGAGGCCGCGGTACACTCTGCCCAGGAAAGCCACAATTTGGCGAAACGGCAAGTCGAAACGCTCAAGGCTCAGCGCAAGAGCGCCGAGGCGACCCTTGCGCAAGCCAGGGCCCAGCTCAGTCAGGCGCAAGTGAACCTCGAACGCACCCGTATTCTCTCTCCCGTCGACGGCTACGTGACCAATCTGCTGGCGCAGCTCGGCAACTTCGTCAATGCGGGCGCGAACACCATCTCGCTGGTTGACGCCAATTCGTTCTGGGTCGACGGATACTTCGAGGAAACAAACCTTGCTCCCATTCGCGTCGGAGATCCGGCCCAGGTCAAGCTGATGGGATACAGTCAGATCATGCGCGGTCACGTCGACAGCATCGCGCGCGCGATCAACGTCGCGAACGCTCAGCCCGCGAGTCAAGGGGTCGCCAATGTCAACCCCATCTTTACCTGGGTGCGTCTCGCGCAGCGCATCCCGGTTCGCGTGCATATCGATGAGGTGCCGGCCGGCGTCGTGCTTTCGGCCGGCATGACCGCCACCGTCCAGATAGATGATCGCAGACGCACAGCAAGCGACACCAGACTGGGCTCGACGGCGCGGTGAATATCCCGATTAGCCACGGGCCGGGCGTAATACCAACGGCCGCTGCCTCTCACCCGTCATGCCCGGCCTTGTGCCGGGCATCCACGTCTTGAAACACGAACAAACTCAAAGACGTGCCCTCGGGCCATCAACTGCTCGGCCCGTGCAACGGAAAGCCCGAGGGCGTGGATGGCCGGGACACCCCGGGGACGAAGTGCCCGGGGGCGGCCATAACGAGGCGGAGAGTCGGTGCAAGGGGCCGTTGATATTAGCTGATTTCAGCGCCGAGCCAAAATTTGTTTTGATGATGCTCGCACTCGCGTCGGGCGCCGTCGGTTCATCGTCCGGGCGGAAGGGCGGCCGGTCCTCGGGGGGAAGGGACCGGCCGCAGGCGATCCCGGCGTGGGGAGGAAGCGGGGGGAGTGCGCCGGGGTGCCAAGCAATTGCCAATGCCGCCTGTCTCCGTGCGGGCAAACGGTACGCGATGGTGCGGGCCGGCGCGAGTGAAGTCGTGCAAATCTCAGCAAATCGTGGCGAATGGCGGGCACCATCGTTCCCGGAGTTTTGCATCCTTTTGCAAAGTTTGACTGGCCCAGAAGACGCACGGGACTATATCGAGTCTGACACGCGGAGGCTCCAGTTAGTGCCGACGCTGTCAGAAAATAGTCGTCAACTCGACCTGATAAGGAGAAAACGGATGACCAAGCTTCGGAACCTTACGATGGCAACGATCCTTGCCGGTGCACTTGCAGGCATCGCCGCCACCGAGGCCTCCGCCGCACCGGTGAGCGGCCGCGCTATCACAGCGGCCTCGCCGAGTCTCACGACGGAAGTACAGTACTGGAGTTGGGGTTACCCCGGCTATTCGTCCTGGGGTTATCCCGGCTATTCGTACTGGGGTTACCCCCGCTACTCGTACTGGGGCTACGGTGGTTACCGGGCATATCGGCCCTGGTACCAGACCGACCGCTACTACGTCTGGTAAGGCTGCCATCGCGACAGCGGCGGCTTTGCTCAAAGCCGCCGCACCGTCGCACCGCGGCGCCCTTCGTTTATTGCGATTGTTGGATTTCACGGTGGCGCGGCGGGACCGGCTGCGCCTAGTGCCGCGAACCCGAAGTTCGCACTGTATTTGCCGCGAGTTCGATTGCGAACTTCGGGTTCAAAGCGGCACTAGAATCGTAGAGTTGCTAGTGTCCTCGATTCCGAAGTTCGCTCTCGAGCGCACTGCAAACTCCGGCGAACTTCGGAATCGGGACACTAGCCACCATGGCTGAAGTATTGGTCGGTCTGGGCGGCAATGTCGGCGAGGTGCGAACGACGCTCGATCGGGCAGTCGCTGCATTCTGCGATGGAAGCGAGGTGCGCCTGCTCGCGCAATCGTCCGACTATCAGACCCCGCCATGGGGCGTGGTCGATCAGCCGCCGTTCGTCAACCGATGCATCGCTGTCCACACCACGCTCACGCCGCGCGCGTTGCTCGACCGGGCGCTCACCGTCGAACAGCAGCTCGGGCGTGCACGGGATCGCGAACAACGCTGGGGCCCGCGCCCGATCGATATCGATCTGCTCGCTTATGACGATGTCACGATCGTGGAAGCCGGCCTGACGTTGCCGCACCCGCGATTGCTCGAGCGCGCGTTCGTGCTGGTGCCGCTCGCCGAAATCGTGCCGGATCGGGTGATCGCGGGTGTGAAGGTTCGCGATGCCCTCTCCCGGCTCGACACCAGCGGGATCGAGCGATTGGCGCCACCGCCCGGCCGTGGCACCCTACTCCGTGAGAATGGAGTGGAGTAATTGGTGACAAACGAAGGCACCCCCGAGATTTTTCCGCTCGCGGCCGAGTTTCCCGCGGCGAACCGCGAGGATTGGCTCAAGCTCGTGACGACCGCGCTCAAGGGCGCCCCGTTCGAGAAGCTCACCAGCCGTACGTATGACGAGCTGAGCATCGAGCCGCTTTATGCGCGCGATCCGAACGCCGCGCCGATTCCGGGCCGTGCGGCCGGCGCACCGTGGCAAGTGCTTGCCCGCGTCGATCACCCGGATGCCGCCGCCGCCAATGCCGAGGCCCGCCACGAAATCGCGAATGGCGCGACCGGACTCTCACTCGTCTTCAACAATGGCATCGGCAGCTACGGCTATGGCATCGAGCCGTTCGCCGATGCGCTCGCGCGAGTGTTTGAGACCATCGACACGTCCACCCTCGCCGTCGAGTTTGACCTCGGCTGGAACGACGACGTTGCGCGGCGGCTCGGCGACTGGACCGAACGCAGCCGCCTCTCGACCGCGCGCGACCTTCGCTTCGGTCTCGATCCAATCGGCACCATGGCGGCCGCCGGCGGCAGCGCGTCGCCTTGGGCAGAGACAGCATCATCGTTTGCGACCGCGATTGCCGGACTTAAACGCCGAGGTTTCGCCGGCCCCTTCGCGGCCGCCGATGCGCGGCCGGTGCACGACGCCGGCGGCTCGGAGGCGCAGGAGCTTGGCTTCGCGCTCGCCGTCGCGACCGCGTATCTGCGCGCGTTGGAAGCCGCGGGCCTCGATATTGACGACGCGCGCGCGGCGATTTTCTTCCGCCTTGCCGTCGACGCCGACCAACTTCTCTCGATCGCCAAGCTGCGCGCGCTCCGGCTGCTTTGGGCGAGAGTCGAGGAAGCCTGCGGACTCGCTCCCAAGCCTGTGATTGTTTCAGCGACGACGGCCTGGCGCATGCTCACGCGGCGCGACCCGTGGGTGAACCTGCTGCGCACGACGGTTGCGGTGTTCTCCGCCGGGCTCGGGGGCGCCGACGCGGTCATTGTGCTGCCGTTCACTGCCGCATTGGGTCTTCCCGATCGATTTGCCCGGCGGCTCGCGCGCAATACGCAACTCGTCCTGCTCGAAGAGGCGAACCTCGCCAAAGTGGCCGACCCGGCGGCCGGCAGCGGCGCCATGGGCGACCTCACCGGTCAGCTCTGCCGCGCCGCCTGGGCGCTGTTTCAGGAGATTGAAGCGGCCGGCGGCGCAGGCGCGGCGATCGAGAAGGGAATCATCCAGGAAAAAGTCGCAGCGGTGCGTTTGGCGCGCGAGGCGGCGGTCGCGACACGACGCGACCCGCTCACCGGCACGAGCGAATTCCCGCACTTAGCGGAGCTGCCGGTAGCGGTACTTGATGTTGCGCCGGCCAACGCCGCAGCCGCGCAACGGAAAATCACGTTCGCGATGCTGCCGCGCATCCGCCTGTCGGAGCGTTACGAACGGCTGCGCGACGCCTCTGATCGGACGCTCGCCGCGAGCGGACAGCGGCCGAAGGTTTTCCTCGCCACCCTCGGCACGCCGGCGGATTTCACCGCGCGCGCCACCTTTGCCAAGAATTTCTTCGAAGCCGGCGGGATTGAAGCGCCGCCCTCCGATGCATTCGCCACCCGCGACGACATGGTTGCGGCTTTTCGCGCGAGTGGCGCCGCGCTCGCGTGCCTGTGTTCGTCTGATAAAATCTATGAGACGGAAGCCGCCGAAGCGGCGCGTGCCCTCTCCGCGGCCGGCGCCCGGCCCATCTATCTCGCCGGCCGCGGTGGCCGCCTGGAATCGGCGCTGAAGGAAGCGGGCGTCGCGGGTTTCATCTATTCCGGCTGCGACGCACTCGCGGTCCTCGGCGAAGCGCATCGGGCCCTGGGCGTCGGGTGACGCTTCCGATGATCAAGCCCTGGATATTTGAATTTCTGCCCGAGCTGGGCAGCCCCGGCACGGAACCGGACCCTCGCGACGTGGCGAACCTATTCGCGCGCTATCTCGATCTGTGGGTCCATGACGAGGCGCTCGGGTTCGAGGGCATATTTTTCAGCGAGCATCATTTTGGCGGATCATACTCGGCCTCGCCCAACCTGCTGATTGCCGCGCTTAGCCAGCGAACGACGCGACTTCGTCTCGGCGTGATGGGGGTCGTCGTGCCCTACTATCATCCGGCGCGGGTGGTCGAGGAAATCGGGATGCTGGACCATTTGACCGGCGGCCGATTGGAAATCGGCACAGCCATTGGTGTCCCGCAGGAACTCAGCCGTCTGAACATGACAATGGCCGAGGCGCGCGAACGCAACGACGAGACCGTCGCGATTGTGGATTCCGCCCTGGCAAATCGCGTCATCTCCCATCGCGGGAAGTATTTCTCTTTTTCCGATCTGCGTCTTTTGCCACGACCGTTGCAGCAACCCTCTCCCCCGCGATGGACGACCGTCGTCAGCATCGAATCCGCCCGGCGCGCCGCTCGGCGGCGGATAAAGATCAGCACCGGCTTCAACTCCACGCAGATGATCAAGCGCATTTTCGATGCCTACCGCGAGGAAGCCGATGCCGCAGGCTTTCATCCGACCCTCGATTACCTTGCATTGCGGCGGCGCGTGACGGTCGGACCGACAAACGAGCAGGCCCGCGTCTATGGGCAGGCGGTGAGCGAGCGTTTGAAAAGCTTCGTCGCCCAGGACGAACGTTTGAGCACCAACGTGCCTGATGCGCCGGCTCCCTTCGGCGGGTTCACGCTGAGCGACCAGGAGTTCGTCACCGGCACCGCAAAGGACGTTGCGCAGAACATTATCGAGCAGTGCCACGCCGTCGGCGCCGGTCATTTCCTGGCCGTATTCAATTGGAGCGCACCCTTTGACGAGGTTGCCCAGGCGCACGAGCTGTTTGGTCGCGAGGCTATTCCGTTGCTGCGGAAGGCGTGATCGCAGCCGCTTATCGCGGCGCCACCGCTCGCATCGCCCTTGACATCGGCGACTTCCGGGCTTCGGTTATCGGGATAAGACGCCCCCAGGCCACGGCTCGACCGCTCATGTACAGCTATATCGTGCGTCGGCTCGCCTTCGGGGCGCTTGCGGTGATCGGCGTTTCCGTTGTGGTGTTCGTCGTGCTCCGCGTCCTGCCGGGCGATCCGCTTGTCGCAATCTTCGGCACCGAGGGCTTCACCAAGCTCAGCGACGCCGAACGCGCGCGGATGATGGCTGACCTGGGACTGAGCGACCCGCTGCCGGTGCAGTATTTTCACTGGGTGCAGGACATCGTTCGCGGTAATCTCGGACACTCTTTCTTTCGCGCCGAGAGCGTCGCCGAGATGGTCGCCCGGCGCGGTCCGCTGACCGCCGAGATCGCGCTGATATCGGTCGTGCTGTCCTGGCTGGTCGGCATCCCGGTGGCGGTGATCAGCGCGCTGCGGCCCAACAGCATAAGCGACAACGTCGCGCGCTTTCTCAGCATCCTGTTCCTGGCAGTGCCCGGCTTCTGGTTCGGCATGCTGATCGTGCTCGGGCTGCTGTTCATGTTCGGCTATCGCGCGCCCCTCGCCAACGTCCCGTTGTTCGTCGATCCATGGGCCAACCTGCAGATCGTCATCGGGCCGGCGGTCGTGCTCGGCCTCGGTCAGGCCGCCTATATCGCGCGCCTGGCGCGGTCGAGCCTCTTGGAAGTGATCCGCGAGGACTACATCAGGACGGCACGCGCCAAGGGGCTTAACCGCCGGCTGGTGGTGGCGGTGCATGCGCTGCCGAACGCGCTGCTGCCGGTCATCACGCTGTCCGGCATCCTGCTCGGCTTCGTGCTTGCCGGCTCGATCCCGGTGGAGCGTGCCTTCGGCACGCCGGGCCTCGGCTATGCCATGGCAATCGCGGTGAGCGAGCGCGATGTGTTCGTGATGCAGAACCTGGTTTTCCTCTACGCCGTCGTCTTCGTGCTTCTCAACATGGTGGTCGACCTGATCTCGGCTTGGCTCGACCCTCGGATACGCTACGCATGAGCGCCGCCACGCAGGATGCAGTCGTTGCTCAGATACCCGACGTACGCGCCGCGCGGCCGTGGGGTTTGCGGCGCGTCGGCAGCGGCTTGCGCTGGTTCGCCCGCCGTTCGCCGATGTCGGCGTTCTGGGGATTGATCGCCGCCGCCATCGTGGTGATCGCCCTCGCGGCTCCGGCGATCGCCCCCTACGACCCGCTGAAATCCGATTTCCGCGCCATGACCAAGCCGCCGTCGGAGCGGCACTATTTCGGCAGCGACCAGATCGGCCGCGACATCTTGAGCCGGGTGATCCACGGCAGCCGGGCCTCGCTCACGGTGGCGATCGGCGCCGTGGTCCTCGGGACCACGCTGGGCGCCCTGTGGGGCCTCGCCTGCGGTTATTTCGGCGGGCGGTTCGACATCATCAGCCAGCGCATCATCGAGTTCCTGCAATCGTTCCCCGACCTCATATTGGCTATGGCCATCGCCATGGCGCTCGGCGCCGGCATGGGCACCGTCATTGTCGCCATTGCCATCACCCGCATCTCGTTCGGCGGACGGGTCATTCGCGCCGTGGTGCTGTCGCTCAAGGAAATGCCCTACGTGGAGGCGGCGCGCGGGCTTGGCGCCTCGCACCTGCAGATCATGGCGCAGCACATTCTGCCGCAGTGCATCGCGCCCTATCTGATTCTCGCCACCGCGCATCTTGGAGTCGCCATCATCATCGAGGCCTCGCTCGGCTTTCTTGGCGTGGGCATTCCGCCGCCCACCCCGACCTGGGGGAACATGCTCGCCGACTCGCTCAACGCCGGCCTGGTCCCGCCGTGGTGGCTGGTGCTGTTTCCCGGCGCCGCGATCACGATCACGGTGCTCGCGTTCAACCTGCTGGGTGACGGCATCCGCGACGCACTCGACCCGCGGCTGCGTGGGGCGGTGTGAAAGCGTTTGTTCGTAGGGTGGGCTAAGCCGGAGCGTAGCCACGGCGTGCCCACCAACGATGATTGTTTGTTGATACACTCTGTTGGGCAGGCCGCGCGTTGCTCGGCCTTAGCCCACCCTACGAGCGGTGTCCCAGCGGGAACCGCACGCCCCCGTCGTGCAGATGGCATGCGGCCCAGTGCCCGGGCTGCACTTCGCGCAGCGCCGGCGCCTCCTGGCGGCAGCGCGGCATCGCGTAGCGGCAGCGCGTGTGGAAATGGCAGCCGGGGGGCGGCTTGATCGGGCTCGGCACGTCGCCGGTGAGGATCGTGCGTTTGCGCCGCTTCGCGCGCGCCTTGGGCACCGGCACGGCGGAGAGCAGCGCCTCGGTGTATGGATGCAGCGGCATCTCAAACAGGCTCGTCTTGTCGGTGAGCTCGACAATGCGGCCGAGGTACATCACGGCGACCCGGTGGCTGATATGCTCGACCACCGCCAGATCGTGCGCGACGAACAGATAGGACAGGCGATACTCGTCCTGCAGGTCCATCAGCAGATTGATGATTTGCGCCTGGATCGAAACGTCGAGCGCCGACACCGGTTCATCGCCGATGATCAGCTCGGGATCGAGCGCCAGCGCGCGGGCAATGCTGATGCGCTGGCGCTGGCCGCCGGAGAACTCGTGCGGATAGGAACTCATCAGCTCGGGCCGCAATCCGACGCGCTCGAACAACCTCGCCACCCGCTCCTTGCGCTCCTCGCGCGCCGTCGAGCGATGGATGATCAGCGGCTCGCCGACGATGTCGCCTGCGGTCATGCGCGGATTGAGCGATGCGTAAGGGTCCTGATAGATCATCTGCATCTTTTCGCGGTAGGGAAACATTCTTGCCGCGTCGAGATCCGTGATGTCGGCGCCGTCGACAAAGATGCGGCCGCTGGTCGGCGGCAACAGCTTGAGCACGGTGCGGCCGACCGTCGATTTGCCGCAACCGGATTCGCCGACCAGCCCCAGCGTCTCGCCGCGCCCGATGTGGAAGGACACGCCGTCGACCGCGTGGACCTGTCCGCTTACCCGCGCCAAGACGCCCCGGGTAATAGGGAAGTGTTTTTTCAGGTCGCGCACCTCGACTAACGGGCTCAAGGTGCACCTCCGCTCTCGGCATGCCAGCAGGCCACCAGGTGGCCGGGCCACAATTCGCGCAGCGGCGGATAGGCGGCGCGGCACGCCTCACTCGCCAAAGCGCAGCGCGGCGCGAAGCTGCAGCCGGACGGAAGGTCGACGAGCGACGGCACCATGCCCTTGATCTCGGCAAGCCTGGTGCGCCGCGGATTGCTGCGCGCCGCCGCCTCGACATTGGGCATCGAACCAAACAGGCCGCGCGTGTAGGGATGACCGGGATGGTCGAACAGGTCGTCGACGGCGGCCTCCTCGACCTTGCGGCCCGCATACATCACGACCACCCGGTCGGCCGTCTCGGCAACCACTCCCATGTCGTGAGTGATGAGGATGATGGCGGTGCCGAGCGTGTCCTGCAGTTCGCGCATGAGATCGAGAATTTGCGCCTGGATCGTCACATCGAGCGCGGTCGTGGGTTCGTCGGCGATCAGGACCTTCGGATTGCACGACAGCGCCATGGCGATCATCACGCGCTGACGCATCCCGCCCGAGAGCTGGTGCGGATAAGCGCGAATGCGCTGCTCCGGCTCCGGGATGTGGACGCGGCGCAACGTCTCGATCGTCCGGTCGATCGCGGCGCGGCGCGACAGCCCCTGGTGCAGGATGATGGCCTCGCTGATCTGCCGCCCGACGGTGAGCAGCGGGTTGAGCGATGTCATCGGCTCCTGGAAAATCATCGAGATGTCATTGCCGCGAATCCGCTCCATCTCCATCTCGCTGAGATCGAGCAGATTCCTGCCGGCGAGGCGGACGGCGCCGCCGACGATGCGCCCCGGGGGACTGGCGACCAGACGCAGGATGGAGAGCGCGGTCACGCTCTTGCCGCAGCCCGACTCGCCGACCACGCCGAGCGTCTCGCCGCTGCGCACCGCGCAGGATACGCCGTCCACCGCGCGCACCACGCCGTCGGGCGCGAAGAAATGGGTCTTGAGATCGTCGATTTCCAGCACGGGCGCGGTCGGCGCACGTGCCGCCGTGGCCTCCGCTGCTGCCGAAACCTGCTCGCTCACCCGGTAGCTCCTGCCCTCGACCCTATGTTATCTTTGCAAGCACAAAAATAACGACAAAGCCCACGGGGAGACAACATGAACGATAACCAGTCCAACTGGACCCGCCGCCGCGTGCTCAAGGCCGGCACCGCCATGACCGCGGCCAGCCTGTTGCCGTTCCGCGCACTTGCCGCCGTGCCAAACGAGTTCGACGGATCGAAATTCCAGCTCGCTGCGCCCGAGCCCAATCCCAAGCGCGGCGGGACCTTGCACTACGGCATCACCATGCGCCCGCCGCACTTCGACTTGCACCAGTCCGGCACGATCAACAGCCTGGGCGCGCAGGGGTGCATGTTCGACAACCTGATCCGGCGCGATCCGCGCGACAGCGGCAAGACCATCATCCCGGACCTCGCGCACAGTTGGGAGATCGCCGAGGACGGCAAGACCTACACGTTCTTCCTGCGCAAAGGCGTCGAGTTCCACGACGGCGCCGAGCTGACTTCGGCGGACGTCAAGGCGACGTTCGACCGCATCGCCAAGCCGCCGCAGGGCATCAGCATTCCGCGCAGCGTCCTGTTCCGGGCGGTCGACGAGATCGCAGCGCCCGACAAGTACACCGTTCAGTTCAAGCTCAAGGAGCCGCGCTCGTCGAGCTTCATGATGGCGGCGATCGCCAGCGGCTGGAACGGCATCGTGCGCAAGAAGACGCTCGAGGACAACAATTACAATCTCCGTAAAGTGCTCAACATTCCCGGCACCGGTCCGTTTCGCAGCGTCAAATACGTCGAGAACGAGACCTGGACCATGGAGAAGAACCCCAACTACTGGAACGCGAGCCTGCCCTATCTCGACGGCATTCAGTTTTTCAGCCTCATCCCGTTTTCGCCGGAGTTGGGCTCCGCCGTCCTGGCGAACCGCGTGGATTACGGCCGCATCGTCGATCCGGTGACGGCGCGCAAGGCCAAGGGTACGGACGGGATGTCCACCACGGCGTTCAACCAGAGCGTCATTCAGGGAACCTGGGTCAACAACAAGAAAAAACCGCTCGACGATCCGCGGGTACGGCGCGCACTGCATCTCGCGTTGGACCGGCCGGTGCTCATCGACGTCGTCAAGGACGTCGCGCCGATGCGCGTCGGCGGCTTCCTCTATCCCTTCTCCGACCTTGCCACGCCGCCGGCGGAACTCGCCAAACGCGTCGCCTATCAGGAAGATTCGGCGGCAGCGCTCAAGGAGGCGCGCGCGCTGCTCGCCGCCGCCGGTCACGGCGACGGCATCAAGGGTCTGGATTTCCTCGTGCGCGACGTGCCGACCTTCAAGCTGTGGG
>JAFAUQ010000228.1 GCA_019243195.1 Hyphomicrobiales bacterium
AAGCGAGATAATCCTCGGTGCTTTCGGCGCACCACTCAGGCATGCCGATCGAGGCGAGGATTGCGCCCGAGAGGCGGCTCGGCAGGCTCTGCCCGAGCTTGGCCACCACCGGCACGCCCATGTGCAGGGCTTCCCAGGTGCTCACGCCGCCGTTCTGCGGGAACGGATCGAGCCCGATGTCGACCTTGCCGAAGGCGGCGAGGTGCTGCTCGCGCGGGCTCGGGCCGAGGAAATCGATGCGCTCGCCGGCGACGCCATGCGCCGCGAAGCGCTGCCGCATCAGATCGCGCATCTGCGGCTCGTCGTAGGCGCCATCCTTCATCAGCAGCCTGGCTTCGGGGACGCCGTGGAGGACCCGCGCCCAGGCCGCGACTGCGTCATCGGAAACCTTGGTGATGCGGTTGAACACGCCGAACGTGACGTGCCCATTCGTCAGAACGGGCGGGTCGCCGCGCGGCAATTCGATCGGCGGCAGCGCCGACATGATCACGCACGGCAGGTCGACTATTTTCTCTGCATACAAGGGACGCATCGCGTCTGGAATCGTCACCGGATCGGAGAATAAATAATCTATCGTCGGCAGGCCGGTGCCGGTGCCGTGGCCCCACGCCGTCACTTGCACCGGCGCCGGCTTGCGCGCGAAGACACGAAGCCGGTTGCCGCCCGAGTGTCCGGAAAGATCTATCAGGATATCGACCTTGTCGGCACCGACGTGCGCGAAGAGCTCGTCGTCGGATAATTGTGACACGTCGATGAAGCGGTCGGCGGCGCGCGCGAAGTTCTCGGTGACATCGTCGCGAATGATGGAGCAGGAATAACAAATCACCTCGAATTGGCTCTTGTCGTGGTTCGCCAGCACGGGCCAGAAGGTCGTCGCCGCGGAGTGACGGCGGAAGTCGGCCGAGACGTAGCCGAGCACGAGGCGGCGCGCCGGGTCGCGGTCGTTGGCGTGTCGCGGGGAGGACCGCGCCGCGATCTTTGCTCCGACCCTGCGCCACCATTCCTTGCGCGCCTCCTGATGCTCCGCGAATCCGGCCTGCGGCACGAGATCAAGGGCAAATATCTTGTTGGAGATGACCTCGGAAAAATCCGGCTTTACTGCGAGCACGCGATCGTAGCAGGCGATTGCCTCTTCCACTCGTCCGTGGCGCTCGTAGTAATGGGCGAGCTGCGCGAGCGCCTTGAGCGAGTCGGGTTTGACGGCGAGCGCTTGCTGAAAGGCGGCGAAAGCCTCGCCATAACGGTTGAGGTTGAGGAACACGTTGCCGCGCCCGACCCAGGCGGCAGCCAACCTCGGCTTGAGCGCGATCGCCTGGTCGTAGCTTGCCAGCGCCTGATCGAACCGGCCGAGTTCGGTGAGAGCATCGCCGCGGTTGCTCAAGGCGTCGGCATAGCCGGGCCGCAGCGCGATCGCTTTGTCGCAACTCGCCAGCGCCTCGTCGAACCGCCGCAGCTGACATAGCGCGTTGCCGCGGTTACTGTGCGCCTCCGGATAATTGGGTTTTAGCGCGACCGCTCTGTCACAGCTTGCCACCGCTTCGGCGTGGTGGCCCAATTCGATCAACGTCATCGCGCGGTTGCTGAACGCTTCCGCATAGTCTGGTTTGAGTGCGATTGCCTTGTCGAGTCGCGCCAGCGCGGCGTCATAACGCTTGAGTTCATGCAGGACGATACCGTGGTTGGAGCAGGCCGCCGCCGAGCGAGGCTCGATGAGCAGCGCCTGCTGCAGCAGCCGGTCCGCCTCCTCGTGGCGGCCGCTCTGATATTCCGTGATGCCCAGAAGGTGCATGGCATCGAAGTGCCGTGGCGAGCGCTCGAGAATTTCGCGGCAGATCGCCTGCGCGTCGCCAATGCGTCCCGCCTGATGCAGCAGGAAGGCCCGATTGCGGGCCTCGTCGATGTCGTAGGCTTTTCTTTGCTGCTTCTTGAGGCGCGCGTTGTGAAACGCGCGCATTCCCTTGGTATTCGCCATGTCGCCTCCGCAGGCGCCGGCGCGACTAGAATCTGATTCGCAATGGGTGTCGAGGCGCGCGCCCCTGCTAGAGCATGATGCCGAAAAGTGGATACCGGTTTTCGGAAAACATCATGCTCCAAGAATAACTTAGATCGGGATGACGATTCGAAGAAAAGTCATCCCGCTCTAGCTGCGGCGCGCTTGGGCGAAGCGAAACACTGCAAGCAGCGGCAGGCACGCGGCGAGCATCGCAACCGCGAACTCAAGCGAGGCGGTCGCCGATCCGGTGCCGTCGCGCAGCAGACCGGCGAGCGCGATCAGGACCGGCGTGCCGCCGAAGTACCATAGATAATAAATGCCGAATCCCGGGCCGCGGACGTCCCGTCCCAGCACCGCGGCGGGGAGGGCGGCTACCACGGGCGCGGACCAAGCCAGCGCAAAACCGAACAAAGCGAACGACAGTAAGGGCATGGGCGAGAACGGAAGATAGGCGCCCAGGAGGATACTGGCGACTAGTCCGCTCACGATCACCGCATCCGGCGCCTCGAACCGGTTTGCGAAGTAACCCCCGAGCGGCAGGGCGATGATGAAGACCCAGGACATGACGCTCACGACCGTATCGGCTTGCGGGGGCGACATGCCGCCTTCGATCAGTTTGGACGGGGCAAAGCTGAGGACGGCGAGATAGCCGGCATTGAGGAACATCCAGATGGCGCCGGTCAGGCATGTCATCCCGATTTCCCGTCGGGTAAGACGAGGTCGCCCGACGTCGGCCGCAGGACGCGCCCCCGGCGGCAGCCGGTAAAACGAGAGCATCAGAACAAGGGCCACGGCGACGACCGCCGCAGTGGCGAAAAACACGTGCTGCCAAGGCTGCAACTGTGCCCACCGGCTCTGGGTCGCCTGCGCGGCAGCAATGCCGATCGGCCAGCCGATGATGAAGACGGCAATCCCGAACAAGAAGAGTTCTCTTTCGGCGAACCAGTCGATGACCATCTTGAGCATCACCACGACGAGGACCGTCCCGCCGGCGCCGCTGAGCAGCCGCCCCGCAAGAAGCACGGCATACACGTGGCCAACGCCCATCAGCACGCCGCCGCCGATCATTAGCAGCATGCCCGCCGCCACGACGTTCTTGTCGCCGAAACGCTGTGCCAGGAAGCCGCTGGGAACGGAGATCGCAATTCCCGGCAACATGAAAGCACCAATCAGCAGACCGACCTGGGCATAGTCGATGCCGAGGTCGGACCTCAGGAACGGGGCAAGCGATCCTGCCGACTGAAACTGATAGCCTAAGGCAAAGCGCGCGATGAAAAGCACCGCCAATATGAGCCACCGGCTCTCGCGCATGAACTGCCCGTCCCCCCACAGAGCATGTGCCGACCGCACCCGCCCACTTCGGTTGGCCGATACCATGGCGCGCGCAAAAACGCGACCAGAACTAGAACCGGAATCACGTTTTCCCGGTCTTTGTGCGGATCAAGCGCGGATCGGTACGCCTAGCTTTTATAGCCGCAAGCCCGCGTCGGCATCGCGCGACCGGCAGGAGAGCGCGTGCGTCTAGCCATGGATAAGGTTCGGTTAACAATTCGGGCGCTCGCACTTAGGTGCCCATACTACCAGGGTGCGAGGCTAGGTCATTTACCGCCTAGATAGACTATTGCGGCATAATACTCGGAACCGGCGGCAGGAGCATAACTGGCTCGTGGCCGGCTACGGTGTCCGTGATGAGTTCCGCGCCCGCGCCAACTGCCCAAAGATCGGAGTCGCTGCCGCCGGAAATCTACATTCCGCTAGTCGATTCCCTCTACCAGGACGGCCGCACGCTGTTCATGGGCACCGTCTTCGTCGTCGGTTCGATCCTCGTCACATTCTGGAAGACCGGGCAGGTTCTGCTGCTCGCCTGCGCGCTGGCGATCGTGCTGGTCGCCGCGGCGCGTGGTCTCGTGATGCGCGCCTACGCGCGCGCGAGGGTGCGAGAAAATGAACAGGCGCGGCGCTGGGAGCGCCGTTACGTCGCCGGCGCCGCGACATCGGTGATGCTGTTGGGCATCTGGTGTTACGTCGCGTTCGCGGCGACCTCCGACGCTTTTACCCAACTGGTCAGCTTTTCAATGACGATCGCGTATTGCATCGGCATCTTCGGGCGCAATTTCGGCAGCGGCCCCTTCGTGAACGTACAGATCTTGTGCGCCTGGGTGCCGATGACCGCGGCGCTATTGCTCCACGGCAGCCCGTACGAGTGGATTTTCGCCTCACTACTGGTCCCGTTCTTCCTGGCACTGAAGTTCGTCGCCGAGCGGCTGCGCCACACGTTGGTCGATACCCTGGTCGCTTCGCGGGACATTTCGCTGCTCGCCAATCGCTTCGACACCGCGCTGAACAACATGCCGCACGGATTGTGCATGTTCGATGGCGAGCGGCGCATTGTCGTCGCCAACCAGAAGCTCAATGAGTTGGTGGGCTTGCCGGCGGCATGCGAACTCAAGGACGTGGGCCCGCGCGGACTGCTCGCACACGTCGTCGATGCCGGCCTTATCTCGCACGAAAATGCGGAAAGGGCGGTCGCCGATCTCGAGGCACGGCTGACGGGAGGCAGCGCCGAGGACATCAACGTCGAGATGACAAATGGGCGCACGCTCGAACTGACTGTCCAGCCCATGGAAAGTGGGGGCATGGTGCTGCTGGTCGAGGACATTACGGAGCGCCGAGCGGCGGAGGCGAGAATCAATCATCTGGCGCGGTTCGACGCGCTCACCGGGCTGCCCAACCGAACCATCCTGCGCAGCCGCATGGACGAGGCCCTCGCCCACTGCGAATCTGACAGCATGTGCGCGGTTCACTTCATCGACCTCGATCAATTCAAGCAGGTGAACGACACGCTCGGGCACACGTGCGGCGATCTGCTGCTGGTAGCGGTGGCGGAGCGGTTGCGCACGGCCGTGCGTGAGAGCGACGTCATCGCCCGCTTCGGGGGCGACGAATTTGTCGTGCTGCAAACCAAAGTGAAGAGCGTCGACGACGTCTCGGCGCTCGCGTCGCGCATTCTGCGGGCGGTGCACGGCACCTACGAGCTGGACGGCCACGTGGCCATGGTCAGCGCCAGCAGCGGCATTTCCATCGCCCCGCGCAACGGGACCGACGCCGACCAATTGCTGCGCAACGCCGACATGGCGCTCTACACCGCCAAGGCCGAGCGGCGCGGGACGTGGCGCTGGTTCGAGCCGGAGATGGAGGCGGACGCCCGGGCGCGACGCAATCTCGAACTTGACCTGCGCCGCGCGACCGAAAACGAAGCCTTCGAGCTTTATTATCAGCCGCTGTTCGACCTCCGCACGCGGCGCATCGTTGCCTGCGAGGCGCTGCTGCGCTGGCCGCATCGCGAGCGCGGCATGGTTTCGCCGGCGGAGTTCATCCCGGTGGCCGAGGAAATGGGCTTGATCGTGGAAATTGGCAACCAAGTCTTGCGCAAGGCGTGCCTGGAATGCGGGCGCTGGCCCGACGACATTCGCGTCGCAGTCAATCTTTCCTCGATCCAGTTCAGCCGCTCCAACATCCCAGCCCTTGTGCGCGAGACGCTTGCCGCCACGAACCTTCCGGCGCGTCGGCTCGAAATCGAGATCACGGAGACGACATTGCTGCAGGATACGCGGCGCACCCGCGCCGAGTTGCGCCAGCTCGAGGCGCTCGGGGTGAGCATTTCACTCGACGATTTCGGCACCGGCTATTCGAGCCTGAGCTATCTGCACAGCTTTCCGCTGAACAAAGTGAAAATCGACCAGACTTTCCTGCGCGATCTGGGCAACAACGAGCGCCAGCTGACCTTGCTCCGCGGCATGGCGCGCCTGAGCGCCGAATTGGGCTTGCGGGTCACGGTCGAGGGGGTCGAGACCGAGGAGCAACTCGCCCTCATCGCAGCCGAAGAGAGCGTTGACGAGGTCCAAGGTTTTCTGCTTGGGCGCCCATTGCCGGCCGCGGAAATCCGCACGCTTCTCTACGCCTTCGATGCCAAGCCGGCGCGCGTCGAACGGGTGGCTTGAACAACTTTCAATAGAATGCGTGCTATAATTTTCTATTTCTGATTGTATAGATGTGCTCAGCGGGACGCTGCTCGGCCCGTTTTTCCCCGACAAGGACGATTCTTGAGAAAGCGAGTTTCCCTGGCTTAGCGGTTAAGAAACGAGTTAACTCTAATCCATCGTCAAAGTTGTGTTTGCGTTAATAATCTGTTAACCTCTGCCCGAACTGGGGACCACAGGGGGAGGGCAGCTGATGGCGTTGGTAGCGTCGCTCGCGTTCGAGTCGCACGTTCATTTTTCCGACCGCGTCGCTCAGCTTCTCGACCGGCTTGATTGCCGGCTCGCCTGCTCCGAGGATGAACGCGAGGCCATTTTCCGCCTGCGCTACCAAGCCTACCTGCGCGAGGGCGCCATCAGGCCGAATTTTTCCGGGACGTTCTGCGATCCTTACGACGACGCCGAGAATGCCTGGCTTTTCGGGCTTTATCTCGACGGCGAGCTGGCGAGTTCAATCCGGCTGCACGTCGCGATAGGCGCCTATCGTGATTTCCCCAGCAGGAAAGTCTTCGCGGATCTCCTGGAGCCGGAACTCGACGCCGGGCGGGTGATCGTGGATCCGACGCGATTTGTCACCGACCGCTGCTTTTCGCGTATGAATCCGGGACTGCCCCACCTGACCCTGCGGCTTGCGTGGCTCGCCGCGGAATTTTTCGCGGCCGAACACTTCCTCGTTGCGGTTCGCGCCGAACACCAGGCGTTCTATCGGCGCACCTTCAAACATCGCTTGATGTGCGAGCCGCGGCCTTATCCGCTGCTGGAAAAGCCGATCAGCCTGATGACGACGCAATATTCCAGCGTGGCCGACGAGGTCCATCAGCGTTACCCGTTCTTCCGCTCGAACCTGTTCGAGCGCCGCATGCTATTCGAGCGCTATCCGGTGATGCCGATACCGCAGGGGGTGCCGGCGAACGAAGCGACCGAGGTTCACCACGCGGCGTAGAGCAGCTCAACTTCTTGCAGCCGCTCCAGCTATTTCATCTGTTCGGAAAAACGTGAATGTACGCGGCCCCCGGCGGGGAGCTGCCGGAGGCCGCGTCGTTGCGCCGTCGGCATCCCGGGATGCGAGACGGCGGGGAGGTCAGGAGTCAGGGATCAGAAATCAGGGATCAGGGATCAGGTAACAATGGGAGCAGTTCGCCTGATGCCTGATGCCTGATACCTGATGCCTGATGCCTGTCAGAACGGCAACAGCACATCGAACACCTGCTGCCCGTAACGCGGCTGTTGCAGATCCGTAAGCTGGCCCTTGCCGCCATAGGCAATGCGCGCCTGGGCGATCTTGGTGGAGTCGATGGTGTTGTCGCTCTGGATGTCTTCCGGGCGAACCACGCCGGCGACGATGAGTTCGCGCATCTCGAAATTGACGCGGATTTCCTGCTTGCCTTCGACGACCAGGTTCCCGTTCGGCAGCACCTGGGTGACGACGGCCGCTATGTGGGTCTGCAGCGTCTCCTGACGGTTGATCGAGCCCTTCCCGTCGTTGGCGGTGGTTCCATCGGCGTTGAGCGTCGTGCCCGGCACCGCCGTTCCGAGAACTTTGCCCTTGCCAAAGAAATTGTTGACATCCTCGTTGATGTTGCCGGTGCGGTTGAGCTGAGTTTCGTTGGCGAATTGTGCGGTATCGGTGATATTGACCGTGACGGTGAGGATGTCGCCGACCTGTTGCGCGCGCTGGTCCTTGAAGAAGGCGCGCGACCCGTTGCGCCACAACGAATTGGGATTGTAGGTCGCGGGCTGCGGCGTCGGCATCGGCATCTGCACCGGTTTGTAGCCCGGCTGTGCGGTCGGGTTTTCGATGGCCGACAGTTTTGGCTGCTCGCCGATATTCTTCAGCCGATCGATGGCGGAGCAGCCGCCCGCGAAGGCGGCGACCAGAACGAGCGCCGTCGTCGTAAGCAAGGTACGCGTCAATGAACGATACGGCTGCGACATGACCATCTACTCGCTGGCGCTCTACGGTGCGGGGGCTGGCGCTAATCCGGCGTCGCTGGTGACGATCCGCGGCGCACCGCTTCGAACGACGACGCGCGCCGGCCCGGCGACCGTGCCCTGGACGGTGCGGTTCGATTGAGTGTTGATGACGCTGATGACGTCGCCCTCGGCGCCGGGTTCGACCGCCTTGCCGCGCACCGTCAGCACGATGCCCGGAACCTCGTAGACGAGCGTGACCGTCTCGTTGCGCTGGACGATCTCCGGGCGCATCAGGTCGGAGGCGCGCAGCGGTTGGCCTGCCCGTACCGGACGGCGCGCGGCCAAGCCGGCCACATCGGTGGCGGCAGGAGCGCCTTCGCGAAATTCCGCCTTGGACCGGTGCTCGATCGTCACGTCGGCGGCCTTGACGATTTCACCGCGTGCGAGCGGCCGCAGCGTGACGGCGACCGGCAAGGTCTCGACCGCATAGCCGCTGTAGCGCTGGCTCACGCGATGGGCCGCCTCGTCGGTAAGTTCGAATGTGATGTCGAACCGTCCCGATCGCGCATTGTAATACGTGTAAAGGGCGCGCAGATCGCCGGCTGTTTCGAGGCGCAGGGGCGAGGGCTCGCGATCGAGCGTAACGGCGAGGTCGTGTGCGTCCGCCACGCCGCCGCGTGCCACCAAAGTGCGGGCGATGGCGGCTTCGATATCTTTAGCCACGAGCACGCGCCCGGCGCGGGTGACCGCGACCTCGTTGGTGCCCTGGCTGTCGACGCGCTCGAGGCCATAGGCGCGGGCGGCGGCGAGCACCTGATAGGCGGGGACGCTTCCGGTCTCGCCGATGTCGGGGGCGCGGAAAATGGCGATACCCGCCGCGGGACCCGCGCCATCGATAAGATCACCGATACGCACGATGTCCGCCGAGACGACCGCCGCGCGCTTGAGGGTCGGCAGCGGCGGTGCGGCGGGGTCGGCGGCCCGGGCGACCGCGCCCGGACCGAACGCAAGCAACGCGGCGATGACCGCAACGCGCATGATGATTTAGTCCTCACGAGTGCATGTTGTTGTTGGTCTGCAGCATCTGATCGGTCGCCGTGATGACCTTTGAGTTCATTTCATAGGATCGCTGGGCGGTGATCAGGTTGGTCATCTCGACCACCGCGTCGACGTTCGATTGCTCGAGGTTGCCCTGCTGGATGTTGCCATAGCCGTTCTGCATGGCGAGGCCGTCCTGGGGCGGGCCGGAGGCCGGTGTTTCCACCAACAGGTTGTCGCCGATCGCCTGCAGCCCCGCTTCGTTGATGAAACGGGTCAGCGTGAACTGGCCGAGGACGCTCGGGGTGGTCGAGCCCGGGATGGTCGCCGAAACCTGGCCCTGCTGGTTGATGGTGATGGAACTGGCGGTCGACGGAACGGTGATCCCGGGCTGCACCACGTTGCCGTTGGCGGTGACGATGCGGCCCTGGGCATCGAGGTTGAACGAGCCGTCGCGCGTGTAAGCGAACGAGCCGTCCGGCATCAGGATTTTGAAGAAGCCGTCGCCTTGCACCGCGAGATCGAGTGAGTTGCTGGTGGACGACAGGTTGCCCTGCGTCATGAGGCGCGGCGTGCCGACGGTCTTCACTCCGAGCCCCAGCTCGATGCCGACCGGCAGGATATTTCCCTGGTTGGACGACTGGGTGCCGACCTGGCGCACGTGGTCGTACAGCAGATCCTGAAACTCGGCGCGCTGGCGCTTGTAACCGGTCGTGCTCAGGTTCGCGATGTTGTTGGAGATCACCTGGACGGCGAGCTCCTGAGCGGCCATTCCGGAGGCGGCGGTGTAGAGAGCGAGCATGGCTTGATCCTCGAATGGCTCACGACGTCGGGACGTCGGAAAGTTGCTGGAGAGAGGTCTTGTGCAGGTCGCCCTCGCTCTGGAGCAGATTGGCGATCGCCGCATAGCTGCGGCTGATTTCGATCATGCGGGACATCTCGATGATGGGGCGCACGTTCGACTTCTCCAGCGCGCCTTGCACGACGTTCGATTTGGTGCTCGGGGTTGCCGGCATGTCGGCCGGCGCGCTGAACGTGCTGCCGCCTTCCTTTTGCAACCGCGCGGGCTGGGCAAAGCTCGCTACGCGAAGCTGGCCGCGAATGATCGCAACGCTCGAGTTGGACGGGTCTTTGACTGAAACCGTCCCTTCCGGATTGATCGTGACGCCGGTGTCCTGGTTCTGAAATGCGATTGGTCCGCCGTCGCCGAGGACCTGATACCCCTCGGAAGTCACGAGTTCGCCTTGCGGATTTATCGCGAGCGCGCCGTTACGGGTGTATCGCTCGCCCTGCGGCGTGTTGATGACGAGAAAACCGTCGCCGTTAATGGCGACGTCGAGCGGATTGCCGGTGTGCTGGAACGGCCCTTGGTTCAGATCGATCAACGTGCCGCGATCGCGCACGAAGCTGACTGGACTGTCAGCCACCCGAAAGTTGCCGTCGCGGGCGCCCGGCATGAGATATTCCTCGAACAGCGAAAAATCCGCCTTGAAGCCGTTGGTGTCGATGTTCGCGATGTTGTTGGCGACCACCTCCATCTCGCGCTGCAAGGCCATCTGCCGCGACAGGCCGACGAGAAGTGCGTTCTCCATCGGTAAGCTCCCCATGAGGACGCGGACCTGAGCCCTCCCAGGCGGGCCCGCATCGTTGTTCGATCCGCTCTCCCAAGCGGGTTCGATCGTGGGTGCTGTTGCAGATGCCATGCCAGAATCGAATTGTTAGGGATATCAATTCGTTAATCCCAATGGCACGCGACTGAGGGGCGGCAAGAAACGTCGCTTGCCGGCCTCACCCGGCAAAATTTTCCGACCTGGGTGGCGTCCGAAAGTAATCATTAACCATTCGGGCCATAGCCTCGCCGCCGCCAGAGCATGATCCCGAAAAGTGGGTACCGGTTTTCGGAAAAGATCATGCTCCAGCAGAACGATAGAGCGGGATGACGTTTCGCAGAAAAGTCATCGCGCTCTAGGGATGCGGGGGCAGACGCATGGCTGCGAAGGTGAAGAACGCCGAGGCTGAGGCGAAGGACGAGACGGAAGAGCCGGAAGGCGAGGGCGCTCAGCCCAAGCGCAAGCTGCCGCTTAAACTGATCGCGATCGCGGGCGCCGGACTTGTCGTGCTCGCAGGCGGGGGCTTCGGCGCTTACGCCATCTTCCACGGCAAGGTGGAGGAAAAACCGGCGGCGCCGGTGGTAAAGCCGGTTGCATTCTTTGATGTGCCGGACGTGATGGTCAATTTGTCCGGCGCCACCGGCGAGCGCGCGCAATATCTCAAGCTCAAGATCGTGCTCGAATTGCCCGACCAGACGATGGGGGCCCAGATCCAGCCGGTGATGCCGCGGGTGATGGACGCGTTCCAGACCTACCTGCGCGAGCTACGCCCGGCCGATCTCGACGGCTCCGGCGGCCTTTACCGAATGCGCGACGAACTGACCCGGCGCATCAACGCGATGATTGCGCCCCACCGCATCAATGCGGTGCTGTTCAAGGAAGTCGTCGTTCAATGACGGCCGCTCCCGAAATCGATCAGGACGCGCTCGCCGCCGATTGGGGATTGGCGCTCGAAGCCGAAGGCGTCACCGACGCCAGTCCCGGTCAGCGCGCGGAAGGAGCTCCGAGCGACGAGATGGCCGCGCAATGGGCGGCCATGATCGACGACGGCAGCCAGTTCGTGCAGGCTGCCAAAGGCGGCGCCGAGCGCATTCTCAATCAGGAGGAAATCGACAGCCTCCTCGGCTTCAATATCGCCGACATATCGCTCAATGAGAATTCCGGCATTCGGGCGATCATCGACTCGGCGATGGTCTCCTACGAGCGGCTGCCGATGCTCGAAATCGTCTTCGACCGGCTGGTCCGGTTGATGACGACCTCGCTGCGCAACTTCACCTCCGACAACGTCGAGGTCTCGCTCGACCGCATCACGTCGGTGCGCTTCGGCGACTATCTCAATTCGATTCCATTGCCGGCGATCCTCGCCGTATTCCGCGCGGAAGAATGGGACAATTTCGGGCTGTTCACGGTCGATTCCGGACTGATTTATTCGATCATCGACGTGCTGCTCGGCGGCCGGCGCGGGCAGACCGCCATCCGCATCGAAGGCCGGCCCTATACGACGATCGAAATCGGCCTCGTCAAACGCATGATCGAGGTCGTGCTTGCCGATGCCGAACAGGCGTTCCGGCCGCTCTCGCCGGTCCGCTTCACCATCGATCGCCTCGAAAGCAATCCGCGCTTTGCCGCCATCACCCGCCCGGCCAACGCCGCGATCCTGGTGCGTCTGCGCATCGACATGGAGGACCGCGGCGGCACCATCGAGCTGCTGCTGCCCTACGCGACGATCGAGCCGATCCGTGAAGTGCTGCTGCAGATGTTCATGGGCGAGAAGTTCGGCCGCGACCCGATCTGGGAAGCGCATCTCGCCACCGAAATCGGACAGGCGGAGATCGGGATCGAGGCGGTCCTCTACGAAGCGGCGCTGCCGCTGCGCCGACTGATGGCGCTCAACGTGGGCGACACGCTGATGCTCGACCTTAAATCCGACGCCTGCGTGACTGTGCGCTGCGGCGACGTCGCGCTCACCGAAGGCCGTATGGGACGCGTCGGCGATCGCGTGGCGGTGCGGGTGACGCGACCGTTGCGCAAGCCGAAAACCACGTTCGCCATGTTCGAGATGGCGGATGCGTCCTCGAATCGGGTGGAGGCACCGTGAACAACGGCATCGGACTGGTGATCGAGGGCCTGGTCGCGATCCTGCTTGTGCTCACGATCGGTTACTGCATGGTGCTCAACAGCCGGCTGAAGATGCTCAAATCCGACGAGCAGGCGCTCAAGGCGACGATCTCCGAACTGATCACTGCGACTGAAATCGCCGAGCGGGCGATCGCCGGCCTCAAGTTGACGGTGCGCGACTGCGACCTCAGCCTGGGCGAACGGCTGCGCCGCGCCGAACACCTCTCCGACGAAATCGGATGCCAACTCGACGAGGGGAAGACGGTACTTGAGCGCCTGACGCGCATCGCGCTCGCCGCGCGCCCGGCGGGCGCCCCGTTGGGGCCGGACGTTCAAGCGCTCGCGGAAGCCGCCCAGGCGTTCGCGGCGCGCGCACGGGTGCGCCCGCCCGGCGTTGCGGCATGAGCGAGCAGCGGCGCAGCCTGCGTCTCGTGCCGCTAGTCGTCGCCGCGGCCACAAGTCTTTTTGTGATCAAGGCGTTCGGGCTCATTACTGCGGGAAAGCTTTCGCTCGGCAGCACGCAGCCTGCCTATGCCCAAGCTTCGCAACATCCCTCGACTGAATCCTTGCCGTCGCGCGGCAAGGGGGACCGCGAGGGCAGCGCCGCGGAAGGGTCGGCGACGGCCCCGCGAAAGTCCTGGATGCAGGAAGTATTCGACTATCCCGAATACACCGGCGCGGTTGCCGCCCCGGGCGAAAAGAGCGGCGCGGCACCGGCTCCTGGCGCCAAGGCCGAGCCAAAGCCTGCGGCGAGTGCCGCTCCTCCCGCTCCCGGCGAAGCTAAAACAAAGCCAGGCGAACCCAAGCCCGCGGGCGAAGCCAAGACTGCTGGCCCGCCCGGGGCGCTCGACCCCGATCATCCGCCGCCTAGCGCGGGCGAGCGTGCGGTGCTCGAAAGCCTCAATCAACGCCGCCAGGAACTCGAGGCGCGCGCGCGCGAACTCGACGTGCGGGAAAACCTCCTGACCGCAACGGAGAAACGGGTCGAGGCGCGACTTGCCGAGATCAAAGAGACCGAGGCGCGGATCAACGCGACCGTCCACAAGAAGGACGAGGCTGAAGCTGCGCGCTTCAAAAGTCTGGTCAGCATGTATGAAAATATGAAGGCCAAGGACGCCGCCAAGATATTCGACCGGCTCGACATGCGAATCCTTCTCGAGCTGGCATCGCAGATCAACCCGCGCCGCATGTCCGACATTCTCGCCCAGATGTCACCTGAGGTTGCCGAGCGGCTGACCGGCGAAATTGCCACCCGTGCGGGCGCGGTCGAGAAGCCGGCGGCTACCCCCGATTTGCCGAAAATCGAAGGCCGGCCAAACGGATGATTAAGACCGCCTTAAACGCGCCCGCTTAGGCTTCTCACTTCGGCAGGACGCGTCGCCCACGCGGTCGGCGAGGGCATGGAGCATGGCGGGGAAGTCTCTCAACCTGCGGACAATCCGTGCGCACGGCGAGGCTCAGGTCCCGCTGCGGCTCGGCTTGCGTATTGTCGCGGTGTTCCTCGCACTCGAAACGCTGCTGCTGCTGGCCCTTTCCCTCATCTGTGCTTCCGCCGCGCGGGCCGAGCCGATCAAGGCCGAGCTGAGTGTGAGCACCGGCGCGGGCTTTGCCCGCTTCGTCTTCCATTTCACGGAAGACAGCGACGCCGAAATCAACCTGAGCAACGGCATCCTGGTCATCGCGTTCAAAAAACCGGTCGATGTCTCGGTCGATCGCATCGCCGTAGGGGCGCCCGACTATGTCAATGCGGCGCGACGTGATCCCGATGGCATGGCGGTGCGTCTCGCGCTCAGCCGCAAGGTCACGGCCAATTCGATGATGGCCGGGGACCGGCTTTTCGTGGACCTATTGCCGGAAGGTTGGGTGGGACTCCCGCCCGGGTTGCCGCAGGAGGTGGTCGACGAACTCGCCCGCCGCGCCCGTGCCGCTGAACGGGGAGAGCGGCAGCGCCAGCCGCCGGGACCACCGCCGCCGCTCATCCGCGTACGGGTCGGCACCCAGCCGAGCTTCACCCGTTACGTGTTCGGGCTGCCCCGACCCACTGCGGTGACAACGGATCGCGCCAAGGACAAGCTCACGGTGCTGTTCGACGCGCCGCTGCGTTTCGACCTTGCCGATGCACAAGCGGCTCCGCCGCCGGGCGTCGCGCGGATCGCAGCCAGACTCGGCGAGGGAAAGAGCGGGGTCGAGTTTGATTTCACCAACGGTCCCGACGTGCGCACTTTCCGCGAGGACAATAATTTCATCGTCGACGTGCTCAGTGGCGAGCCGAAAGATGTTCCGGCAGAAATCGCCACGCTTGCCAACCCGGCTCCCCCCAGTGCGCCGACTCGCAGCCCGGCAACCGCGCCGCCCCAGGTCATTGCCGAAAAGGCGCCGGCGCCGAACGTGGCACCCGCGCCCAAAGCTGCGGAACGACCCCCACAGCCCGCCGCGCCCACGGCGGGCGCGGTTGCTTCAAAAGGCATGGATGGTCCGGTCCTTGCGGACGCGACCCCGCCCGCCGCACCGAAGACAAGCACGCCGCCTGATCCGAAGGCGCCGGTCCTGGTTGAGGTGGTGCGGGTCGGCGAGGGGCTACGCCTGGTCTTCCCGTTCGCAAACGCCACGCCGGCCGCTGTGTTTCGCCGCGCCGACGCGGTGTGGCTGGTATTCGACGCGGCGCCGCCGATCGACATCTCGAAGCTGGTCACGCAACCGATCGGCGCCGTGCGCAGCGCCATCATCACGCGCACCGCCGGCGGCCAGGTCGTGCGCATCAAGGTCGACCGGCCGCGGCTGACCAGCCTCGAGGCGGACGGTCCGACCTGGGTCGTTTCGATCGGCGATCTGGTGCTCGAACCGACGCAGCCGCTTGCCATCGCCCGCACGGCTCCGGCGCCGCAACGCGCGAGCGCGGTGATACCGTTCGACGCGCCGCAGCAGTTGCATCGCCTCGCCGACCCCGAAGTGGGCGACACCTTGCTGGTCGTCACGGCGCTCGGGCCTCCGCGCGGCTTTCTGCGCCCGCAGAGCTTCGTCGAGTTTCACGCCCTGGCATCGACGCACGGCGTGGCGATCCAGCCGATCGCCGATGACCTCGCGCTCGAGCTGGCCGAGGACAAAATCGTCATTGCGCGGCCGGGTGGCCTTAGCCTCTCCGGCTTGGGGGTGGGCGCAGTGTTGGACGCCGCCAGCGACGGCGCTGGCCGTGCCGGTGCCGCATCCTTCACGCTCGACGCGCAACTATGGGGATTCGATCGCGAGGCGGCTTTCCAGCGGCGGCAAATGGAGTTGGTGCGCGTCGCTGCGGATGCGCCGGAGGCCGAGCGAACCCCGCGGCGGCTCGAACTCGCGCGCTTCTATCTCGCACGCGAACTTTATTCCGAAGCGAAAGGCGTACTCGACGTCGTGCTCGCCAAGGATCTGCCCAAGACGGAAGCGGCCCCCGCGCTCGTGCTGCACGCGATAGCCGCCGTGCTGATGGGCCGCCCCGCCGATGCGCTCAAGGATTTGGCCAACCCCGCGGTCGGCGATTATTTCGATGCGCCGCTGTGGCGGTCGCTCGCCTATGCCGACCTCGGCAAATGGCCGGAAGCGCGCCGGGGTTTCAACGACGTTGATGCGGCAATCGCGACTCTGCCGGTCGAGCTGCAGCGCGTGATGATCCGCGCGGCGCTGCAAGCCGCGATCGAAACGCGCGATTTCGCGGAGGCGGCCAATCTTGTTGGAACGCTGGAGACGATCGGTGCGCCGGCCGATGCATCCGTGCTGGTGCTCAAGGGCCGCCTGGCCGAAGGGCTCGGACGCATGGGGGATGCACTCGTCACCTACGAAGCGGCTGCCGCGAGCCCGGACCGTCCTGCCGCGGCGCAGGGGCGCCTGCGCGCGCTCGTGCTCAAGAATACGCTCGGCCGGATCAAACGCGCCGACGCGATCAACGAACTGGAAAGCCTCACCATCGGCTGGCGCGGCGACGCCACCGAACTGGAGGCGCAACAGCTGCTCGGGTGGCTCTACGCCGATGAGGGCCGTTACCGCGACGCTCTTACGGCCATGCGAACCGCCGCGACCGGACACACCGACGCCGAGATCGTAAGGCGCGCACAGGACGAGGCGGCGGCTTTGTTCGATGCGCTGTTTCTCGGCGGCAAGGCCGATGCTCTGCCGCCGGTCGAGGCGCTCAGCCTGTTTTACGACTTCCGCGACCTGACGCCGGTCGGCCGGCGCGGCGATGAAATGATCCGCCGGCTCGCCGAGCGATTGGTCTCCGTCGATCTGCTCGACCAGGCGGCGGCGCTGCTGCAGCACCAAGTGGACAACCGCTTGCAAGGCGCCGCGCGCGCGCAGATCGCGACCCGGCTCGCGATGATTTATCTGCTCAGCCGTAAGCCCGATCACGCGCTCCAGACCCTGCAGGCGACGCGCATCTCCGATCTTCCCAACGAATTGCGCAACCAGCGTCTGCTGCTCGAAGCGCGCGCCTTGTCCGATACCGGACGGCACGATCTCGCGCTCGAGGTCGTCGCTAACCTGCAGGGGCGCGAGGTCGATCGCTTGCGCGCCGAC
>JAFAUQ010000237.1 GCA_019243195.1 Hyphomicrobiales bacterium
CCCAGCGGCCCAAAACGTCCCGAAACTTCTGCATTCTCCGGCCCTGTAGCCACGTCGCCCGGTTCATTGATTCGCCTCCACCCGGAGGCACAAAACCGGACAACTCGTGTGCTACCTAACCCGGACAACTCATGTGCTTACGACACGTAAGGCGCGGCCGCCTATTGCGCCCTACGAGACCGTTGTATTATCCGCAGCCAGACAAATAGCGAGTGCCAGGGAGAAGGAGCGCCATGAACGGGCTTGACGGCTACTACAACATTTTCGATCTGCGGGCGGCGGCGAAGAAGCGGCTGCCGCGCGGCGTGTTCGAGTTCGTCGACCGCGGCACCGAAGACGAAGTCGCCCTCGGCAACAACCGCGCCGCGTTCGAGCGGCTCAAGCTCAAGCACCGCGCGCTCGTCGACATGAGCGACCGCACCATGGCGACGACCTTGTTCGGCAAGCCTGCGTCGATGCCGCTGGCGATCGCGCCGACCGGTGTCGCCGGCATGTGCTGGTATCACGGCGAATTGGAGCTGGCGAAGGCGGCGGCGGCGGCGAATATCCCCTTCACGCTCGCGACCGGGGCCATGACGCCGATGGAGGAGGTCGCCGAAAAGGCGAAGGGCCGGCTGTGGATGCAGCTCTACGTCTGGCACGAGCGCAAGCTCTCCTACGAAATCGTCGAGCGGGCAAAGAACGCCGGCTTCGAGGCGCTGATCGTCACCGTCGATACGGGGGCCAATCCCAATCGCGAGTACAACCCGAGGAACGGATTCAACATGCCGTTCCGGCTGGGCGCGCGCAACAGCTTCGACATGATGCGCAAGCCGCGTTGGCTCACAACCGTGATGGCGCGCTATGTCATGAACGGCGGCCTGCCGCGCTACGAGAATTATCCGGCGCACTTGCGCCATTCGGTGCGGGAGGATCCGTCCGCGCACGCCGTGATGCGGCGCGACAGCCTGTCGTGGGAAGACATCAAGATCTTCCGCAAGATGTGGCCGGGCATCCTGATGATCAAGGGGGTGAACCGCCCGGACGACGCGGTGCGCGCGGTCGGCCACGGCTGCGACGGGATCATCGTGTCGAACCACGGCGGCCGCAACATGGACAGCGCGGTCGCCTCGATCGACGCGCTACCGGAGATCGCCGAGGCGGTCGGCGAGAAGGCGACCGTGCTGCTCGACAGCGGCGTGCGGCGCGGCTCCGACATCGCCAAGGCGCTCGCGCTCGGCGCCAAAGCGGTGCTGATCGGCCGCGCGACGCTCTACGGCACCGCGGTCGGCGGCGAGGCCGGCGCCGGCAAAGCAATCTCGGTGCTGCGCAAGGAACTCGACAACACGATGGTCTATTGCGGCACCAAGACCGTCGACGAGATCACGCCCGACATTCTGTTTGGACCGCGCGCTTCCAATACGGCCGCGGCACTGGTCAGCTGATGACGGGGGTGCAACAAACAGAGGAGCTCGGCGCGGTTTCGCGCCGAGCGTCTCGAAGGATGGCAGCAAGCTTGGTGCGTGTGGCCATCCTTCGAGACGGCCGCTCGCTAATGCGAGCGGCTTCCTCAGGGATGACGGCGGAGTTTATTACATCCGCACCGGACGCGCGCCGGTGTCGTAGCTGTGCGGCTCGAGCCCCCACGGCTCGAACTCGTGGCCGGCCCCGTAGTTATTATTGTTGATCGTCGGATTGCGGTTGATCAGCGGCCGCAGATACATCGGATGGGTGACGCTTCGCACCTCGTGCTCGATCGTGAACAACAGCCGGCCGCTGTCGAGATCGACGATGTCCTTGAAGCGGTACTGATACTGGTTGTCCTCCTGGCTCACCAGGTTGCGCTCGCGCAGCTTGCGATAGGGTCCGGAAAAGTTCACCAGATAGATCGCCACGTGGTGATTGTCGAACTCCGGCTGCGGCCGCTCGGTCTCGCGGAACAGCAGCTCCTGGTCGCAGCCGACCGTGACGCAGGCGACGGGGTCATTGCCGTTGCGCTCGACATGGGCGGGCACCTCGATCATGCGCCGATAGAACTCGACGATGCCGTCGGCGGTGCCGACCGGAACGTCGAACTCGACGTAGGGAATGCCGAGATTGATCGGCCCGAAGCGCGCCGGATCGGGCTCGTGGACGCGCACGCGGTTGCCCCACGGGCAGGTCGCCTCGACGTAGTCGTTCTGCTCGGCATAGCTAAAGCGCGTGTCCTTGAGCCGCTCGTGCACGTCGCCGAGCCGACGGACGAGCGCCTCGCGCCCGGCGATCACCAGGCCGGTGGTGCCGCGCAGCACCTGCGGATCCCCGGTCGGCAGGTGAAACTGGCTGCGCCCGACGTTGATCCACATGTTGCGGTCGCCGGGCATCATGATCGGGTCGCGGGTTAACCCGAGGCCCGCCGCGTAAAACAGCATGGCGAGGCGCTGGTCGGGGACGCGCACGTTGACGTGCTCGAGATGGATCGAATTGCCGAGGTCTTCCGCGGCGCGGTCGAATGACTGGGACATGGCGGGCGTTCCGGAAATGGTGGCTGGTGCGCCAGCATAGCACAACCGGACGGCCGGCGCGCGGCTTGTTCTTGGAGCATGATCTTTTCCGAAAACCGGTTTCCACTTTTCGGGATCATGCTCTAAGCCAGCCAGCCATGCCCCTTACGCCGAACCGCGTTGCTGATGTAGCCTGACGTCAAGCGGCTTTTAAAAAGCGCAAGGTCGGGGAGGACGAAGATGCAAGCGACGACTTCAGTGCCGGCCGACGTCGGCTTTCCGCGCGGCCTGACGCGCTATCAGTGGTCGGTTTTTTTCGTCGTCTGGGCCGGGTGGGCGCTCGACACCACCGACTTCGGCCTCTTCGCGCTGGTCCTGCGCCCGGCGCTGACCGAGCTGCTCGGCGGCAACCCGTCGCTGGCCGACATCGGCCGCGTCGGCGGCATCCTCAGCATGGTCGGCCTGTTGGGCTGGGCGTTCGGCGGCTTCCTGTTCGGCATGATCGCGGATTACCTCGGCCGGGTGCGCACGCTCGCAGTCAGCATTTTGACCTACAGCGTGTTTACGGCGCTGCAGGGCTTCGCGCAGTCGCCGCTGGAGTTCGGCATCTTCCGTTTCCTCGGCGGACTCGGCACTGGCGGCGAAATCATTGTCGGCATCCCGCTCGTGGCCGAGGCCTTTGCCCACACTTACCGCGCCCGCATTCTCGGCATCATGATGACCGGCGGCGCCTTCGGCAGCCTGTTCGGTGGGTGGATCTATGGCCTGATCGGCCCGCACGGCTGGCGCTGGGTGTTCTTCGTGGGGATCGCCCCGGCGCTTCTGCTGGCGTTCATCCGCCGCGGCATGGTCGAGCCCGAGCATTTCGAGGCGGTGCGCGCGCGCCGCCGGGCGGCCAAAGCCGATCTCGCCAAGGCCAGCGCGGACGATCGCGAATTCCTCCGCTTCGTGCCGGTGCAGCTGTTCACGCGGCGAAATATTTACAGCACGATGATCGGGCTGATGTTCTGCCTCGGCACCCTGCTCGCGATCTGGACCACGAACATCTGGCTGCCGACGATCCAGACGGTGATGCTGGAAAAGGACGGCATCGCCGGCGCGGCCGCAATCCCCTATGTGAGCCGCGGCATCATGCTGTTCGGCATCGGCGGCATCTTCGGCTACGCCAGCTTCGGCTTCATCGCCGATAAGATCGGGCGGCGGCCGACGATCATCTTCTACAATATCGGCACGATGGCGCTCGGTTTCACGATTTACCTGGGCCTGAGCAGCTACGACCTCTACCCCTATCTGCTGCCGATCTACGGGTTCTTCGTGCTCGGCGTTTTCTCCGGCCATGCGGTTTATCTGCCCGAGCTGTTCCCGACCCACGTGCGCGCGACCGCGGTGTCGTTCTGCAACGGCACCGGGCGAATAGTGACCAGCACCGGCCCACTCGTCGTGGGCCTCCTGGTCGGCTATTTCGGCGGGTTCACCACGCCCGCGGCGATCATGACCGGCTTCGCCGGGCTGAGCGTGATTGCCATGTTGCTCGGGCGGGAAACCCGGCACGATCCGCTGCCGCTGTTCGAGGTCGGCGCGGCAGGAGGGGGGCAGCCCGGCGGCGTCTAACGCGGGCGGCGGCGCCAGTCGACCGGACGCAACGGGCCGGGCAAGGCCAGTTCCGCCTTCCGCTCCAGCTCCACTTCGTGGGAGCGCACGTACCACGTCGCCACGATGACAATGACGAGGCCTATAATCACCAGCGTAATGGTGAGGGGCCGCGCCGTGTGGAGCAGTGCGGTACCAAAGAGATAGGCGCCGAGACCATAGACGAG
>JAFAUQ010000109.1 GCA_019243195.1 Hyphomicrobiales bacterium
CCCTGGCCGAGCAGCTGCTCCGCGCCCTGCTCGCCGAGGATGGTCCGGCTGTCGATCTTCGAAGTGACCTGGAAGGAGATGCGGGTCGGGAAATTCGCCTTGATGGTGCCGGTGATGACGTCGACCGACGGCCGCTGCGTCGCGAGCACGACGTGGATGCCCGCGGCGCGCGCCATCTGCGCGAGGCGCTGGATCGCGCCCTCGATGTCCTTGCCGGCGACCATCATCAGGTCGGCCATTTCGTCGACGATCACCACCACGTAAGGCAGGCGGTCGAGGTCGAGGTTCTCCTTCTCCAGGATCGCTTCGCCGGTCTCGCGGTCGTAGCCGGTGTGCACCGTGCGCGTGAGCGCTTCGCCGCGCGATTTCGCTTCGGCTATGCGCGCGTTGTAGCCGTCGATGTTGCGCACGCCGAGCTTCGACATCTTGCGGTAGCGCTCTTCCATCTCGCGCACCGCCCATTTGAGCGCAACGATCGCCTTCTTGGGATCGGTGACGACGGGCGTGAGCAGATGCGGGATGCCGTCGTAGACGGAGAGTTCGAGCATTTTCGGATCGACCATGATCAGCCGGCACTCTTCCGGCCGCAGCCGATAGACCAGGCTGAGGATCATGGTGTTGATGGCGACGGATTTGCCCGAGCCGGTGGTGCCGGCGATCAGCAAGTGCGGCATGCGCGAGAGATCGACGATCACCGATTCGCCGCCGATGGTCTTGCCGAGACACAGCGCGAGCTTCGCGCTCGCGCCGGTGTAGTCGTCAGAGTCGAGGAGTTCGCGGAAATAGACGCGCTCGCGTTTCGGGTTGGGCAGCTCGATGCCGATGGCGTTGCGGCCGGGCACCACCGCGACGCGCGCCGAAAGCGCGCTCATCGAGCGGGCGATGTCGTCGGCAAGCCCGATGACACGCGATGATTTGATGCCGGGCGCGGGCTCGAGTTCATACAGCGTGACGACCGGCCCGGGACGCGCGTTGATGATTTCGCCGCGCACGCCGAAATCGCCCAGCACGCCCTCGAGGGCGGTGGCGTTCTCCTGGATCGCCTCGACGCTCAGCGTATGGCGGTCGCTCGATTTCGGCGCCGCGAGCAGTGACAGCGAGGGAAGCTCGAACCCGTCGCGACCGCGACGCCCCGGTTTCGCCGCCGCGCGTGTTCGCTTTCGCGCGGGGCGCTCCGTTTCCTCTGTCTCTTCCTCTTCCTCCTCGAACTCGGAGTCGTCCTCAGCGGCTTCTTCTTCCGGCGCGAGCGCGGGTGCCGCGGCGTGGCACGGTGTTGCTCCGCGGCGCGCGAACATGCGTCCCAGTCGCGCCGCGACGCTGAGTAGGGCGTGATAGAGCCAGCCGAGCGAGACCGACGGGTGCTCTTCATCGTCGATTTCGACAGGTTCGGGGGAACGCACCCGCTCGCGGGGCCGGCGCCAATCAAAGCCCATCGCCAGCGCCAACATGGCCAACGCCGCAGTGCCGATGCACAGCGCAAGCACGAGCCGCACGCTACCGGTGAGTGGTGCGCCAAACAGCCAAGCCGGCAACCGCAGCAGCGCGTCGCCCACGACGCCGCCGAGCCCGGTCGGCAGCGGCCAAGCGGCGCCGGTGGGCAGGCACGACGCAAATGCCGTTGCGGCGAGCACGCCGACGCTCCACAGCATCAGGCGCTGCCGCTCGCGGTCGATCGGCCGATGGGTGATGAGGCGCCAGCCCCACACGGCGACGGGAAGAATCAACGCCAGCGCGCCAACCCCGATGAGCTGCATCAGCAAATCGGCCGCGATCGCGCCGGGGACGCCCAGGAGGTTGCGCACATGCGCGGAAGTGGCGTGACTCAGGCTCGGGTCCTGCACCGACCAGCTTCCGAGCGCCGCGGCGAGCACGCCTGCCGCCGCGATCAGCGCAACGCCGCTGATCTCGCTTAGACGGCGCGCGATCGCTTCGCGCAACTCGTCTGAGAGGAAGGCGGTCACATGAAAGCGTTGACGCATGACGGCGGTGCCTCTCAGCCGAGCACCGCGACGAGGCGATGCAGCGCTTCGGCCGTCGCCTCTTTGTCCTGAACCAGGGCGACGCGGATGTAGTCGGTGCCGGGATTGCTGCCGTCCGGCAGGTCGCGCGCGATGTAGCGGCCGGGCAGAACGCGTAAGCCCGCTTCGCGCCACAGCCGCAGCGCCGCCTGCTCGCTGCCGCCTTGGCCCGCGACGTTGAGCCAGAGGAAGAACGCGCCGGCGGGCCGGTGATAGCCGTAGCGGTCGCCGATGATCTGGTCGGCGAGATCGAATTTGGCCGCGTAGAGCCGGCGGTTCTCTTCGACGTGCGCTTCGTCGCCATAGGCGACGACAGCGACCTCTTGCACCGGCTCGGGCACTTGCGCCGAGGAGACGTTACGCAGGTCCAAAAACTTGGCGAGGAAGCGTTGGTCGCCGGCCGCGAAGCCGACCCGCAGTCCCGGCACGCTCGAACGTTTCGAGAGCGAGTGGAACACGACCACGTTGGCGAAGTCGGGCCCGGCCGCTTCCAGCATGCCGTGCGGCGCCTCGCGCGTATAGATTTCCGAGTAGCATTCGTCGGTGAAGACGAGAAAACCGTAACGCCGGGCCAGGGCCGCGAGGCGCGTCAGGTAAGAAAGATCGGCGACCGCGCCTTGAGGATTCGACGGCGAAGCGAGATACATCGCCACCGTGCGCGCCAGGAGTGCTTCATCGAGACGGTCGAGATCGGGCATGAACGCGCTTGCGGCCGTCGCCGCCAGATAGACCGGCTCGCAGTCGGCCGCTTCCGCCGCGGCCGCGTAGGGCACGTAGAACGGATTGGGGATCAGGATCGCAGGCTTGCCGGGGCGCGGAGCGACCCAGCGCTTCGCCGCGATGGCGGCGAGGAACAGGCCCTCGCGGGTGCCGCTGAGCACGATGATTTCATTTTCCGGATCGAGCGGTCGTTTGAGCCGGTACCGTTGGGCGAGCCAGGCGGTCGCAGCGCGGCGGAACTGGTCGGTGCCTTTGCCGAGCGGATAGTGGCCGAAGCGCGGAAGATGCGCCGCGAGCACCGGCCCGACGAAAGACGGAATCGGATGCTGCGGCTCGCCCACCGAGAGATTGATGACCGGCTTGCCGGGCTTGAGATCGCCCAGCAGTTCGCCCAGCCGCACGAACGGCGAGCGCGCGTCGGCGGCCCGAGCGGTCGACGCGGCAGAGTCGCGTTCGGCATTGGTCATGGACATGGACAAGACGGGCGCCCCCGCCGCATGCAGGCACCTTAGAAGCGGCAAGGTTAAGGCGCGATTAACCAATCAGAGGACGGACGACAGAGGACAGACGACAGAACGCTGTGGCCCGACCTGCGTCTTTTCCGTCCTCTGTCGTCCGTCCTCTGTCCTCCGAAAAAGCGAGAGGCCCCGGCGAGCCGAGGCCTCCCCTACGTCAGGCACGGTGCCGGGTATCCGCCCTGTCGTATTGGTCCACTAGACTCAAGATGTGTGCCAAGTGCCCGCGCCGGGCTAACCGATTGGTGCAACGTGATTCTTCTTAAGAAGGCCCGGTCGGGCCGGCCTCAGGGGCCCAAGCTCTCGCCAAATTTGCCCAACAATTAGTCAGAGCACTGCTGTGCGCTACAGCGCGTCAGTATCGGTCTCTCCAGTGCGGATGCGCACCACGTGGTCGACGTCGAGCACGAAAATCTTGCCGTCCCCGATCTGCCCGGTCTTGGCGGTCGAGGTGATGGTTTCGACCACCTTGTCGGCGCGGTCCGACGCTACGGCGACTTCGATCTTGAGCTTGGGGAGGAAGTTTACCGCGTATTCGGCGCCACGGTAGATTTCGGTGTGGCCGCGCTGACGGCCGTAGCCTTTGACTTCGGTCACAGTGAGGCCGGCAACGCCGATCTGGCCGAGCGCGTTGCGCACGTCGTCGAGCTTGAACGGCTTGATGATGGCGATGACGAGTTTCATGGGTGTGGCCTCAGGGTGGTCGGCGTTATGCCTGGCGCAGCGATATTATGAGCTAAAAACAGCCCGCGACCAACAGCCGCCGTCATTGCGAGCGAAGCGAAGCAATCCAGGAATGGCGCACGGCGCGTGCTGCCCCTGGATTGCTTCGTCGCCCCTGCGGGGCTCGCAATGACGCCGCCGGAAAGAGGGAGCTACCGCGCGCGTTCGCGCAGCAAGCCTTCCTGCGCAACCGAAGCGACCAGGGTGCCGTCGCGCGTGAAGATGAGGCCGCGCGAGAAGCCGCGCGAACCGGACAGATTGGGACTGTCCTGGGCGTACAGCAGCCATTGGTCGGCGCGGAACGGGCGGTGAAACCACAGTCCGTGGTCGAGGCTCGCGGCAATGATGCGCCGATCGAACACCGAGCGGCCGTGCGGCACCAGCGCCACGTCAAGCAATGTGAGATCGGACGCGTAGGCGAGCACGCATTGATGAATGGCAGGGTCGTCCGGCAGGTCGCCGGTGGTGCGAATCCACACGTGGAAGCGTGCGTTCTCGATTTTCTTGCCGAGGTAACGCTCGAACTCCACCGGCCGCAGCTCGATCGGCCGCTCGCGCTCGTAATAGCGCCGCACCGGTTCCGGCATCGAGCCCAGCACCTGATTCTTGATATCCGTCTCGCTCGGCAATGCCTCGGGCCCGGGCACGTCCGGCATCGGCGCTTGGTGCGCGAGCCCGGGTTCGTCGGTGTGAAACGAAGCCGCCATGGTGAAAATCGCGTGCCCGTGCTGGATCGCGACCACGCGCCGGGTGGTGAAGCTCTTGCCGTCGCGGATGCGGTCGACCTCGTAAATGATCGGCACCGCCGGATCGCCCGGCAGCAGGAAATAGGCGTGCAGCGAATGCGGCGGGCGGCCGTCGACGGTGCGGCACGCGGCGACCAGCGCCTGGCCGATCACCTGCCCGCCGAACACCCGCTGCCACGGCACTTGCGGGCTGCGGCCACGGAACAGGTTCACTTCCAGCGGCTCGAGGTCGAGAATGCCGAGGATTTCGTCGAGGGCGGACGACATAAGGTGCTCCAACGGCCGGGCGGGCTGGTTGTAGCTGAGGCGCCGGTGCGGGATAAGGAGCGCAAAACAGGCTCACGATGGCGGAGCAACGAAGCGAACTCAGCGCGGATGTCGTCATCGCCGGGGCGGGCTTTGCCGGCCTCGCGCTGGCGATTGCGCTTCGGCAGGGGCTCGGCGCGGAGTTCAACGTCGTGGTCGCTGATCCGATGCTCGGCCGGCCTCCCAGTGACGACGCGCGCTCCTCGGCGATCGCGGCCGGCGCACGCCGGCTGCTCGAAACGATCGGCGTGTGGAGCGCGGTCGCCGACGCGCAGCCGATCCTCGATATGGTGGTGACCGACAGCCGCCTGGGCGACGCGGTCAAGCCGGTGTTTCTCACCTTCGCGGGCGAGGTCGAGCCAGGCGAGCCATTCGCCCACATGGTGGAGAACGGCCGGCTGATGGCGGCGCTCGCCGCCAAGGCCCGCGAAGTGGGCGTCGCGTTGCGCGCAAGCGCGATCGACTCTTTCGAAGTTGAAGGCGAGCGCGTGTCGGTTATTAACCGCGACGGTGCGCTCACCGCCGGACTATTGATCGCGGCGGACGGCGCGCGCTCCCGCCTGCGCGAGCTTGCCGGGATTCCGACGTTCGGCTGGTCGTACGGTCAGGCGGCCATCGTCTGCACCGTCGCGCACGAGCGCGACCATGGCGGTCGCGCCGAAGAGCATTTCCTCCCGGCTGGCCCGTTCGCGATCCTGCCGCTGACCGGCCGTCGTTCCTCGATTGTTTGGACCGAGGAGGCGCGCGAAGCCGAACGCATCGGCGCCCTGCCCGACGATTTGTTTCATGCCGAGGTGGAGCAGCGCTTCGGGCTGCATCTCGGCGAAATCGCGGTGGAAGGGCCGCGGCGCGTCCACCCGCTCGGGCTCAGCGTGGCGCGCGCATTCGTGGCGGAGCGCCTCGCGCTCGTGGGCGACGCCGCGCACGTGATTCATCCGATCGCCGGGCAGGGATTGAACCTCGGGCTGCGCGACGTGGCGGCGCTTGCCGAGACCATCGTCGACGCCGTGCGGCTCGGCCTCGACTTCGGCGCCGCGCACGTGCTCGATCGCTATCAGCGTTGGCGCCGCTTCGACACCATGGCGATGGGGATCGCGACCGACGGACTCAACCGCCTGTTCTCGAAACGCTCCGACGCGCTGCGCCTGGTACGCGATGTGGGCCTTGGCCTCGTCGACCGGCTGCCTGGGCTCAAGCGCCTGTTCATTCGCGAGGCCGCCGGCCTCGTCGGCGACGTGCCGAAGCTGCTGCGGGGCGAGGCGTTGTAATCTTCAGCGTCATTGCGAGGCCCGAAGGGCCGAAGCAATCCAGGGCGCCACGCGCGGCCCTGGATTGCTTCGTCGCTTCGCTCCTCGCAATGACGAGCTAAGTCAGCGGCACCGCCGCCACGTGATCGCGGAAGCCGGGGCGCTTCTCGATTTGTTTGTACCAACGCTCGAGATTGGGCAGCGGCGGCCGGTCGGGAACGAGTTGCCAGAAGCGATAGACCATGATGCCGACCGGAATGTCGCCCATGGAGAAATTCTCGCCCGCCGCGTAGGCGTTCCGCGACAGGTTGGCGTCGAATATTTTCATCGCCTCCGTGGTCTTCTGCTGTGAGGCGGCGATCGCCGCGGCGTCGCGCTTCTCGGGCGGCGTGCGGATCAGGCCCCAGAACGCGCCGAAGATCGCGGGGGCGGCCACCGTGAGCTGCCAGTCCATCCACTGGCTCGCGAGCGCGCGCGTCTTGAGGTCCGCGGGCTCGAGCTTGCCGGTGCCATATTTGGTCGCGAGGTAGCGGACGATCGAGTTCGATTCCCAGATCATCACGTCGCCGTCTTCGAGCGTCGGCACGAGGCCGTTGGGATTCATCGCCAGGTAGGCCGGCTCCTTGTTTTTTCCGAACGGCCCGCCGATGTCGACCCGCTCGTGTTCGAGCCCGAGATCGCCGATCGCCCACATCACCTTCTGGACGTTGGACGAGGTCTTCCTGCCCCAAACCTTGAGCATCGCTTCCTCCTGCTTGTTTGATACGAACCGCGTTAGCGGAGATAAAAAGAAGATCAGTCTTCGAGGCGCCGCGCTTCCTCCGGCAGCATGATCGGGATGCCGTCGCGGATCGGATAGGCAAGCTTGGCGGGACGCGAGATCAGCTCCTGCTTCTCTGCGTCATATTCGAGCGTCGCCTTGGTGACGGGGCACACCAGGATTTCGAGCAGCTTCGGATCGACGCTATGGGCCGGACGGTCGGGCGGAGAGGTGCTCATGGTGCGCTCGCAACGGAGATACTCGATAACAGTAGATACGCTCCCCCGCCTCACTGCAACGGCGGCTCGCCTTCGGTTTGCGCCTTGGCGAGTTCGATTTGCGTGACCGCGACGAGGATCTCTGCGCGCGTCTTGAGGTCGGGCGCCTCCAGCATCGCCTGTTTTTCCGCCGCGCCGTAGGGCGACATCATGGCGAGCGCGTTCACCAGCGCCTCGTTGGGCGCGTTCTCGATGCCGTCCCAATCGGCCTTGAGAT
>JAFAUQ010000114.1 GCA_019243195.1 Hyphomicrobiales bacterium
TGCCGAACCAGTAGTCCGGAGACGGAGCCCGGGTGCGCCGCGCCGGCGCGAGTGCGGTCGGGTCGACCGTCGCGAGATAGGGCGCGAGCAACGCCATCGCGATCAGCAGGAGGACGAGCGCGCCGCCGATCGCGACGGTCGGATACCGGCGCACCAAGCCGATGAAGCCGCGGCGCAGCTTCACCGGCGGCAGCACGTCGGGCAGGGCCGGCGCGACGGCGAGCCCGTCCGGGATGACGACGCGGTCGAGCGCCTCGACGCTCAATAGCGAATCCTCGGATCGAGCAGGGTGTAGACGAGATCGACCAGCAGATTGACCAGCACGTAGAGGAAGCTGAACAGCACCACCACGCCCTGGATCACCGGATAGTCGCGGCGCAGGATGGCGTCGATGGTCAGGCGCCCGAGGCCGGGAATGACAAACACGCTCTCGGTCACGACGGCGCCGCCGATCAGGAGCGCGATGCCGATGCCGATCACCGTGACGATCGGCACCGACGCGTTCTTGAGCGCATGAACAAACAAGATACCGGACTGGCCGATGCCCTTGGCGCGCGCGGTGCGGATGTAGTCCTGCGCCAGCACTTCGAGCATGGTCGCGCGGGTAATGCGCGCGATCAACGCGATGTAGACGCAGCCGAGCGCGATCGCCGGCAGGATCAGATTGGAGAACCACGGCCACAGGCCTTCAGATAAAGGCGTGTAGCCCTGCACCGGCAGCCATTCGAGTTCGAGCGCAAACACGTAGGCGAGCAAATAACCGACCACGAACACCGGGACCGAGAAGCCGAACACCGCGAACGCCATGATCGCGCGATCGAGCAGGCTGCCGGCGCGCCACGCGGCCACGACCCCGAGCGGCACCGCGACCAAGATAGCGAACACGAGTGTCACCGCCATCAGCGAGAGCGTCGGCTCAAGGCGTTGCGCGATCATCTTGGTGACCGGCAGGCCGGTGAACATCGAGGTGCCGAGGTTGGCGTGCACGATGTTCCAGACCCAGTCGCCGAACTGCACCAGGAACGGCCGGTCGAGGCCGAGGCTCGCACGAATGCGCTCCACGTCGGCGGGGGTCGCCTGATCGCCGGCGATCACCGCGGCCGGATCGCCCGGCGCGATATAGAGCAGGCTGAATACAAACAGCGCGACCACCGCCATGACCGGGATGGTCGCGAGGATGCGCCTGATGACGTAGGCGAGCATCTTGCTTCACCTCTCCCCGTTTACGGGGAAAGGGGGCGCCGTGGCGCGGTCCTCGCGCAGAACCTTCATGCGCTCGCCTTGTTGACGTTCCAGAAGAACGGCAGCGGGCCTTTGACGATACCGGACACGTTTTTGCGCCACGCTTGGTAGCCGAGGAAGAAACCGGTGGGCGCGTAGACGACGAAGTCGAGCGCCGCCTTGTTCAAGCGGCGGATCACCGCCTTCTCTTCGTCGACGTTCTTGGCGTCGAACCAGTTGTTGATCTCCGCCTCGACCGCATCGCTCTTGGGCCAGCCGTACCAGGCTTTGTCGCCGTTGGCGCGGAGCTGGATTTGCGGCGCCGGGTTGATGCAGTCGGAGCCCGCGTGCCACGTGTGGAACATGTGCCATCCGCCTTGGCCGGGCGGTGTCTTGACGGCGCGGCGCGCGCCCACGGTTCCCCAGTCGGTCGCGACGAAATCGACGTTGAAGCCGATACGCTTGAGCAGGTCCGCGGTGACGTCGCCCTGCGCTTTGGTGATCGGCTGGTCTTGCGCGACGATGCAGGACACCGGTTCGCCCGAATAGCCGCTCTCAGCGACCAGGCGCTTGGCGGCGTCGAGGTTGCGCGGGCCTTTGAGAATCTCGCCGCCTTCTTCGGTGTAGAGCGCCGTGCCAGGCGTGAAATAGCCTGGCAGCGGCTTCCACAGCTTGTCGTCGTCGCCGACGATCGCGCGCATGTAGTCTTCCTGGCTCATCGCCATCAGCACGGCGCGGCGCGCCCGCACGTCGTTGAACGGCGGGTAGAGGTGGTTCATTCGGAACGAGCCGATGTTGCCGAGCGGATCGGCGATATCGACGGCGACGTTGCGGTTGGCCTTGAGCACCGGCACGAGGTCGGAGATCGGATTCTCCCACCAGTCGACCTCGCCGTTCTGCAGCGCCGCCGACGCGGTGCCTGGGTCGGGCATGATCACCCATTCCACCCGATCGAGCAGCATGACCTTGCCGCCGGCGAGCCACGACGCCGGCTCCTGGCGCGGCACGTAGCCGGGGAATTTTTCGAACGCCGCCTTGGCACCCGGCACCCATTCGCTCTGAACGAACTTCATCGGCCCACTGCCGACGTATTCGGTTATTTGTTTGAAGGGATCGGTCTTGGCAATGCGCTCCGGCATCATGAACGCGGACGGGGTAGCGCTCTTGGCGAGCGCAAACAGCATTTTCGGGTAGGGCTTCTTGAGCACCCAGCGGAAGGTGCGGTCGTCGATCGGCGTGAGTTCGTTCTGGATCGCCGCGATCATCTGGCCCATCGAATCGCGCACGCACCAGCGGGCAAGGCTCGCCGTCACGTCCTTGGCGAGCACCGGCTCGCCGTCGTGCCACTTGAGGCCGGGGCGCAGCCGGAAGGTCCAGGTGAGCCCGTCGCCCGAAACTTCCTCGGCTTCGACCATCTGGCGCTGCGGCGTCAGCTTGTCGTCGACGCCGTAGAGCATGTCCCACACCAGCGCCGACGCGTTGCGCACGACATACTGTGTGGTCCAGATCGGATCGAAGTTGGCGAGGTTTGCCTGCGGCACGAACCGCAGCGTGCGACCGGGCCCTTGCGCCAGCGCCGGGGCGGCGAGCCGCGCGGAAGCGGCCAGCGCTCCGGCGCCAGCGGCTCCTTTGAGCACAGTCCTGCGGGTGACCGTCTTCATGATGTTCTCCCTCTTGTCGTTGGGCCGCCCAGGCGCGCGCCATTGTGCCGAAGTTTTGGGCCGCGCGGCAGTAACCGTCGGCACCAAAATGGCGCCGCTGCTACCATCTCCCGTCGCTTCGAGCCGAGCAAGTGCCATGCCAGCGGACTGGGATAAGCACCCGTCGGAAAAGCCTTTAATGGGAACGAATCCCGAGCCGACGTTTGGCCTGGGCAATCTCATCTAGGACGGCCGCTACGAGTTCCCGGTCCCCATCCTCGAGGGCTGCATCGAGGTACGCAACTATATCCCGTTCGTCGTTGAGGTAACGCTGCACATTCCACCGTCGAAGTTTCGGCCTTGCCATCGTGCATACCGTCTTCCAGCAGAGATCGACCCTAGCCGAATCTACGGGCAAAGTCGCGCTCGACCGGAGATACTGAACATGACTCTTGCAGCGCATTTCGAGCCTGGGAATTATCGTTATATTCCCGGCGTCTTCCAATATTCGGCGGGCGTTGCCGCCGCGCCGGGCTACGAGATCCGGCGCGTTCGTTTCCGCGATCCGGTGCCGCTTGCGCGCGGGTTCGAGCGCGCCGGCCATTACATCTCGGCAGCGGGGCGTCCGCTGACCGCGTTCTGCGCGTGCGAATTGCGCTCGCCGGCGCCGTTCAGCGAGGACGGCTTTCGCGCCTTCAACGAAAGCTATGTGACGACACTCACACGCTGGGGCTTGTTCGACGGCCGCGTCAATCCGGTGGCGCGCAGCAACGTTTGCCCGGAGATCGATCCGCCGCCGGAGCCGTCATTTCACGCCTTCGCCTTCACGCTCGCGGCGCCGCATCCGGCACCGAGTTTCGTGATTGCCGGCAGCGGGGAGGCGCCGGAAGGCCGCGGCAGCTACGCCGCCCACATCGTGCGGCGCGGCGACACCGACCCTGAGGCCATGCGCGAGAAGGCGCGGTTCGTGCTCGCCGAGATGGAGCGGAGGCTCGGCAGGCTTGGCTTTGCCTGGGCCGATACCACGGCCACGCAGGCTTATACGGTGCGCGATCTCTATCCGTTTCTCGCCGATGAGATCGTGCGCCGCGGTGCCGCGCGCGCCGGACTCACGTGGCAGTTTTGCCGGCCGCCGGTGCGCGAACTCGAGTTCGAGATGGATTGCCGCGGGATCGCGACCGAAGCGATTATTTAGCTAGCGCATGATCCCGAAAAGTGGGAACCGGTTTTCGGAAAAGATCATGCGCCAAGAATAACCGTAAGCGGGGTGACGCAGTCATCCCCGCTTACGGTGCGGATTGAAATGCCGTCGACGGCAGCTTGACGGGAGCCGGCGTCTCGGTCGTCGGCGGGGCGACAGGCGTGACCGCGTCGGCCGCCGGCGTGGAGGACAGATTGAAGTTCGCCGGCATCACCGGAGCCGCTACTTCGCTGTCCTTCCGTTCGACGATCTCCGGGGCGGTATGCTGGGTCGCCGCTTGCGGGATGCATTGCTCGATCAAATTGCGCATGTGCACGTCCCGCGCACCGTTCGATCGTTCGCCCAGGATCACACCGACGATCCGGCGTCCGGAGCGCCCGGTCGATGAGATGAGATTATAGCCCGAAGATTCCGTATAGCCGGTCTTGATGCCGTCCACGCCGTCGACCGTGCGCAGCAGCGAGTTGTGATTGCTCATGAAACGTCCGCGATAAGCAAAGGCCGGCAGCGAGAAATAGCTGTAGTATTGCGGAAACCGATGCATGATCGCGCGGCCGAGCAGCGCCTGGTCGCGCGCGGTGGTGATCTGCTCGTCCGCCGGCAGGCCCGAAGCGTTGACATAGGTCGTGCTGCTCATGCCTAGCGCGCGCGCCTTGCGCGTCATCATCCGGGCGAAGTCCTCTTCGCTGCCGCCAAGCGCCTCCGCCACGACCACGGCGGCGTCGTTGGCCGATTTGGTGACCAAGCCCTTGATCGCGTCCTCGACCTTGATGGTCTGGCCGGCACGCAGGCCGAGCTTGGTCGGGTTCTGCTCCGCGGCGCGCGCGGAGACCGCGAGGTCGTAATCGAGCTTGATGCGGCCTGCTTCGAGCTCGCCGAACAGCAGATAAAGCGTCATCACTTTGGTGAGCGAGGCGGGATGACGCGGCGCGTCCGGATCGGTTTCGTGCAGCACCTGCCCGGAATTGTCGTCCACCATGATGTCCGCATAGGCCGGACGGTATCCCGCGCCGTGGATCGCGTGCCTGACGCGCTTTCTAGTGGTGCGCGGCTTGGCGCCCGTGTCCGTTACGCGCGGCTTGGCGGCCGCCTCTGTGGCGTGCGGCTTGGCGTCCGCGTCTGTAGCGCGCGTTTTGGCGCCCGTGTCGCTGCTGCCGATCGTGGTCGCCGCAAACGGTAGGACAAACGCCATTAGCGCCGCGAACATGCGGGCGCGGCGCGAAGGCCTGATCGCGGCTGGTCCAAGTCGATTGATGTACGCCATCACTAGTATCCCGATTCCGAAGTTCGCCAGTGTGTGCAGCTAGCTCGGGGGCGAACTTCGGAATCGAAGGACACTAGCAAACGTACAATTCTAGTGCCGCATTGAACCCGAAGTTCGCATTCGGACTCGCGGCAATTATAGTGCGAACTTCGGGTTCGCGGCACTAGTTCTAACCGACTTATCTCCCCGATGCTCGTGCGGCGTGCGAATCTACCGGTCTGGACCCTCATTGCAATGGTGCGGCGCGCGGGGAGCGCTTTTTACCGGCGAGTGTTGCCCTCACGCCTCAGTAGTCACCCGCCCGCGCGCGAGACCACGATTTCTTCCAGTACCGCCGCGTAATGCGCCCCCGCCGCGACCAGCACGAAACCGTGCCAGATGGCGTTCTGGAACGGCAGCCGCTCCCAGACATGGAACACGACTCCCACGGAATAGAGAAGCCCGCCGGCGCCGAGCAGGATCAGGGTCGATAGATGCACCATGGGAACGAGCGGCGCGATGGTGGCGAGGCCAGCCCATCCGAGCGCGAGATAGAAGCCGAGCGAAACGCGGTCGAATACGTGCGGGCGTATCAGGCGCAGTGCGATGCCCGCGCCAGCAATCGACCAAACCACGGCGGTGAGCACCACGTCCCAGAACGGCCGGATGCGCAGCAGGGTGAACGGCGTGTAGGTGCCGGCGATCATCAGGAAGATGGCAGTGTGATCGAAGCAGCGCAGCAGCTCGCGCCGCCGGCTCGAGCGGAGGATCTGGTAAGCAGCCGAGCACCCGAGCATCGCCAACAGGCCGCCCGAATAGGTGGCGACCGCGGCAACTTCGAGTGGGCCGCCGCGGGTCGCGGCGGCGACCACCAGGATTGCGGCGCCGATCAGCCCGGCGGTGATGCCGATCACGTGGACGACGCCGTCGGCAACAAGCTCGCCGCGCGTGAGCGCCCGCAGGGCGGTTGCCATGGGAGCGGGCGAATTTGCTATCATGGACGCCATGTGGTCCACCCTTCGGCAATTGCAACGCTCAAACCGGCGGAATGGTCGCATGGCTTTCGCAAAATTAATGTTACCTGCTTCACGTTTCGGCGAGTTCCGTGAGCAGAGCCGTGCTTAGCGTGAATGGACCGTTGCGGGTGGGCGTGGGAGGGCCGGTCGGCTCGGGCAAGACCGCGCTGATGGACTGGCTGTGCAAGCGGCTGCGCGACCGCTTCGAGATAGCCGCCATCACCAACGACATCTACACCAAATGGGACGCCGAATATCTGGTGCGCTCCGGAGCGCTGGCACCCGAGCGCATCGCCGGCGTCGAGACAGGCGGCTGCCCGCACACTGCGATCCGCGAGGACGCCTCGATCAATCTCGCGGCGATCGCGGAAATGCGCGCGCGCTTTCCCGCGCTCGACCTCGTGCTCATCGAGTCCGGCGGCGACAATCTCGCGGCGACCTTCTCGCCCGAGCTTGCCGATCTCACGGTCTATGTCATCGACGTTGCCGCAGGTGACAAAATTCCCTCGAAGGGCGGCCCCGGCATCACCCGCTCCGACCTTCTCGTCATCAACAAAATCGATCTCGCGCCTTACGTGGGCGCCTCGCTCGAACTGATGGAGCGCGACGCCAAGCGCATGCGCGGGCAGCGGCCGTTCGTATTTGCCAATCTGCGCAGCGGGCAGGGGGTCGACGAGATCACGCGCTTCATCGAGGCCAAGGGCGGCCTCGGCGCGTAACTCGTCATATCCGCGAAAGCGGATATCCAGTAACACCGGCCTAAGTTTTATTTGAGCGTCCTATTTTTTCGCGCAGATCAGCACTGTCGGCGGGCCGGTGTTGTTGTCGGTACCGACGCAGCGAACCTTGGTGTCCCCGTCCGGAATTGGGGTGGCACCGGCGGCGCAGAACGCCCCGATAGCGATCTCGTCGGCGGCGCAGCCGTCGCGGCAAGCGTCGCCATTGCACTCGATGCGCCGCACCGCGGCGCCGGCTTCGCCCTTGTCCCCCTTCGCACCCTGAATGCCCTGCGGGCCTTGCGGCCCCGCCGGTCCGGGAGCGCCTTGCGGACCGGGAACGCCCTGCGGCCCTGCCGGTCCAACGTCGCCCTTCGGCCCGGCAGCACCGGTGTCGCCTTTGGCTCCGGCTGGCCCCGCCGGCCCTTGTGCTCCCTGCGGTCCCGCCGCGCCCACCGGCCCTTGCGGCCCCTGAGGCCCTTGCGGTCCCTGCGGCCCCGGAGGGGGCTTGCCGCAGCTCGCCAGCGCGCCGACCACGATCAACAGCAGCAGATAGCGGAGCATGCCCGTCCCTCCGTAGTTGCGAGGCAGAGCCTCGCCTCGCCACGACGCAGCGTCAAGCGTGATCATCACGGGGTTAGGTTTTTGAGTGGATGTCACATTATGCGGGCACCGCATTGGCGGCACTCTCGAATGCAGGCTTGTCACTGCGGCGGGCAGCCCGTATCGAAACTGCACCTCGGCTTCAGCAGAGTATCCCCATGCCCGCCCGTCTCATCCGCGATCGTCTTGAAGAATCTCTCGCGCGCATTGCCGATTCCAAGGGGGAGGGGGCGCGCGCCTGCCTCACGGTTTACGCGACGACCGCACGGCTCGAAGCGGACGCGGCCGATGCGCGCGCGCGGGCGGGCCTGAGCCTCGGCGTCCTCGACGGCGCCATCGTCAGCATCAAGGATTTGTTCGACGTTAAGGGCGAGCCGACCCGCGCCGGGTCGAAAATCCTCGTCAGCGCGCCGCCCGCCACGGCCGACGCGCCGGTGGTGCGTCGCTTGCGCGCGGCAGGCGCAGTGATCGTCGCCAAGACCAACATGACCGAGTTCGCCTTCTCCGGAATCGGCCTCAACCCGCATTTCGGGACGCCCGGCAATCCGGCCGACCGCGCGCGCGTGCCCGGCGGCTCGTCGTCGGGCGCGGCGGTCTCGGCCGCCGACGACATGTGCGAAATCGCGATCGGCACCGACACCGGCGGCTCGACCCGCATCCCCGCGGCCGTGTGCGGCATCGTCGGCTACAAGCCGAGCCGCCAGCGCATTCCGACCGACGGCGCCTTTCCGCTCTCGTTCACGCTCGATTCGATCGGCCCGCTCGCGCGCAACGTCGCCGATTGCGCCCGCGCCGACGCGGTGATGGCGGGCGATGAGCCGGCACCACTCGAACCCGTGCCGCTGGCCGGGCTGCGCCTCGGCATTCCCTTGGGCCTGCCGCTCGCCGAACTCGACGCCACGGTGACGGCGCGCTTCGCGGCCGCACGCGCGGCGCTCAGCCGCGCCGGCGTTCGTCTCTCCGAGGAGCGGCTCGACGATTTCTTCGACGCCATGCTGCGCATCAATGCCAAGAGCGGCTTTGCCCCGGCCGAGGCCTACTCGATCCATCGCGAGCGGCTCGCTGCCCATGGCGCCGATTACGATCCCAACGTGCGCTATCGCATCGAGCGCGGGGCGGCGCTCTCCGCCGCCGATTACGTGGCGATGGCGCGCGAGCGTGCCGAGCTGGTGCGCGCGCTCGATGCGCGGCTTGCCGACCTCGACGCGCTGGTGCTGCCGACGACCCCGATCGTTGCGCCGCGCATGGACGAAGTCGAAACGCGCGAGACGTTCGCGGCCAAGAACACGCTGCTGTTGCGCAATACCTCGATCATCAATTTCTTCGATCAGTGCGCGATTTCGCTGCCGCTGCCGCGCGAATCCGGCCTGCCGGTCGGCCTCATGCTGGTCGCGTGCAACGGCCACGACAACCGCCTGTTCCGCATCGCCGCCGCGGTCGAGCGCCTGTTTGCCGGCTGATCTTCGGAACCAAGTACCGTGGCAGATGTTGTTGGTCGGGGGCGGGGCGCCTGCGCTCGTCCAACCAACAACCGATGAGGTCTGCCATGTCTCGCGTGAGACACCTTGAACCCCGTCAAGCCGCCGCCGCGCTCGCCACTCCGACCGATCTCAAGAACGATGCCGTGAGCGCCGTCGCCGCGGCGATCAACGCGTTGGTCGCCGACGTGTTCGCTCTTTATGTGAAGACGAAGAATTTCCACTGGCACGTGAGCGGCCCGCACTTCCGCGACTATCACTTGCTGCTCGACGAGCAGTCGGAGCAGATTTTCGCGGCGACCGACGAGCTTGCCGAACGCGTGCGCAAGATCGGCGGCACGACGCTGCGCTCAATCGGGCACATCGCCAAACTGCAGCGGGTGAAGGACAACGACGCGGAATTCGTCGCGCCGCAGGCCATGCTGCGCGAGTTGATGGACGACAACGAGATGCTCGCGCACAACATGCGCGCGGCCCATGAGGTCGCCGAGAAACACAACGACGTCGCCACCACGAGCCTGCTGGAGAACTTCATCGATCAGGCCGAACGCCGAGCGTGGTTCCTGTTCGAGGCTTCGCAGGCCGAGCGCTGACGTCTCACCGGCTTCCGTTCCGCCGGCCGACGCCATAGCATCCTCCCCGTCCACGGGAGGAACTGCCATGGCGATTGTTGCCCGCCCCGGGCTCACCCGCCGCCGCGTTTTGGCCGGCGGGGCCTCGGCCGCCACGCTGGTCGCCACGCCCGCATTGGTGCGCGCGCAGCCCGCGACCCTCAAGATCGCCGTGCTGCTGCCGCGCTCGGGCCTCTATGCCCAGGCCGGGCAGAGCTGCCATCGCGGCGCGCTGATCGCCCCGCAGGTGCTCGCGCAATACGGCTACAAGGTCGATCTCGTTCACGTCGATTTCGAATCGAACGTCGACCTCGCGCGTACCCAGGCCGAGCGCGTGATCAACGACGGCGTCCATTGCATCGTCGGCGCCTTCGAATCCGGCGCCACCACCGCAATCGCCCAGGTGTGCGAGCCGCGCCAGGTGCCGCTGGTGATCCACATCGGCTCAGCCCCTCAGCTCACGGAGCTCGGCTACAAATTCCTGGTGCGCAATTTTCCAACCGGCCCAATGCTGGTCGCGAACGGCCTCGCTTTGATCAAGGACCTGCTGGCCGCCACCAACGCGACACCGAAGACCGCGGTGTTCCTGCATGCCAACGACACCTTCGGGACCGCGCAGCGCCAGGGCATGGACCGCATGTTCCCGTCGGCCGGGATGCCGTTCCAACTCGTCGAGTCGATCCCTTACGATCCGAAGGCGCAGGACCTTTCGGTCGAAGTGACCAAAATCCGCGCCATCAATCCCGACCTGATGCTGGTGGTGACGCGCGCGGCGGACGCGATCAAGCTCGTGCGTGACATGGTGCGTCAGCGGTTCCAACCGATGGGCATGATCTCGCCCGGCTCGCCCGGGCTCTACGACGAGGAATTCTTTCAGGCGCTCGGGCCGCTCGCCGATTATGCCGTCTACAACGTGCCGTGGGCGAACCCGAAGACCCAGATGGCGCAGGCGCTCGAAGCGGCGTTCAAGCCGGCCTATCCGAACTACCGCTTCGCGGTCGAATGTTTCAATGTCGGCTTCACCTTCGAAGGCCTGCTGATCGCGGCCGATGCGCACAAGCGCGCCGGCACCACCAATGGCCCCGAGCTGATGAAGGCGATGCGCGAGACCAACATCGCCGAGCACGTGATGATCGGCGGCCCGATCAAATTCGACGAGAAGGGCCAGAACGTCGGCATTCCCTCGGCGGTGATGCAGAATCGCAGCCGCACGCCCACGGTCGTGCTGCCGGCTTCGGTTGCCACCACGGCGCCGGTGTTCCCGATGCCGCCCTGGCAGGGACGACAATGATCAGTAACCAGTGACCAGTGACCAGAAAAGAACTCCGAAGTCGTCATGCCCCGCGAAAGCGGGGCATCCAGTAAACACCGGCCGCCGCGTTTATTTGATCTGCGGTGATTACTGGATCGCCCGCTCCCCGCCTTCGCGGGGACATGTTTCGCGGGCGATGACGACCGGTGTATATTGGACCACCTTCTTGTTCACTGATGACTGAGCACTGATGACTGTCATTTCCCTCCTCCCCAATGTCGTCGTGCAGGGCGTGCTCACCGGCCTCGTCTATGGGCTGATGGCGCTCGGGCTCTCGGTCATCTTCGGCGTGGTGCGCGTCGTCAATTTTGCGCACGGCGAGTTCACGGTCGTTGCCATGTACGCGGCATTCGTGCTGTTTTCCGCGCTCGGCCTCGACCCCATCGTCGCCATGCTGCCGATCGCGGTCGCTTTCTTCGTCATCGGCTATGTGCTGCAGGTCGCGCTGATCAACCCGTTCGTCGGCCGCGCCGAGCACGAGCAGTTCATCCTGCTGGTTGGCGTCGCCATCATCGTCGTCAACGCTCTGCTGATGATTTTCGGTCCGGACTCACGGCCGGCGAATCTCTCATACGCGTTCGACAGCTATCTGCTCGGGCCACTGATCGTCGACAAGGTGCGCCTCTACGCGGCCGGCGCCGCGCTCGCGGTCGCGACCTTGCTGTTCGCCTTCTTCCGCTACACGCGCACGGGCACCGCGATCCGCGCCTGTGCCGATAATCTCGCCGGCGCCGCGGTGGTCGGGCTCAACGTCAAGCGGCTCTACGCGCTCACATTCGGGCTCGGGCTCGCCTGCGTCGGTGCCTCGGGCGCGCTGATGGTCACGATCGCGGACGCAGCTCCGAGCCTCGCTCCGGCCTATACGCTCCTCGCCTTCACCATCGTGATCGTCGGCGGCCTCGGCTCCATGGCTGGCGCGCTGATCGGCGGCGTGCTCATCGGCGTATCGGAGGCGCTCGCGGGATTTCTCGCCGCCCCGTCGATGAAGAGCATGTTCTCCTTTGCGCTGCTCATCATCGTGCTGGTGTTCCGCCCGCAGGGGCTCATGGGCCGGCGCGCATGAAGCGGCTGTGGGAAGAAACGCCGCCGCACGGACGTGTGCTGATCGCCGTGCTGCTCGCGGTGCTCGCCGCCGCGCCGGGGTTCGCCGACCGTTACGTGCTCACCGTGCTCGTCCTCGTGCTCTATCTCGCCTACCTCGGGCAGGCGTGGAATTTGTTGATGGGTTTTGCCGGACAATTGTCGCTCGGCCACGCGCTCTATCTTGGGCTCGGCGCCTACGTCTCCGCTGCGCTGTGGCTCCATCTCGGTATAGGGCCGCTTGTGAGCCTCGTTCCCGCGGTGGCCATAGCGACCGCCTGTGGGCTTGTCGTCGGGTGGCTCGGCTGGCGCTTCGGCATCGAAGGCGTCTACTTCGCGTTGCTCACCATCGCGTTTGCCGAGTTCACCCGCATCGCCTTCGACAACATCGATTTCGTCGGCGGCTCGGGCGGGTTGTTCCTGCCGGTTGAACCGGAGCGTGCGGGCGAGTGGTGGAACCTGCGCGGCGGACCGGCGCTGTTCTATTACATCGCCTTCGCGCTTGCCGCCGGCGCCGCGCTGCTCGCCGCCTGGCTGCGGCATTCGCCGCTGGGCTATCGCTGGCTCGCCGTGCGCGAGGATCCGGAGGCGGCGCGCGCGCTCGGCATCAACGTATTTCGCGCGCGCATGATCGCGATGGCAATCTCCTCCGCCATGACAGCGGTTGGCGGCGTGTTCTACGCCTTCTACAGCCGCAATCTGTTTCCCGCGCAAGTGTTCGACATCGGCCGCTCGATCGAGCTGATCCTCGCGCCGATCGTCGGCGGCCTCGGCACCATATTCGGTCCGGTGATTGGCGCCTTCATTCTCACCCCGCTGGGCGAGGCGCTCATCGCGGTGACCGAATCTCTCGGCGTCAACGCACCCGGCGCCAAAGCGGTGTTCTACGGGCTCGCGTTGATCGCGATCATCTATTTGCGGCCGAATGGCGTGTGGCCGTGGCTCGCGCGCCTGCTCCGTCTCGACGAGCGGCGGTGATGATGGCGCTGCTTTCGGTCGAGGCGGTGACCAAACGCTTCCGCGGCCTCGTCGCCGTGGACCAAGCGAGCTTTGCCATCGCGCCGGGCGAGATTTTCGCCGTCATCGGGCCGAACGGCGCCGGCAAGACAACCTTGTTCAACATGATCGCCGGCGTATTCGCGCCCGACGACGGCCGCATCTTGTTTGCAGGCGAGCGCATCGATGGCCGGCGTCCGGACGAGATCGCGCGGCGCGGCATCGGCCGCACGTTCCAGATCGTGCGGCCGTTCCCGGCGCTGACCATCGAGGAGAACGTCATCGTCGGGGCGCTGCTGCGCGCGGACGGCGTCAGGGAAGCGCGCCAGCACGCGCACGAGCTGCTACGCCGCCTCGATCTTTATGACCGGCGCGCGCGGCCGGCCGCCTCGCTCACGTTGCCCGACCGCAAGCGGCTCGAAGTCGCGCGGGCGCTCGCGACACGGCCGCGCCTTCTGCTGCTCGACGAAGTGATGGCCGGCTTGCGCCCAACCGAGACCGACCGCATGGTCGCGATCCTGCGCGAGCTTGCCCGCGGCGGCCTCACCATTCTGCTGATCGAGCACGTGATGCGCGCCGTCATGGCGCTCGCCACGCACGTGCTCGTCCTCCACCACGGCGCCGTGATCGCGCAGGGCACGCCCGAGGCCGTGGTGCGCGAGCCGGCGGTCATTACCTCCTACCTCGGCGCGGAGGCCTTATAGATGCTCGCGGTCGAGGACCTCGCGGTCAGCTACGGCGACGCGCAGGCGCTCGACGCCGTATCGCTCGAAGTGGAGGAAGGCGCGATCGTCGCAATCGTCGGCGCCAACGGCGCAGGCAAGACCTCCCTCATCCGCGCCGTCGCCGGGCAGCACCGGCCGGCGCGCGGGCGCGTCATCTTTCGTGGTTCCGACATCGCCGGCTGGCCGTCGCACCGGGTGTGCAACCTCGGCATCGGCCAGGTTGCCGAAGGCCGGCAAGTGTTCCCGACGCTCACCGTCGCCGAAAACCTCGAGATGGGGGCCATGCTGCCGCGCGCGCGGGCGCGGCGCACCGAGAACCGCGCGCGGGTGTTTGCGATGTTTCCTATTCTCGAAGAGCGGCTGGCGCAGCCGGCCGGCACCCTGTCGGGCGGCGAGCAGCAGATGCTCGCGATCGGCCGCTGCCTGATGGGCGCGCCCGACCTCGTGATGTTCGACGAGCCCTCGCTCGGCCTCGCGCCGGCGGTGGCGCACGCGGTGCTCGCGGCGGTGCGCGACCTCAACCGCGAGGGACTGACCTGCATGCTGGTCGAGCAGAACGTCGCGGTCTCGCTCAAGCTCGCGAGCCGCGCCTACGTGCTGGAGAACGGCCGCATCACGCTTTCCGGCACCGGCGAGGCTCTCCTCGCCGACGACCGGGTGCGCCAGGCGTATCTCGGGATGTGAGCGGGAGACCGCTCGTCTAGGCGGCGCGCTTACGCGTGTCGGCGTCCGGACGAGGGCCGCGGCGCACCAAAGCCGCGACGGTCGCCAGCGCTGCGCTCGGCACCGGCTCACGCAGCCCGGCGATGGCCCGCGCCAGTTCCGCTTCGCTGCGGCCGGTGGCGGCGGAGGGTGCCAACGGCACGTCGCCGAAGGGGCTCGGTTCCTCGATCACTTGCACGCGCACGGGCGCAACGGCCATCGACGGTCTCCATAAGCGGAAGGACAACGGTCAGTCACCCGTAACGCCGCCAGAGGGCCGAAGTTCCGCCCGCCCGGGAACGATGCTAAGTCAATACCAGCAAATCCTGACCGCTTCACGACAGCCGGAAGTTTTTAATGCAGCAAGCTGCCAACGCTGAGCCCGCGCGCGTGGGTCCGCTTACGGGCGTGCGCGTCATCGACATGACCACCGTGATGATGGGACCCTTCGCCACCCAGATCATCGCCGACTACGGCGCCGACGTGATCAAGGTCGAGCCGCCCGAAGGCGACATCATGCGGTTCGCCGCGCCGATGCGCAGTCCGGGCATGGGCGCCATGTCGCTGCACGCCAATCGCAACAAGCGCAGCATCGCGCTCGACGTGAAGAAGGAGGGAGGCCGCCGCGCGCTGCTGCGGCTGTGCACCAACGCCGACGTATTCGTCACCAACAACCGGCCGGCCTCGATGCGCCGGCTCGGCCTTGGCGATGAAGACCTGCGCGCGACCAATCCGCGCCTCGTGCGCGTGAGTCTCGTCGGCTACGGCGAGACCGGGCCCTATGCCGGCCGGCCCGCCTATGACGATCTGATCCAGGGGATTTCCGGCGTGCCGGGGCTCGTCGCCCGCGTGAGCGGGCACGAGCCGCGCTACGTGCCGCTCACCATGGCCGACCGCATCGTCGGGCTCAACGCCGTGCACGTGATTCTCGCGGCGCTAATCGACCGCGACCGTGCGGGCGAGGGGCAGGCGGTCGAACTCGCCATGTTCGAGACGCTGGCGCAATTCGTGCTCGGCGATCACATGGGCGGGCGTACGTTCGAGCCGCCGCTCGGCGATTGCGGCTACAGCCGTCTGCTGACGCCCGACCGCCGGCCATATCAAACAAGCGACGGCTATATCTGCGTGCTCGTCTACACCGACAAACAGTGGCAGGCGTTCTTCCGCGCCAGCGGCCGCGCCGACCTCGCCGCCGACCCGCGCCTCAAGGACTACGCGACGCGCGCACAGAATTATCATTCGATCTACGCGCTGCTGTCCGATGTGATGAAAACGCGGCCGACCGCCGAGTGGATGCGGCTGCTGCACGATGCCGACATTCCCTGCGTGCCGATGAACGATCTTGATTCCCTCGTCGACGACGAGCACCTCGAGGCGGCCGGTTTCTTTGTCGAGATGGAGCATCCGAGCGAGGGCGCGATTCGCTTGACCGGCATTCCGAGCCGCTGGAGCCGCTCGCAGCCGCGCGTCACGCGGCCGCCGCCGCGCATCGGCGAGCACAGCAGCGAAATTCTGCGCGAGGCCGGCTATTCGACCGCGGAGATCGTCGCGCTATGCGCGGAAGGCGCCGTTGTGGACGGCCGCTAGTGTCCCGATTCCGAAGTTCGCCCCAGCTTGCCGCCCGTTCCGAAGCGAACTTCGGAATCGAAGGACACTAGCAACTCTATGATTCTAGTGCCGCTTTGAACCCGAAGTTCGCAATCGGAGTGGCGGCAATTGCGTGCGAACTTCGGGTTCGCGGCACTAGTGCGGCGGATTGTGTCGGCAATGACGCTTGACAGATTAGTGACACAGGCGGAGACTTGATTTGTCCAGAACGAGCAGCGGAGGTAGGTATGACGCCACCGACGCAGCAGGCCGCGCTCACCGCCTAAGCAAACATTCGGGCTTTGGCGCAGCGGCTTACACGCGGATGACTTTGTCGGGAGCGGCCTACCGGGCCGCATCAGTGAGGCATGGCCCACCTTGGCCCCTCCCGACGAAGGGTTTAAATTTGTTTGTTGTGCCCGGCCTTGCGCCGGGTATTTTTTTGGAAATATGTCATTGCGAGCGAAGCGAAGCAATCCAGGGTCAAATGCCTCACTCCTGGATTGCTTCGTCGCCCCTGCGGGGCGCCTCGCAATGACGCGCATCACCCCAGCAAATCGTTGAACTCCGGGTGCTTGCCGAGATAGGCGGAGACGAACGGGCAGCGGCTCGCGACTTTGAAGCGCTGCGCGCGAGCGAGCTCGAGCGCCCCTTTCACCAAAACCGATCCGATGCCGCGGCCACGCAGTTCGGGCGGGACTTCCGTGTGCGTTATCGTGATGTGGCCAGGGGCGGCGCGGTAGTAAGCGACCGCCATCCCGCCCTCAACATCGAGTTCGAAGCGGTCGAGTGCCGTGTTGTTGCGCACGTCGCTCATGCATGCCCCGCCGATCCATTGATCGCGCGCCACACCCGCTCGGGTGTCGCCGGCATCTCGATGTGGCGCACGCCAAATGCCGACAGCGCGTCGATCACCGCGTTGGCGACCGCCGGCATGGCGCCGACCGAGCCGGCTTCGCCCGCGCCCTTGACGCCGAGCGGATTGGTCGCGGTCGGCACGGGGTTCGCGTCGGTCGCGATCGCGCAAAGATCGCCGGCGCGCGGCATGGCGTAGTCCATGAACGAGCCGGTGAGCAATTGGCCGTCGGCGTCCCAGCGGATGTCCTCGAGCAGGATCTGCCCGGCGCCCTGCGCGACGCCGCCGTGGATCTGCCCGTGCAGCAGCAGCGGATTGAGCACGGTGCCGACGTCGTCGACGACGCTGTAGCGCACGATGTCGACCTTGCCGGTGTCGGGATCGATCTCGACCTCGCACACGTGCGTGCCGTTGGGAAAATTCTCGACCGGCGCGTCGTAGACGGCGGTGGCGATGAGGCCCGCCTCCATGCCCTTGGGCAGCCGTGCCGGGTTGGCGGCGTCCTTCGCCACTTCTTTGATGGTGGTGGTCCGGTTCGTGCCCGCCGCCGAGAAAACGCCGTCGGCGAATTTCACGTCGTCGAGGGCGACGCCGAGCCGGTGCGCGGCGATGTGGGTTGCCTTGTCGATGATCTTCTCGCTCGCGCGCAGGAACGCGGAGCCCGCGAGGGTCGCCGAGCGCGAGCCGCCGGTGCCCTCGCCGAAGAACAGCTGATCGGTGTCGCCCTGCAAATAGTGCACCTCGGCCGGATCGAGCCCGAGCCGGTCGCACACGATTTGCTTGAACACGGTCTCGTGGCCCTGACCCTGGCTCACGCTGCCCGAGAACAAGGTCGCGGCACCGGAGCGGTCGAAGCGGATCTCGGCGCCCTCCAGGCTCGCCGCCGCCGCGCGCTCGATCGTGTTGGAGAGGCCGATGCCGCGCAGCTTGCCGCGCTTCTTCGACTCGGCGCGGCGTCCGGCGAAGCCCGCGTAGTCGGCGAGCTTGAGCGCCATGTCCATGGTCTTCTCGAACTCGCCGCTGTCGTAGGTGAAGGTGAG
>JAFAUQ010000176.1 GCA_019243195.1 Hyphomicrobiales bacterium
GGATCGTGATCGATTCCGGAATCGTCACCTCGCGGATCAACTTCTCCTTCGGCTCATCGGCTTGGTGTCCCTTGAGCCGTTGCACGCGGCGGCGGAACGACGCGACCGACCGCTCGCGCACCTCGTCCTGGCTCAACGCCGTGACCAAGGTCAGCCGGCCGCGCCGCTTCTCCGCTCCGGGTCGGGCTGGTTTAGGGGCGGCCGGTGCGCGTGCGGCGCCGGGACGGCGCACCGCGCGCCGCGGTTCTTCGTCCTCGGCCTCGGCAGCCGCTTGGGCGCGGAGTGCCTGTGTTGAGCCGGGCTTGGCCTTGGCCTCCTCCTCGCCGAAGCGTTTCTTGGCTTCCTGCTCGGCCTTGCGCTTGGTCTCTTCCTCGTGGCGGCGCCGGTCTTCCTCCTCGCGCTTGCGCGCTTCGGCCGCATCACGTTCGGTGCGTTCGCGGCTTTCGCGATCGGCGCGCCGGCGCGCCTCTTCTTCCGCAACGCGTCGCTCCTCGGCCTCCCGTACCCGCGCGTCGTCGAGCGCGTGAGCGCGGCGGTTGAGTTCCTCATCGCTCAGCGCCCGGAGCACGACCCCAGAGGGCTTAAGAGAAGGCGCGGGCGCTGCGGGCGCAGCCGTTGCGGCGGGCGCCGCGGCCGGCTTGCTGGCGGTCCGGCGGACGCCCGCGCGGGCGTCGACGGCAGGTTCCGCCTTGCCCTCGGCGGGGCCAAGGGCGCGCCGCTTGACCTTCTCGACCACGACGGCCTTGGTCCGGCCATGGCTGAAACTTTGCCGCACGACCCCCTGTTCGACGCCGCGCTTGAGCGTCAGCGTGTGCTTCGTGGGCGTCACGCTGAGCGTCTTTTCACCAGGGTTCTTTATCTCGCTCATTCAGCTTCCGATCCGCGCAGCACTTCTCACGCCGCGCAACACAAACCTCATCACGTCCCGGGCGTCGCATCGCCGCATGCCAAGCGTGCCGGGGCTTTTTCGGGCCTATGCCCGGCCGCGCACTAGCACTCCTGCCCGCCCGGACCAATGGTCCGAAAGCGTTCAAGGTTGCGATAGCGCGCGAGAAACCCGTCGCTGGCCGGGCCAGCGAGCAGGGCAGCATGTACCACATTTGCCCGCCCGAATGCCAAATCCAATTGGGCAGCGGTAAAACGATCTACCACGGGGAAGTCATCGGCTTTTTGACCACCGCGCTTACGTACCTCGGCGGCAAGTTTGCGCACGCCTTCGTGCCCCGCCTCGGCGGCATGCACCAAGGCGACGACCGGCTCTCGCGCCAGCGCCCGCTCGACCTGGGCAAACCCGATCGCTGCGCGTCCGGCTTTGCGGACAATGCTCAGCGCACCAAGGACCGATTGCTCGAGCAGGCGTTCGACCACATCAGCGAGATCCGGCGCAGCGTGCACCTCCGCCTTGAAAGCGCGGCCGAACGCGCGCCGCTTGACCGCCTCTGCGACCGCCGTTCGGCTGGCCGTGACCCAGACCCCTCGGCCGGGAAGCCGGCGCTTGAGATCGGGCACTACCTCGCGGTCCGGTCCCATCACGAACCGGATCAGGTCGGTAACCGGCTTGACCTCGCGGCGGACGATGCACAGCCGCTCCGACCCGGGCGCGCGGCGCGGGCCGGCATCGAGAGCAGCATCGTCGTTGCGTGCCAGCACGAAGCCTCCGTCCGCTTAGACCGCCGGCTGCGCCTCGGTGCCCTCGGGCTCGGCTTCAGCCGGCGGCGGGGCAAGATCGGCCTCGGTGATCCAGCCCGCCTTGAGGCGGGCCTGCATGATGATGCTGTCGATCTCCTCGCGCGACAGCTCGAAGCCGTCGAGGGCACCAGGATGGCGAACGTTCTCGCCGTCTTTGCGCTCGCTCCATCCCGCCAAATCGTCGGTGGCGCATCCGGCCAAATCCTCGACCGTCTTGATGCCATTCTCGCCGAGGCCCACCAGCATGCGCGTGGTGACGCCGGGCACTTCCTTGAGCGCGTCCTCGACGCCCAGCTCGCGCCGCTTGGCATCGAGTTCCTCTTCGATGCGCTCCAAATATTCGCGCGCCCGGTTCTGCAGCTCCTGCGCCGTGTCGGCGTCGAAGCCTTCGATCGAGGCGATTTCCTTTTCATCGACCATTGCCAATTCCTCCACCGAGGTGAACCCTTCCGACGCGAGCAGCTGCCCGACGACCTCGTCCACATTGAGCGCATCCATGAAGATGCGCGTACGGTTCTCGAACTCGGCTTGGCGCCGCTCCGACTCTTCCTGCTCGGTGAGGATGTCGATATCCCAGCCGGTGAGCTGGGAAGCGAGGCGCACATTCTGGCCGCGCCGGCCGATCGCGAGCGAAAGCTGCTGATCGGGGACGACCACTTCGATGCGCTCGCGATCCTCGTCGAGCACGACCTTGGCGACCTCGGCGGGTGCAAGCGCGTTGACCACGAACGTCGCGATGTCGGGCGACCAGGGGATGATGTCGATCTTCTCGCCCTGCAATTCGTTCACCACCGCCTGCACGCGCGAGCCGCGCATGCCGACGCAGGCGCCCACCGGGTCGACCGAAGAGTCGCGCGAGATCACCGCGATCTTGGCGCGTGAGCCCGGGTCGCGCGCGACCGCCTTTACCTCGACGATGCCGTCATAGATTTCCGGCACCTCCTGAGCGAACAGCTTCGCCATGAACTGCGGATGCGTGCGGGAAAGGAAAATCTGCGGGCCGCGCGCCTCGCGCCGCACGTCGTAAATATAAGCGCGGATGCGGTCGCCGTTGCGGAACACCTCGCGCGGCAGCATCTCGTCGCGCCGCACGATTGCCTCGCCGCGGCCGAGATCGACGACCACGTTGCCATATTCGACCCGCTTGACCAGGCCGTTGACGATGTCGCTGATGCGATCCTTGTATTCCTGATACTGGCGATCGCGCTCGGCTTCGCGCACCTTCTGCACGATCACCTGCTTCGCCGATTGTGCGGCGATGCGGCCGTACTCGAGGGGCGGCAGCTGGTCCGCGATGGTATCGCCGAGTTGCGCCGCCGGATTGTGCCGCCGCGCGCCCTCGAGGCTGATCTGATTGGCCGGGTTCTCGACCGTGTCGACCACCAGCATGTGGCGCGACAGCCGAAGGTCGCCGGTCTTGGAATTTATGTCGGCGTGCACGTCGGTCTCCGCGCCGTAGCGTGAGCGCGCCGCCTTGGCGATTGCGTCCTCCATGGCGGTGATCACGATGCTGCGGTCGATCGCCTTCTCGCGGGCGACCGCGTCGGCGATCTGCAACAGTTCCAGCCGATTGGCGCTGACTGCCATTGGCCTAGTCTCCCTCATGCTGGGCGACGCGCCGGTTCTTGCCGTTCGCTCGCCGGAAATCCTTGGGTTCCCCGTCACGCTCGGCCGCAGCCGTGCGTTCGGCTTCCTTGCCCCGCTTCAACGACTGCGCGACCAGTTCGTTTGTGAGCACAAGCTTTGCTTCCGCCATCTCCTCGATCGGCAGCAGAACATCGGGTTCATCTCCCGGCGCCGCGTCGGTGCGGCGCAGGCGCGCCTTGTCGCCATCGGCGCCGAGGAGCAGGCCGCGGAAGCGCCGGCGCCCGTTGATCGCGACCGCCATCTCGATCTTCACGGCATTGCCGGCATACCGCTCGAAGTCCGATCGGCGGACCAGCGGCCGGTCGAGGCCGGGCGAAGAAATCTCCAGGCGGTAGGCGCGCTCGATCGGGTCCGCCACGTCGAGCACCGGCGATAGTGCGCGCGATACCAGTTCGCAATCCTCGATCGCCATGGTGCCGTCGGCCCGCTCTGCCATGATCTGCACGGTGCAGCCGTCCATGCCGGAAATCCGCACCCGCACGAGGCGGAAGCTCAATTGCTCGAGCACCGGTTCGACGATCGCGGCGACGCGGGCAGCGAGCCCCGGCTCGACGATGAGCCGTGGTTCGGCGGTACCGAGTGCCTCGACGGCAGTGACCATGCTTCTTCCGCCCGGGATTGGGTAACAAAAAAGAGCGGGTCCCGGGGGTCCCACTCTCGATAGCCGTTCGGAATATCCGACCGTTATGAGATGTCGCTAACGACACCGCGAATATAGCGATTTTCCA
>JAFAUQ010000208.1 GCA_019243195.1 Hyphomicrobiales bacterium
GGCGTCTACGTCGGTCCGTCGGACCTCGGCATGAGCATGGGCAAGACGCCGCCCACGCTCGACCCGCAGGACGCGGATGTGCTCAAAACGATCAAACAAATCTGCGACGTGACGCGCAAGCACGGCAAGATCGCCGGCGTGCACACCGACGGATCGAAGACCGCGGTGCGCCGCTTCGGCGAGGGTTATCACTTCTGCACCTTGCTCAACGACGCGCGGCTGATGGCCAACGCCGCCTCCGCCGCCGTGCGCGAGGCGCGCGGCCAGGTCCCGCAGGTTGGTGCGAAGACTTATTGAACGGGCGAATAGCGAGTAGCGAATAGCGAATAGAAAAGTGAATGGTGAGTGGTGAATGGTGAGTGGAAAAGGTGACCACTCACTACTCACCATTCACCACTCACTATTCGCTACTCACTATTCGCTATTCGCCCTTACCTTCCCTCCATCATCTTCGCGTAGCCGCGGTTATGCGTGGGGCTGATCACCACCTCGTTGATGCACACGTGCGGCGGCTGGCGCGCGATGAAGGCGATCAGCTCGCCCATGTCCTCCGATTGCAGCATGCGCGCGATGTCCTCCGGCTTCTCGGGCGGGTCGCGGTATTGCAGGATCGGCGTCGCCACCTCGCCCGGGCACAGCACGCTCGAGCGGATGCCGTTGCGCCCTTCCTCCAGATTGATCGAATGGCTCATGGCGACGACGCCGTGCTTCGCCGCCATGTAGGCGGGCCCAGAGATCGGCCCGATGAAGCGCCCGGCCCACGACGAGGTGTGGATCATCACGCCGCCCGTCGCGCGCATGAGCGGCAGCGCCGCCTGGACCACCAGGAACGCGCCGGTGAGGTTCGCGCCGATTATTTTTTGGATCGCATCGGGCTGCAGGTTCCGCCACCGCCGCTCCGGCACGTTGAGCCCGGCGTTGTTGACGAGCACGTCGAGCCGGCCGAACGCCGCGCCGATCGCGTCGGCCGCGCGCCGCACCGCCTTGGCGTCCGCCACGTCCGCCGGCTCGACCTGCGCCTTGCCGCCGGCGGCCGCGACTTTGGCCGCGACGCTCTCGAGCGGTTCCCGCCGGCGGCCGGTGAGCACCACCGTCATGCCGTCGCGTGCGAGCGCCAGCGCGCCCGCCTCGCCGATGCCGGTCCCCGCGCCCGTCACCCAGGCGACGCCTCCCTTGCGATTTGTCACATCATGCTCCCGGAATGTACTCTGCCTCGTCATGCCCCGCGAAAGCGGGGCATCCAGTAAACACCGGCCGTCGTTTTTTGAAAGGTCTGTGATTACTGGATCGCCCGCTTGCGCGGGCGATGACGACCCGGAATCTGATTACTGATCCCTGATTACTGATTACTGATTACTGATTCCCCCACACCTCCCGCGCCACCTCGACGATCATGGCGAGCTTCGCCCACTGCTCGTCCTCGGCCAGCGTGTTGCCTTCCTCGGTCGAGGCGAAGCCGCATTGCGGCGACAGGCACAGCCGGTCGATGTCGGTGTATTTGGCCGCTTCCTCGATGCGCCGCTTGATCGTGTGCTTGGTTTCCAGCGTCCCGGTCTTGGTGGTGACGAGCCCGAGCACCGCCTTGCCGCCCTTGGGCAGCAGCCGCAGCGGCTCGAAGCCACCGGCGCGCTCGCTGTCGTATTCCATGAAATAGCCGTCGACGTTGATCTTATCGAACAGCACCTCGGCGACCGGCGCGTAGCCGCCCGCGCCCATGAAGGTCGAGCGATAGTTGCCGCGGCACATATGCATGGTCACGGTCATCTCAGGCGGCGCGTCGGCGACCGCCGCGTTGATGAGATCGGCGTAAAGCTCGGCGAGCTTCTGCGGATCGTCGCCCTGCGCCTGCTGCTTCGCCCGGTAGGCCTCGTCGCACAGCATGACGATGAACACGTCGTCGAGCTGGAGATAGCGGCAGCCGGCGTCGGCGAACGCACGCACCGCCTTGGCGTAGGCCGCGCCGAGGTCGGCGAAGAAATCGTCGAGGCGCGGATAGACCGCTTCGCTGATCGGGCCGCGGCCGAGCCGGCCGTACATGGCGGAGGGCGCGGGCAGGGTCATCTTGGCGGTTTGTTTGGTGCGCGCCTGCACGAACTTGAAATGGTCGAGCATGGGGTGGCCGGCGAAGTCGAGCTTGCCGGTCACGCGTACGCCCTCGGCGCGGGTGGTCACGCCGGCGAACGCGATGCCAGAGTCCATGGCGTAGCGCTCGGTCCCGGCGAGCCCCCACAGGAAATCGAGGTGCCACCACGAGCGGCGGAACTCGCCGTCGGTGATCGACTTGAGCCCGACCTCCTCCTGCTTCTGGATGATGCGCGCAATCTCGCGGTCGGCGACCGCGGCGAGCGCCGCCGCGTCGATCTCGCCGCGGGCGAATTTGGCGCGCGCCTCTTTCAGAGCCGCCGGGCGCAGCAAGCTGCCGACGTGATCGGCGCGGAACGGCGGTCGGGCGGGCAAGGCGGGCATGGCGACTCCGTGTATGTCAACGCGTCGCTACTCTGTCGAGCAGCGTGATCAGCCCCTGCAGCAGCGCGGCCGGGCGCGGCGGGCAGCCGGGGATGTGCAGATCGACCGGCAGCACCTTATCGACGCCGCCGATCACCGCGTAGCTGCCCTCGAACACGCCGCAGCCGCAGCCGCAGTCGCCCACCGCCACCACCCATTTCGGCTCCGGCGCCGCCGCATAGGTGCGCTCGAGCGCGACCCTCATGTTGCGCGTCACGGGCCCGGTGACAAGCAGAACGTCGGCGTGGCGCGGCGAGGCGACGAAGCGCAGGCCGAAGCGCTCGACGTCGTAGACCGGATTGTTGAGCGCGTGGATCTCCAGTTCGCAGCCGTTGCACGAGCCAGCGTCGACCTCGCGGATCGAAAGCGAACGGCCGAACAATTTGCCGGCGCGCGCCTGCAAGGTGCGGCCGAGCTCCTCGAGCGCGTCCGCGCCAAGCCCCGGCGCCGCCGTGGTGGCAGGACCGGAGAAAAGGGATTTGAGCAGCAAAGTGCGCATTAGTTATTTGCTCGCATCTCGAAGCCAACGGCGAACCGAGGCACGGGCCGCGGGGTTCCCCTCCCACCGCGCCGATGGGCGCAGCGGGCCCCGCCATTCGCTGCGCGAATGGGGGGAGGGGAACCCCGCGGCCGGTGCGCAATAACCAGAGAGAATCTGCATTTCCGTTCCAGCTTTTTGATTACTGACTACTGATCACTGGTCACTGATCATGACCCGAATACGAGCAGTTGAAGGATTTGTTGCAGAGGGGGAAGTCGGCGACGATATTGCCTTCGATCGCCGCCTCGAGCAGCGGCCATTGGAACACCGAGGCGTCGCGTACGTGCGCGCGCTCGACCCGGCCGGCGGCCAAGCGCACCCAAACAAATACGTCGCCGCGGAACGCCTCGGCGACCGCGACGCCCTCGCGGACCGCGTCGATCGCCGGCACCTCCGCCCGCAACGGTCCCTCGGCGGTCGACCACAGCCAGTGGCGCAGCAGCCGCGCGCTCTCCTCGACCTCGCGGATGCGCACCCACACGCGCGCGTTCACGTCGCCCGCCGCGAACGTCGGCACCGCGAAATCCATGCCGAAATACGGCACATAGGCGAGATCGCGCCGCGCGTCGAAGGCGCGGCCCGAGCCGCGCCCGACGAAACCGCCGGCGGCCCATTGCGTCACCAGTTCGTTCGAAACGATCCCAGTCAAACAGGTGCGATCCTGCAGCGACGGCGTCTCGTCGTAGACGCGCACCACGTCGGCAAAGCGCGCGAGCGCGTCGTCGAGCATGGCGAACAGCAGCTCGCGCGCGTCGTTGGTCAGATCGTGCGTGACGCCGCCCGGCACCACCCGGTCCATCATCAGCCGGTGCCCGAAGGCCGCATCGCAGGCGGCGAGCACGCGCTCGCGGATCAGCCCGCAGTGGGCGTGCAGCAGCGCAAAGGCCGCGTCATTGCAGATGGCGCCGACGTCGCCCACGTGGTTGGCGATGCGCTCCAGCTCCGCCATCACGCCGCGCAGCACGTGCGCGCGCAGCGGCACGTCGATGCCGAGCGCCGCCTCGACCGCGCGGGCGTAGGCGATCGACAGCGCCACGGTCTCGTCGCCCGACGCGCGCGCGACCACGCGGCCGGCATGATCGAACCCGACGCCGATGAGCAAAGACTCGATCCCCTTGTGCACGTAGCCGAGCCGCTGCTCGAGCCGCGCCACGGTCTCGCCGTTGGCGGTGAAGCGGAAGTGCCCGGGCTCGATGATGCCGGCGTGCACCGGGCCGACTGGAATCTGATGCAGCCCGTGACCGTGCACCGGCAGGAACGCGTAATCCGCCGGATCGCGCGCGGACTGCCCCCTCCCATCCCTCCCCCGCTCGCGGGGGAGGGTAAGGGAGGGGGGAGCGAGCGGCGCCGCCGCGTCCCAGGCGCCGTGGTCGAGCCAAGGGCGGTCGTCGGGGATGCCGATCGGCGTGAGGCCGGTGAGATCGCGGATCGCCCGCTCGGGCCGCAGCGCCGGCGGGTGATATTGGCCGATCGAGGGGAACGCGTTGTTTGCTGCGGCGAGCGAGACGACCGCGGGATTTCTCAGATCCGCCGCGCGCACGGCAAGATGCACGGTGCCGGGCTCCGCCCACAGCGCCATCAGCGCGCCGTCGCCCGCACCGAGCGCACGGCCGATAGCCTCCCACGTCGCCGCGTCCACCTCATACCGCGGCCACGGCCGCAGCACCGCGAGCGGCTGCAACGGCGCTAGCAATGCTGCAATGGCGCTCATGCCACACGCTCCGCTGCGGAAATAGCGCCGAGGCGGAGAGGCACGCTCCATCCCTCCCCCGCGAGCGAAGCGAGCGCGGGGAGGGTGGCCCGCCGGAGCGCAGCGGAGGCGGGTCGGGTGGGGGCCCCCCACCCCTGACCCCTCCCCGCCATTCGCTGCGCGAATGGGGGGAGGGGAACCCCACGGCCGGTGCGTATTATTTGTTGATTCCGCAACATCGTCCCTACCCCAGCAGCGCCGCAACGCTGCGGAACCAGGCGACGATCGGCTCCGGCAGCCACAGGCCGGCGGCGAGCACCACCGCCATGTGTATGAACAGCGGCACGTAGGAGGCTTTCACGCGTCCGGCCGGGCCGCTCGGCTCGCCGAAGGTCACGTTCTGCAGCCGCAAGATCAGCGCGCCGAACGCGACGAGCAGCCCCGCGACCAGACAAACCGCGAGCACCGGCTGCCGCGCGAAGGTCGACGACACCAGCATGAACTCGCTCGTGAACACGCCGAACGGCGGCAGGCCCGCGATGGCGATGACGCCGAGCGCGAGGCCGGCGGCGAGCGCCGGATGACTGACCGAGAGGCCGCGGATGTCGGCGATGCGCTGCGTGCCCTTGACCTGCGCGATGTGGCCGACCGCGAAGAAGATCGCCGACTTGGTGAGCGAATGCATGGTCATGTGCAAGAGCCCGGCAAAATTCGCTAAAGGCCCGCCCATGCCGAACGCAAACGTGATCACGCCCATGTGCTCGATCGACGAATAGGCGAACAGCCGTTTGATGTCGCGCCGGCGGTAGAGCATGAAGGCGGCGAACACCAGGCTCACGAGCCCGAGCGCGATCATGATCAGGCCGCCGTCGAGGCTTTGCGTGTTGGCGGCGAGCACCATCTTGAAGCGCAGCAGCGCGTAGAGCGCGACGTTGAGCAGCAGGCCGGAGAGCACCGCCGAGATCGGGGTCGGGCCTTCGGCGTGCGCGTCGGGCAGCCACGCGTGGAACGGCGCGAGGCCGACCTTGGTGCCGTAGCCGACCAGCAAAAACACGAAGGCGAGCGAGAGCAGGCGCGGGTCGAAGCGGGCGGCGTTCGCCACCATGTTGTCCCAGCGCATCGCGTGCAGCCCCTCGCCCAGCGCGTCCTGCGCCACCACGTAGACCAGGATGGTGCCGAAGAACGCGAGCGCGATGCCGACCGAGCCGAGGATGAAATATTTCCACGCCGCCTCGACCGCTTCCGGCGTGCGGTAGATGCCGACCATCATCACGGTCGCGAGCGTCGCCACCTCGACGCCAACCCACAGCAGGCCGATGTTGTTGGCGACGAGCGCCACCACCATGGCGCCGATCATTGCCTGGTAGAGCGCGTGATAGAAGCGCAGGAACGTCGGCGTGAGCCGCTTGGTCGCCAGCTCGTGGCCGATGTAGCTCGCGGAAAAGATCGAGGTGGTGAAGGCGACGAAGGTGGTGAGCGCGACGAGGTAGATGTTGAAGTCGTCGATGATCAGCACGTCGGTGCGGATGCGCGGCGCGAACAGCAGCCCCACCCCGGCCGCGAAGGCGAGGCCGGAGGCGATGACGTTGAGCGCGGCGCCGATCTTGTAGTTCGGCACGAACGCCAGCAGCACCACCGCCACCGCGGGCACGATGAGCACGGCCTGCAGCGCGAGGGTCATCATCACACCGCGTCCCCGCGTTCGCCGCGGAAGCGGTCGAGCGCGCTCACGTCGACGGTGTCGAAGCGCTCGCGGATGCGGAACACGAACACGCCGAATACGATGAAGGCGATGAGGATCGAGAAGGCGACCGAGAACTCGACCACGAGTGGCATGCCCTTGGCGCCGGTCGCCGCGAGGATGAGGCCGTTCTCCAATGACATGAAGCCGACAATCTGGGTGACCGCGTTGCGCCGGGTGATCATCATCAGCAGCCCGAGCAGGATCACGGCGAGCGCGAAGGCGAGGTCCTCGCGCGCGAGCGGATCGACGCCTTCGACCCGCGGCAGCACCAGCATGATCGACAGCGCGACGATGGCGAGGCCGAGCAGCATCACCGGCCCGGCGCCGATCACCTGCTCGATCTCGCGGTGGATGCCGAGCCGCCGCACGATGCGGTGCAGCGCGGTCGGGATGATGAAGCCCTTGACCGAGAGCGCCACCGCGGCGGTGACGTAGAGATGCGGCGCGCCCTGCGCGTGCGCCTGCCAGGCGACCGCGGCCGCCAGCACGATCGCCTGCAGGGCGAACACGTTGAGCGTGGCGAGGATGCGGTCCTGATAGAGCAGCAGGAAGCTCAGCACGAGCATCCCGCCCGCGAGCAAATGCCCGACGTCGAAGGCGAGCGTGGTGGTCATGAGGAGCGCTCCTCCTCTCCTGCGCACGGGCCGCGGGGTTCCCCTCCCCCCATTTGCGCAGCCTTCAGCCCCCGCGAAGGCGGGGGAAATGGCGGGGAGAGGTCAGGGGTGGGGGGCCCTTCGTGCGCGATACGTAACGCACGGCAGAAGGCGCGCAGGCGATGCAGCACGCGCCCCCTCTCCCCGCTTGCGGGGAGAGGGTCGCGAGCGAAGCGAGCGGGGTGAGGGGGACTATCAGTAGCGCGACGCCAGTGGATGGTCCCCCTCACCCGCCCGCCTGCGGCGGGCGACCTCTCCCCGCAAGCGGGGAGAGGTAAACGCGCGCCAGTGGTGAGGGTGTGCACCATTAGAAACCCTTTGAGACAAACAGGAGGAACACGGCCAGCGCGGCGGCCGCGAAGGCGCCGCCGAGGAAGACGGGGTAGCGGAACACGCGCATTTTCGCGACAGTGGTCTCGCCGATGGGCAGGAGAACGGCGAGCACAAGAAGTTTCAGCAAATAGCTCGCAACGCCCACGAACAGCGCCAGGAAGCTCTTCTCCCCCGTCGCCATGCCGAACGGCACGAACAGACAGGCGATGAGCGAGAAGTAGAGCACGAGCTTGAGCGCCGCGGTCGCCTCGACCATCGCCAAATGCCGGCCGGAATATTCCAGCACCATCGCCTCGTGCACCATGGTCAGCTCCAGGTGCGTCGCCGGGTTGTCGATCGGGATGCGCGCGTTCTCGGCGACGGCGACGAACACGAAGGCGAACAGCGCGAGCGCGAGCGACACGCGCAGGCCGACCGGGGCGACCACGAAAGACGTCGCGATGGTCGAGAGCTGCGTGGTCCCGATCAGCAGCGCCACGGTGAAGGCGACGAGCAGCATGGCGGGCTCGGCGAGCGAGGCGATCAGCATCTCGCGCGAGGAGCCGATGCCGCCGAAGGCGGTGCCCACGTCCATGCCGGCGAGCGCCAGCGTAAAGCGCGCCGACGCCATCAGCGCCACCACGGCGATGAGGTCGGCCGACCACGAGAACGGCAGATTGGTCGCGAACGTCGGCACCAGCGCGGCCGCCACCCAGGTGAGCGCGAACATTAGATAGGGCGCCGAGCGGTAGAGCCACGAGGCGTTGTGCGCCAGCACCGCCTCCTTGTGCAGCAGCTTCCACAGGTCGCGGTACGGCTGCCACACGTCCGGGCCGATCCGGCGCAGCAGCCGCGCCTTGACCTTGCGGGTGACGCCGAGCACGAGCGGCGCCACCACCAGCACCAGGCTCATCTGCACGCCTTGCAGCAGCAGATCGAGGATGAAATTCAAAATCACCGCCATGCCGCCACCACCAGCAGCAGCACGATCAGCGCCGCGAAGGTCAACGTGAGATAACGGCGGATGGTGAGGAACTGCAGCACGTTGAGGCGCGCGGCGGTGCGCACGACCCAGCGCGCGAGCGGCCCGTAGGCGAAGATCCAGGCGGGATCGAACACCTTGACCGCGAAGGCGGCGGCGCGCGTCTCGCCCGGCCGCGGCATGTCGAGCTTCTCGACCACGCGGAATACGCTCGTTCCGTAGACGCGGCGGATCGGCATGGCGAAGCTCGAGGCGGTGTATTGCGCGGCGACGGTCGGGTCGGGATAGCCGCAGTCCCAGATCGCGGAACGGCGCGTCTTGCGCGTGGCGAAGCGGTGGATGAAGGCAGCGGTGAGCGTGCCCGACACCACGAGGAAAAACAAAATCACCGCGCCATTGTACGAGCTGCGGCTCTCGGCGATCGGCACGATCGAGAGCCACGGATCGTTCTGCACCGGCATGCGGCCGCCGGCGAGCGGCGCCACCACGGTGGACAACAAATCGATCACCGGGCCGGGCAGCACGCCGGTGACGAAGCACAGCGCGGCGAAAATCCCCATGGCGGCGAGCGAGCAGCGGTCGACCTCGTGCGCTTCTGCGGCGGGCTCGCTGCGCGGCCGGCCGAGGAAGCTCACGCCGTACATCTTGACGAAGCAGGCGGCAGCGAGCGCGGCGGCGAGCGCGAGCATCGCTCCCACCGTGGGAACGAGAAACTTCAGCGCCCATTGCGGCAGCTGCGGGCTCACCAGGATCGCCTGGAAGGTGAGCCATTCCGACACGAAGCCGTTGAGCGGCGGCAGCGCCGAGATGGCGGCGCAGCCGGTGAGCACCGCGACGGCGGTCTGTGGCATGCGGTGGATGAGGCCGCCGAGCCGCTCCATGTCGCGCTCGCCGGTCGCGCTCTGCACCGCGCCGGCGCCGAA
>JAFAUQ010000021.1 GCA_019243195.1 Hyphomicrobiales bacterium
AGGCCGGCAGGTTCGAGCAGCCGACGTAACGTGCCTTGCCCTGGCGGACGAGATCGTCGAGCGCGCGTATTGTTTCTTCGATCGGCGTGAGCGGGTCGGGCCGATGCAGCTGATAAAGATCGAGGTAGTCGGTCTTGAGCCGTCTCAGGCTCGCCTCGACGGCCGACATGATGTAGCGGCGCGAGCCGCCGGAGAGCGTCTCGCTGTCGTTCATCGGGAAGCCGAATTTGCTGGCGAGCACGATGTCCTTGCGCCGTTCGCCGAGGACGCGGCCCAGCGCCTCCTCCGAGCCGCCGCGGTTGCCGTAAGTATCGGCTGTGTCGAACAGGGTGATGCCGAGGTCGAGCGCCTTGTGCACTACCGCCTTCGTTGCTTCGAAATCGATGCGGCCGCCGAAGTTGTTGGTGCCGAGGCCGACCAGCGAAACCCGCAGGCCGGACTTGCCGAGATTGCGTATCTCCACGCGAAGGCTCCCCTTCATAATAATCCGTGTACGGGCCGAACTTCTCGTTATTGCCTCCCGCCGGAGGGCGTGCAAGAACCTCAGCGGGACGGATTCCGCGGAAAGCCGCGGCGGGGTGACCTATGGTGGACGAATTTCTGGCGCCTGGCCGCTACATCGACAGCGATGCGCCCAAGGTCGTTGCCTTTGCGACGGCAGCGGCGCGTGACGACGGCGACGCGCTCGCGCGCGTGCTGCGCCTCTATCGGGCGGTGCGCGACGACATCATCTACGATCCCTACGTTGATCTTTCCGATGCGGCAAACTTCCGGGCCAGCGGCGTGCTCGCGGCCGCCCGCGCCTTCTGCATCGGCAAGGCGGCGCTGCTCGCCGCGTCGTGCCGGGTGATCGGCGTTCCGGCGCGCGTCGGCTACGCGGACGTGCGCAACCATCTCTCCTCGCCGCGGCTGACCGAGCACATGGGAACCGACGTTTACGTCTGGCACTCCTACACCGACATTCTCATCGACGGCACCTGGGTCAAGGCGACGCCCGCCTTCAACAGCGCGATGTGCCGGCGCATCGGGCTCGAGCCGCTCGATTTCGACGGCCGCTCCGATTCGCTGCTGCATCCTTATGACAGTTCCGGTCGCGTCTACATGCAGTACCTCACCGACCGCGGCACCTATGCCGACGTGCCATACGACGCCATCATGGCCGCGTTCCGCACGCACTACCCGACCTTGATGGCACGGCACGGGCTTGCCGGCGACTTCCAGGTGGAAGTGATTGCCGGAAACGCGGCACGCCAGCCGGCCTGACGCGCTACTCGTCTTTTCCCGTCGATTGTATTAGATAAAGGTGCGATGACGGCGCTGCTGGACGGGTGTCGCACACATGTCTGTATTTTTCCGATTTATGGCGGTTATCGGCCTCGCGGCCGCTTTATTTATCTGGCCTTCGCCGGGCAGCGCGCGTTCCACCAGCGTGTTCGCCAATCCCTATCCGTGCAGCGTGCTCAGCCCGCATCCCTGCCATCCCACGTTTTGCAGCGTCTTCAGCCGTTTCCCGTGCCAGCCCGATATCAACTATCCGTTCGGGCAGAACCTGCAACTCACCATCAAAACGCGCGCCGCCGAGCAACCCCCGCCGCAGCATGTCGCGGACGGCTCGCCGCCCGACGACAACGCGGCGGCCGACAAAACCGAAGATGCGCCGGAGCACCGTCTGCACACCATCGGCGATATGTTTGCAGCGCTGCGCGCCTGCTGGGTGCCGCCCGCCATGGATGACAGCCGTCACGGCACCCAGCTCTCGGTGCGGCTGAGCTTCAAACGCGACGGCGAGCCGGTCGGCCCGCCGCGCGTCACTTATGTGAGCCCCGGCACACCGGCCGACGTGCGCAAGACCTACCTCGACGCGGTCACGGCCTCGCTCAAGCGCTGCACGCCGCTGCCGTTCAGCCGCGGCCTCGGCGGCGCGCTCGCCGGCCGCCCGATCGCAATCCGCTTCGTGGATGACAGGTAGCCGTCATTGCGAGGAGCGAAGCGACGAAGCAATCCAGGGGCCGTGCGCGCTGCCCTGGATTTCTTCGTCGCCGCTGCGCCGGCGCCTCGCAATGACGCGTGGGCATGGCTCAACATCTCGGCTAAGATCGCCAATATGAAGCGCTCGCTTGTTCTCGGGATCATCTTCGGCTTGGTCGCATCCTCGGCATTGGCCGGCGACAACGGCTTCGTGCCGCCGCCGTGGCCGCCCTGGTTCCGCGGATTCCCGCTCGATCCGACGGCGCGCGCGCATTCGAACTCGGTGCGCGTCTCCGACGCCTGCTGGCGCACCTGCGAGACCGCCTGCAGCCGGCGCTTCCAGGCGTGCGCGACCGCCTATCACGTCAACGACTGCCGCAGCGAAACCGACTCCTGCGATCTCACCTGTCTCAAGACGTGCCGCACCTACGGCGGCCCGTTCCTCGACATCACCAACTCGGGACATCCCTGATGCCGGCGAGCGCGGAAGTTTCCCTGCCGAGGCAATGGGAAGATTGGGCCAGCTGGGCGTTCGGCATCTGGCTGTGCATTTCGCCCTGGGCGCTCCAATTCGATCTCGAACCCGTGCCGACCCGCAACGCCGTGATCGTCGGCTTCCTCATCATCCTCGCCGAAGTGGTGACCCTCTCGATCTTCCGGCCGTGGGAGGAATGGATCAACGTCGCGCTCGGCGCGTGGCTGGTGATCTCGCCGTGGGTACTCGGCATCGCTTCGGCCGCGGCCACGGTGAATTTCGTCGTCGTCGGCGTGCTGGTGATCGCGCTCGCGCTTTATGAGATGCGCAGCGTGGAGGGCGAGACGTAACGTTCACGCCGGATCTATCAATATCCCCGGATTGAGCAGGCCCTGCGGGTCGAGCTCGCGTTTGGCCGCGCGCAGCGCGGCGGCGAACAGCGGCGGGCGCTGGCGATCGTACCACGGGCGATGGTCGCGTCCGACCGAATGATGGTGCGTGACCGTGCCGCTGCCGTCGATCACCGCGTCGAGCGCCGCCGATTTGATCGCCCGCCACTGCTCGATCAGCGCCCCGTGGCGGCCGAGCGCGTGGAACGTGAAGTAGGGCGCCGGCCCGTCGGGATAGACGTGGGTGCAGCGGCAGGTGACTTCGCCGGGCCGTCCCGTCGCGTCTTTGATGGCGCGCACGGTGGCTTCCTTGATGCGGTCGTGGAAGGCCTCGAAGCGATCCCAGGTGATCGCGGTCTCGAACGTGTCGTTGATGACGCCGATGCGGATCAGGCGCTCGACCAGGTAAGGCATGCGGATGAACGCCGTGCGCCAGCGGCCGGCGGCGCCTTCGCGATGGGCATCGCTGCCCTCGGCCGCTTCCGGCGTTCCGCCGTGGTCGGCACAGCATTCGAGCGCGCGCTTCATCCACGGCCCGAGGTCATGGTCGCCGGACTCGAACGCCAGCACCATGATGGCGGCGCTGCCGTCGGACGCGCCGGTGTTGCGCGCCTCCTGCGGATCGAGAATGCGGCAGTTGGCCGGATAGAGTCCCGATTGTGAGACTTGGCGCAGCGCGCGCGCCGCGGTGAAAAAATCCTTGAATCGCACGGCGCCGCCGGCCCGGAAGCGCGGCCGGTCCTGCAGGCGCATCCATGCCTGCGTGATAATGCCGAGCGTCCCCTCCGAGCCGATGATGAGGCGATCGGGACTCGGGCCCGCGCCGGAACCCGGCAGGCGCCGCGTTTCGAGCACGCCCTTGGGCGTGACCACGCGCAGCGATTCCACGAGATCGTCGATATGAGTGTAGAGCGTCGCGAAGTGGCCGCCCGAACGCGTCGCGATCCAGCCGCCGAGGGTCGAGAACTCATAGCTCTGCGGAAAATGCCGCAGGGTGAGGCCGTGCGGCTTGAGCTGCGCTTCGAGCGCCGGGCCGTAGGCGCCGCCCTCGATGAGCGCGGCGCGCGACGCGCGATCGACCTCGACGACGCGGCCGAGATGTTTGAGATCGATGGTGACCGCGCCCTTGTGCCGCCCGGGGATGATCTTCGGCTCGACGCCGCCCGCGACGGTCGAGCCGCCGCCGAATGGGGTCACGGCCGCGGCGGCGCTGCCCGCCCAGTCGAGCACAGCCGCGACTTCTGTTTCGTTGCGCGGGTAGGCGACCACGTCGGGCGCATTCGCGTAATCGCCGTTAAGCCCCCGCACGTATTCGGGATATGATTTTCCATACGTATGCGCGGCGCGGTCGTAGGTCTCCGACGAGCAGATCGCGGCGAGCGTCGCCGGCGGTGTTAGCCGCGGGGCCGTGAGTTTGATCTCCTCGAGCCGCGGCGGCGCGACCTCGTCGCTCGGCAGTCCGCCGAACCGTTGCGCGGCGCGTCCGCGCGCGAAGGCTTCTTCCTCCGCGCTCGCGCCTTCGCCTTCGCGGCCCCATCCGAAATGCTTGAGACGCACCTCGCTCACAATCGTACTCCCGGCTTATTTGTTATTGCCCGACGTTCACGCGGCCGGCGGCGCCGCTCGCACGCGACACGAGAGTCCGCGCGTGTCGAGTGACGCGGCCGTCCGCGACCGTGACGAGCGAGCCGCAGCATACCGAGCATTCCCAGCAGGTGCTGGGAAAGATGCCTTCGGCCGTGGACTAACGCATTGTTTGCTGAAGAGTCCATTTATCTGCAGCCACAATCTCCGCCGTCATCCTCTGATGTCCGTTAAGTCAAGAGGCGGACGTGGTTATTTTTTCACGCACGGAACGGCGTGTGAGCACGTCGTAGCCGGTGCATTGGGTCTGGGAGCGGGCGTAGCTGCGACGGTTGATCGATCTCTGATACG